>CAJYIY010000069.1 GCA_913775305.1 uncultured Erwinia sp. | reverse complement strand
AGGCGTTTGTCACCTCAGAAGCCCCCGAGCGCCTGTTTGCGCTGACAACAAAGGGAACCCCTGCCCACAGCGCGGTCAGCTATCAGGATGGCGACTATCTGCTGTTTGGTCCGGAAACGCGTGGCCTGCCAGCCCACATTCTTGATGCCCTGCCCGCACAGCAAAAAATTCGCATCCCGATGATGGCAGACAGCCGCAGCATGAACCTGTCAAATGCGGTATCAGTGGTGGTGTATGAAGCGTGGCGTCAGCTGGGCTATGCGGGTGCACTGCTGAGAAGCTAAGGTATGGGCCCGGTCAGATCCCGTCGCCGAACTCGAAGCCCGGCACCATGCCGTTAAAGTGCTGATCCATATCCATTGAAGGCATGTCACTGTTTGGCTTGCCGACAATGCGCGCCGGAACGCCGGCTGCGGTAGTATGCGGCGGCACCGGTTGCAGCACAACCGAACCTGCACCGATCTTCGCCCCCTGGCCGACCTCAATATTACCGAGGATCTTCGCGCCCGCCCCAATCATCACCCCCTGGCGAATCTTCGGGTGGCGATCGCCGCTGGTTTTCCCGGTACCGCCGAGGGTAACCGATTGCAGGATAGAGACATCGTCTTCGATAACCGCCGTTTCACCCACAACGATCCCCGTGGCGTGGTCAAGCATGATACCGCGACCAATTTTCGCCGCCGGGTGAATATCCACGGCAAACGAAACGGACACTTCATTTTGCAGATATACCGCCAGCGCGCGACGGCCCTGATGCCACAGCCAGTGACCAATACGATGCGCCTGCAGCGCGTGAAAGCCTTTCAGATAGAGTAACGGCGTTGAATATTTATCGACTGCCGGGTCGCGCTGACGCACCGCCTGAATATCGCAGGCAGCAGAGACGATCATCGACGGATCGTGCTTGTAGGCATCCTGGATAACTTCACGGATCGCAATCGCCGGCATAATCGGATTTGCCAGCTTGTTAGCCAGCATATAGCTCAACGCGCTGCCGAGATCGTCATGCTTAAGCAGGGTCGCGTGGTAAAAACTGGCCAACATAGGTTCACAATCGGCCTGCGCACGCGCTTCCGTTTTGATGTTATCCCAGATCAGTTCAGGCTCTACACACGACATCACTCACTCCCCATTAAAAATGGCGCCCATTCAAGGCGCCAGCAGACGACGGTATGATGAACGCTGATTCAGCTACCGCTGTTCTCATCTTTTCTGGTACGTCCCAGCAGGCTTAACGCCGCCTCACGCGCATTTTTACCGCAGTAAAGTACCTGATAAATCTGCTCGGTGATCGGCATTTCAACGCCGAAGCGCGCTGCCAGCGCTTTTACTTCTTTGGTGTTGCGGAAACCTTCCACTACCTGACCGATAGTGTGCTGTGCGGCCTCAACATCAGCGCCCTGGCCCAGCATCATGCCGAAACGGCGGTTGCGCGACTGATTATCGGTACAGGTCAGCACCAGGTCGCCGAGACCAGCCATTCCCATAAATGTCGTCGGATCGGCTCCCAGCGCCGCGCCCAGTCGGCTCATCTCAGCCAGGCCTCGGGTGATCAGCGCGGTACGGGCATTAGCACCAAAGCCGATACCGTCTGACATTCCCGCTCCGATAGCGATAACGTTTTTCACCGCTCCGCCGAGCTGAACGCCGACAAAATCAGGATTATTATATACCCGGAAGCTTTTACCACAGTGCAGAAGCTGCTGTAACTCATCGGCGAACGCGCTGTTGGTCGCCGCCAGCGCAATCGCCGTTGGCATACCTGCAGCCAGCTCTTTGGCAAATGTCGGGCCGGAAATCACCGCGAGCGGAATCGTATCACCGAGGATCTCGCGCGCCACATCCTGCAACAGGCGGCCGGTTTCTTTCTCCAGGCCTTTTGTCGCCCATACCAGACGGGAGTCCGCACGCAGATATGGTTTGATCTGCTGCAAAACGTCACCAAATACATGGCTGGGAACCACCACTAACAAATCACGGCTGGCAGCAATCGCATTCGCCAGGTCGGCTTCTATCAGCAGGGTATCAGGGAAAGGCACATCGGGAAGAAAAGCGGTATTACAGCGATCGGCCTGCAGCTGTGCCTGGCGCTGCGGGTTGTGCCCCCACAGCACCACCTCGTGGCCATTGCGAGCCAGCGTAATGGCCAGGGCGGTGCCGTACGAGCCGGCACCGATAACGCTCATGGAAGCATGAGAGCTACGCATTAAGCATCCTGCTGCTGCGCTGCACCTTCTGACTGCTGCAGATAGTTCATAAACAGCGCGTCGAAGTTAACTGGTGCCAGGTTCAGCTGCGGGAATGTACCGCGAGAAACCAGGCTGGTGATGCACTCGCGGGCATACGGGAACAGGATATTCGGGCAGTATGCGCCCAGGCAGTGGGCCATCTGCGTCCCTTCGATGCCGCTGACGGAGAAAATACCCGCCTGCTGTACTTCACACAGGAATGCCGCTTCATCGTTTACCGTAGCGGTTACGGTCACACGCAGTACGACTTCATACACGTCATCAGCCAGCTGAGTCGACGCGGTGTCAAGATCCAGTTTAACTTCAGGTTCCCACTCTTTCTGAAATACCTGTGGCGCGTTCGGCGCTTCAAAAGAGATATCCTTGGTGTAAATACGCTGGATCTGGAAAGCCATCTCGGTGTTGTTTTGTTCTGACATGATACGTAATCCTATGGGTTAATAATCCGTTATTGTGCCGCAGCATTTAGTCAGGCTGTGAGCGCTCAGTGCGTACTCAGCTCGTTACTGTTTTAACAGCGGGTCAAGACCACCGCGACCGTCGAGCGCAAAGAGATCGTCACAGCCGCCGATGTGCTGTGCATCAATAAAAATTTGAGGAACGGTAGTCCGGCCACTGCGTTGTATCATCACTTCACGCGTCGCGGCATCCCCATCAATCGGGATCTCCTGGTAGCTGGCGCCTTTCTGGTCCAGCAGCGCTTTTGCACGATGGCAGAAAGGGCAGGTTGCTTTGGTATAGATCTCAATATTAGCCATGCCGACACTCCTGAAGTTTACTTACCGCGAACCAGCGGCAGATTTTCGCCGCTCCAGCCGGAAATACCGTCTTTCAGTACATATACCTGCGCAAATCCGGCAGCGTTGAGCTGCGATGCGGATTCATGTGCCGAAGTGCCGGTGGCACAAACGACAATCAGCGGCTGTGCTTTGTGTTTTTCCAGCTCGCTGAAGCTGCCTTTTTTGATGTCTGCAGCCAGTACATTTACTGCATTTGAAATATGGCCTTTACGGAAGTCATCGCGCCCACGCACATCTACAACCACGGCATCTTCTTTATTGATCAGGCGGGTCGCTTCACCACGGCTAATCGTTTTTACTTTGGAGAACAGACCCTTAACAGTAGTCACGATCACCAAAACCAGCAAAACAACCCACGCCAGACTTAAAATTGTGTGGTTGCCTGCAAACTGCATAATATCTTGCATGAGGGGTAACAACTCCCGGAAGGGTTAATAAGCTAAAAACAAGGCTTCTGAGTATACCTGCCAGGACTGTCATGTACAGCCGATAAGCTGCTCAGAGTTAGGTTTTCTGCGGCAGATTACAAAAAAAAGTTGCCTTAAGTGAAAAATACTATCCTGTGATAAGCATGTACCGATCCCGAGCGGTTATTTGTTGCACAGCCAGCCATTTTGGCGGTGGTCCCCTCCACTTCTGGATGGGTGCCGAACGCGCAAACAAACCGTATCGGGTAGCAATATGGTTACTGTCAGTAACTGAAAACCCGGTAGAGATGGCTGGTAAGCTGCTGTTCATCGTGGAATAATCCGAAGCTATGAGGGAAAAAGCAACAGTGATACATTCATGGACCCCACGTAACAAGCAGGCCTTTGCGCCATCATTACGTGCACGCTTGTCCATCCTGACCGTCAGTGTACTTTGCACCGGCGCGTTGCTATGGTCTTTTTCTGCTTCCGCCGCCGAAGACAACAAGTCACAGCTGCAAAGCATCCAGCAGGATATTGCCGAAAAAGAGAAAAGCGTCCAGCTGCAAAAGCAGCAGCGCAGCAAGCTTCTCGATCAGCTCCAGGCCCAGGAAAAAGTTATTGCCCAGGCCAGCCGCCAGCTGCGTGAAACGCAGTCGGGTCTGGGTTTACTGAATAAGGATATCAGTACCCTCACCGCTTCTATCAACAGGCTTCAGAAACAGCAGCAGCAGCAGGAATCCATACTGGCGCAGCAGCTCGATGCCGCTTTTCGTCAGGGCCAGCACAGCGGCCTCCAGCTGATCCTCAGCGGTGAAGAGAGCCAGCGTAGCGAACGTATGCTGGCCTATTTCGGCTATCTGAATGATGCCCGGCAAAAATCCATCGATGAACTGAAGCAAACACGCAGCGATCTCTCCGCGCAAAAGAGCAGCCTGCTGGATAAGCAGCAGCAACAGAAATCGCTACTGGATCAGCAACAAACGCAGCAGCAAAAGCTTGAAGGCGCGCGACAGGCTCGTAAACAGACGCTGACCACACTCGAATCGTCGCTGGAAAAAGATCAGGCGCAGCTGGTGGAACTGCGGCAGAACGAAAGCCGCCTGCGCGACAAAATTGCCAAAGCCGAGCGGGAAGCGAAAGCCCGTGCCGAACGGGAAGCCCGCGAGGCACAGAAGGTACGTGAGCGTGAAGCACAGGCGAAACGGAAAGGCACCACCTACAAACCGACTGAAAGTGAGCGCGCCCTGGTTTCCCGTACCGGTGGACTTGGCCGGGCGGCAGGGCAGGCGCTGTGGCCGGTACGAGGCAGCATTGAACATCGTTTTGGCGAAACGCTACAGGGCGAACTACGCTGGAAGGGCCTGGTGATCGCCGCCCCGGAAGGGACCGAGGTCAAAGCCATCGCCGATGGCCGGGTACTGATGGCTGACTGGCTACAGGGCTACGGGCTGGTCGTGGTGGTCGAGCACGGTAAGGGCGATATGAGCCTGTATGGCTATAATCAGAGTGCGCTGGTGAGCGTGGGAACGCAGGTCAGGGCAGGACAGCCCATCGCGTTGGTTGGCAACAGCGGTGGCCGCGGCACGCCTTCACTCTATTTCGAAATCCGCCGCCAGGGACAGGCCGTCAATCCACTGCCGTGGTTAGGAAGATAAGTTTGTTTCAGTTACGAAAACTCAGCGGCCTGCTGGTAGCCCTTTTTTTGGTCAGCCCGGCATTTGCCGGTAAGCTTTCGATAGTGATTGATGATTTTGGCTACCGACCGGCGCAGGAAAATCAGATATTGCAGATGCCTGCAGCCATTTCCGTGGCGGTGTTACCTAATGCGCCTCACGCCCGCGAAATGGCAACGAAAGCCCATCAGCGCGGTCATGAAGTACTGATCCATCTGCCGATGGCTCCCCTCAGTAAGCAACCGCTGGAAAAAGACACCCTGCGCCCGGAGATGTCGGTGGACGAGATCGCGCGTATCGTGCACGACGCAGCCGCCGATGTCCCTTATGCCGTTGGCTTAAATAACCACATGGGGAGTGCAATGACATCCAGCCTGTCGGGCATGCAGAAGGTGATGCAGGTTCTCGATGGCTATAATTTTTATTTTCTCGACAGCATGACGATCGGCAACAGCCAGTCAACGCGCGCCGCCAGCGGCACCCGTGTCAAAGTGATTAAGCGTCGCGTATTCCTGGATGACACGCAGAATGAAACGGATATTCGCAGGCAGTTTACCCGGGCGGTCCGGCTTGCGCAGCGCGATGGTTCTGCGATTGCAATTGGTCACCCGCATCCAACGACGGTACGTGTGTTGCAGCAGATGCTGCCAACGCTGCCCGCCGATATTACACTTGTGCGTCCAAGTCAGCTGCTTAACGAACCGCAGCAATATCGCCATGCGCCGCTGCCTGAGATCCCGCCAACGCCAGCAAAACCACGCAACCCGTTCCGCGTGGGCAAAAACTGTCCGGTGAAAACCGGGCCGGTTCCGGCAACCGAAGCCCTTCGGATTATCGCTGAAAGCATCGCCGACAGCCCGTTACTGAAGACGTTGTCGCAGCAGTTCTCGGGGCTAAAGCCCGATTTCTCAGAGTAATCCATTTGCCGCCAGCACCTGCTGGCGGCAACGTTTTAAGACGGCCAGTTAAGGATCACCTTGCCCGAATGACCGGAGCGCATTTCATCGAATCCCCGCTGGAAATCATCGATATCAAAGCGATGGGTGATAATCGGTGATAAATCCAGCCCGGACTGCAGCAGCGCCACCATTTTGTACCAGGTTTCAAACATCTCGCGACCATAAATACCCTTGATAAACAGACCCTTGAAGATTACCTGATTCCAGTCGATGGCCATCTCCTCTGAGGGTATACCCAGCATGGCAATCCGTCCCCCGTGGTTCATAACGCTCAGCATGGAACGAAACGCCGCGGATACGCCCGACATCTCCAGCCCGACATCAAAGCCTTCGGTCATTCCCAGCTCACCCATCACCGACTTCAGATCGTCCCGACTGACGTTGACTGCCCGGGTCACACCCATTTTTTGCGCCAGCGCCAGCCGGTAGTCATTAACATCGGTAATCACCACGTGCCGCGCGCCAACGTGTCGACAGATTGCCGCCGCCATAATGCCAATCGGCCCCGCACCGGTAATCAAGACATCCTCGCCGACAAGGTCGAAAGAGAGCGCGGTGTGAACCGCATTGCCGAAGGGATCGAAGATGGCCGCCAGATCGTCCGAAATATTATCGGGTATTTTAAAAGCGTTGACCGCCGGAATGGACAGGTATTCCGCAAAGCAGCCCTGCCGATTAACGCCAACGCCAATCGCATTACGGCACAGGTGGGTGCGTCCTCCCCGACAGTTACGGCAGTGGCCACAGGTAATATGGCCCTCACCGGATACCCTGTCGCCGGGATGGAAACCAACCACCTCCTGGCCCACCGCCACCACCTCTCCGACGTATTCATGGCCAGTGATCATCGGTACCGGAATGGTTTTCTGCGACCAGGCATCCCAGTTATAGATGTGAACGTCGGTGCCGCAGATCGCCGTCTTACGGATTTTGATTAACACATCGTTGTGGCCCGGTTCGGGTATTGGTGCATCGTTGATCATCCAGATGCCGGGGCGGGCGTGCAGTTTGGCAAGTGCTTTCATTACGCCTCCCTGTGGGCGATTACGCCCAGCTGCTGGCCGATTCGGGTAAAAGCCGCCACCGCGCGTTCCAGCTGCGGCTGCGTGTGAGCAGCAGAAATCTGGGTGCGGATACGTGCTTTTCCCTGAGGCACAACCGGATAGAAGAAGCCAGTGACGAAGATCCCCTCCTGTTGCAGCAGGCTGGCAAATGTCTGCGCCAGCCGCGCATCGCCCAGCATCACCGGAATAATGGCGTGATTGGCTCCGGCCAGGGTAAACCCTGCGGCCTGCATCGCAGATCGAAAATAGTTCACGTTATTCCACAGCCGCTGCCGCAGCCCGTTGCCTTCCGCCAGCATGGAAAGCACCTGTAATGATGCCGCCACAATCGAGGGCGCAAGCGAGTTGGAAAACAGATAGGGACGCGATCGCTGGCGCAGCCACTCCACCACCTCTTTTTTGGCTGCGGTGTAGCCGCCGGACGCCCCCCCAAGCGCTTTGCCCAATGTGCCGGTGATAATATCCACCCGGCCCATAACGCCACAGTATTCGTGGCTGCCGCGCCCCGTCTCACCCACAAAACCTACCGCGTGAGAGTCATCCATCATGACCAACGCCTGAAAGCGATCGGCAAGATCGCAGATCCCTGCCAGATTGGCTATCACACCATCCATTGAGAACACGCCGTCGGTCGCGATAAGAATATGGCGTGCGCCCTCTTCCCGAGCCCGTTTCAGGCAGGATTCCAGCTCCGCCATATCATTATTGGCGTAGCGGTAGCGCTTCGCTTTACACAGGCGGATCCCGTCAATAATAGAGGCGTGATTCAAGGCATCGGAGATCACTGCATCCTCCGCGCCCAGCAGGGTTTCAAACAGGCCGCCGTTAGCATCAAAGCAGGAGGAATAAAGGATGCTGTCTTCCATGCCGAGAAAGTTCGCCAGCTGCTGTTCAAGCTGGCGATGGCTGTCCTGAGTCCCGCAGATAAACCGCACCGAGGCCATGCCGAATCCGTATGTATCCATCCCTGATTTTGCGGCAGCAATCAGGGAGGGATGGTTAGCCAGCCCGAGATAGTTATTGGCGCAGAGGTTCAGCAGCTCGCTGCCATCAGCCAGTCGGATTGCCGCCTGCTGTGCGCCCGCTATCTCGCGCTCGTGTTTAAACAGCCCGTCACGCTCCGCATTCAGCAACTGCTGCTTAACCTGCTGATAAAAAACATCCTTCATGTTTATCCCTCATCAACTTTCTTCAGCGATACTGTTCACTGAAAATACAACACAATGACGGACATACATGGTGCAAGATATCAATATTGCAGCACATCTCACGGAATAATTTCAGTAACAGGGCGGGTTACGGACTCGTCTGGCTGTCTGTCGCGCGTTGAGATGTTATGATAATGCTATTAGCGCGTGGAGCCTCCTGCTCCACCCCACTGTAAAGGTTAATGCTCATGATTATCGTCACCGGCGGCGCTGGATTTATTGGAAGCAATATTATTAAGGCGCTGAATGATAAGGGCCATACTGACATTCTTGTAGTCGACAATCTGAAAGACGGTACCAAATTCGCCAACCTGGTGGATTTAGATGTCGCCGACTACATGGATAAAGAAGACTTCCTGATTGCAATTCTGGCTGATGAAGATTTTGGCGACGTTGAAGCCGTCTTCCACGAAGGCGCCTGCTCTTCCACCACCGAGTGGGACGGCAAATACATGATGGATAACAACTATCAGTACTCCAAGGAGCTGCTGCATTACTGCCTTGAGCATGATATTCCGTTCCTGTATGCCTCTTCCGCAGCGACCTACGGTGGCCGTAACGCCGACTTTATCGAAGAGCGTCAGTTTGAAGAGCCGCTGAACGTTTATGGCTACTCCAAGATGCTGTTTGACCATTATGTTCGCCGCATTCTGCCTGAAGCGCAGTCCCAGGTTTGCGGTTTCCGCTACTTCAACGTCTACGGGCCACGTGAAGGTCACAAAGGCAGCATGGCCAGCGTGGCATACCATCTGAATACCCAGCTGAAAAACGGTGAGAACCCGAAACTCTTCGAAGGAAGCGATGGGTTTAAGCGCGACTTTATCTATGTGGAAGACGTTGCCGCCGTTAATCTTTGGTTCTGGGAAAACAGCGTTTCCGGCATCTTTAACTGCGGTACCGGCCGTGCAGAATCTTTCCAGGAAGTGGCCGATGCGGCGCTGAAATATCACCAGCAGGGCGAAATTGAATACATTCCGTTCCCGGAAAATCTGAAAGGCCGCTATCAGGCGTTTACCCTTGCCGACCAGACCCGGCTGCGCGCCGCGGGCTACGATAAGCCGTTCAAAACCGTCGCCGAAGGGGTGGCAGAGTACATGGCGTGGCTGAACCGTAAAGGTTAACGGAGCGGGGCAGGCAATGAAAATTCTGGTTATTGGCCCATCGTGGGTCGGCGACATGATGATGTCGCAGAGCCTGTATCGCACGCTGAAGGCCGAACACCCGGAAGCGACGATTGATGTGATGGCTCCGGCCTGGTGTCGGCCTTTGCTGTCGCGCATGCCGGAAGTTAACGACGCGCTGGCAATGCCGCTGGGCCACGGCGCACTGGCGATTGGTGAACGCCGTCGGCTCGGTAAAACGCTGCGCGATAAAGGCTACGATCGCGCCTTTGTGCTGCCCAACTCGTTTAAATCTGCGCTGATTCCTTTCTTTGCCGCTATCCCACGCCGCACCGGCTGGCGCGGAGAGATGCGCTACGGCTTGCTGAATGATATCCGCACGCTGGACAAAGCCGCTTTTCCGCTGATGGTGCAGCGTTACGTTGCACTGGCGTACCCAAAATCGCGTATCGTCAGCGCGGACGACCTGCCCCAGCCGCTGCTGCGGCCGAGGTTGTCAGTACAGGAAGCGGAAAAACAGGCAACGGCTGTCGCCTTTAACCTTGCTGCTGACCGACCAGTGATTGGCTTCTGCCCCGGCGCGGAATTTGGCCCGGCAAAACGCTGGCCACACTATCACTATGCCGCGCTGGCACAGCATCTGATTGACCAGGGCTATCAGGTGGCGCTGTTCGGATCGGCCAAAGACCATGAAACCGGTGAACAAATCCTTGCCGCGGTAGGCGAAACCCGCCGACAGCACTGCCGCAATCTTGCCGGAGAGACCCAGCTGGAACAGGCGGTGATCCTGCTCGCCTGCTGCCACGCTGTGGTAAGCAATGATTCAGGACTGATGCACATTGCGGCGGCGCTCGATCGCCCGCTGGTGGCGCTGTACGGCCCAAGCAGCCCTGACTTCACGCCACCGCTGTCCGACAAGGCGAAGGTGATACGTCTGATCGAAGGCTATCATAAAGTGCGTAAGGGTGATGCCGCTGAGGGTTATCACCAGAGTCTGATTGATATTACTCCAGCACGCGTTATCGCCGAGCTGGAAACGCTTTGCCCTACTCCAGGAGTTTGAATGCGGGTTCTGATTATTAAAACCTCCTCAATGGGAGATGTATTGCACTCGCTACCCGCATTAACGGATGCAATGCAGGCTATTCCCGGAATTCGTTTTGATTGGGTCGTTGAAGAGGGCTTTGCTCAGATCCCTTCCTGGCATCCTGCCGTGGATCATGTACTGCCGGTGGCCATTCGCCGCTGGCGTAAACACTGGTTTGGCAGCCAGAACCGCGAAGAGCGCGTTGCGTTTAAGCGAGAGCTACAGTCACGAGAGTACGATGTGGTCCTGGATGCACAGGGACTGATTAAAAGTGCGGCTCTGGTGACTCGCCTGGCAAAGGGCGTCAAGCACGGGGCAGACAGTCGCAGCGCGCGCGAACCCTTCGCCAGCTGGTGGTATGACCGTCGTCATCCGATCAACAAGCAGCAGCACGCCGTACAGCGTACGCGAGAACTGTTCGCCAGGAGCCTGGGCTACACGCTGCCGGAAACCACGGGTGACTACGCGATTGCCCGGCACTTTATTCACGAGCTGCCGGAAGATGCCGGTCGGTACCTGGTGTTTCTGCACGCCACCACCCGCGACAATAAGCACTGGCCGGAAAACCACTGGCGTGAACTGATCAATTTAATACAGCCGACAGGATTACGTGTAAAACTTCCCTGGGGCGCCGAGCACGAGCATCAGCGTGCTATCCGCCTGGCTGAAGGATTTGATTTCGTTGATGTGCTGCCGAAGCTCACGCTTGAGCAGGTTGCCCGGACGCTGGCTGGCGCTCGGGCAGTGGTGTCAGTCGATACCGGGCTGAGCCACTTAACCGCCGCGCTGGACCGCCCGAATATCACGCTTTATGGCCCAACCGATCCTGGGCTGATTGGCGGTTACGGCAAGAATCAGTTTGCCCTGATTGCTCAGGATAAAAATATGGATTCGTTGAGCGCCGCGCGCGTGTGCGAAGCATTGAGCAAGGTCATTTCATGAAGAAACTACATATCATTAATCTGGGCAAAATGGGTGGCGTCGAGCGCCTTTTTTTGCAGTATCTTAATGAAGCAGGCGATGACAGTAATGAAATTATCTGTGTGAGTCGCGAGGTCGGCCCTGAGATCGCCCGTCAGATGCCACAGCACAAAGTTACTTTTGCTACGCGTCTGATCGACAGACTACCGCTGCGCTGCCCACAGTTTCTGCGAAAGTATCTGCTGCAGTGGAAGGTCAATCGGGCCAACGCTGACGTAATTATCGTCTGGGATTTGATCCCGGGGCTGGCAGCTAAGCCCAAACGCGGCAAGCTCCTTTACTACGATCACGGCTGTTCGTGGCGCTATGCTAAAAACGCCAAGACGTTACGTTTTTTCTCAATGCTTGATGGCGTTATTTCAGCCTCTTATGCCTCGAAACGGGTGATGGAACTCCGCTTCAATTTGCCGTGCCCACACAAAGTAGTGATTAACCGTATTAAAACCCCGGACGAAATCAGCGCGGCCCCTCGCCACCTGAGCTCCCCCGTTCGTCTGGGCACGGCATCACGTCTGGTCAGTCTGAAGGGCATCAGCGTTGGATTACTGACGCTGAAAGAACTGCTGTCACGCGGTCATGATGTGATGATGGAAATTGCCGGAAAGGGCCCGGATCGCGATCGATTCGTGGCACTGGCAGAAAGACTGCAGCTGGGCGATCGAGTAACGTTCAGCGGTTTTCAACATAATGTTGCGGATTTCTTTAACCGCACGGATATTTATCTCAGCACGCCTGTCACCGAGCCCTTCGGGCTATCCTGTATGGAATCACTTTATTTTGGCGTTCCGGTTGTATTTCCGATGGTAGATGGACAACCAGAGGCCGTTAAGGAAGGAGTGTGCGGTATTGGTATTGTCCCTTCGGTAAGCATTGAACAGCATAAAAATCTTACCGGGATTGAGGTCGATTTTCCGCACCAGGTATATGACCCCATTGAAGACAAACTGGTTTCTGCAAAACTGATTTCCCATATTGACTGTGCGAATGCTGTCGAAAAATTGATGGTCGAAAATCACTACGAATCCTTCAGCAGAAATGCACAGCAGTTCCCATTAGATAACTTTAGCTTTGAAGTATTCAAGGATGTTTTTAACAGCACTCTTGAATATTACAAAAATGAGAAATAATGTGAGAAATATAGCCAAAGAATTTTTTACAACCCCTTCTCCGTCACCACTCTGGAGTTATCTGGCCTATACCTGCTGCGCCACCAGCCTGCTGACGCTGCCTTTCTTGCCGGATGTCGGGCGTGATTTATTTTATCTCAGCGGTTACTTCGCTTTTTTTTGCTTCCTGTTTAACTTCAAGTCTTATACACAGAATAAAAAAAATCTTATCTTGCCAGCACTCTTCCTGACATTATCTTTTTCCACCATTTTTTGGCTGATTGCTTATAAAAAACCTGGCGATTATATAAATATCTATCGTTCTTATATGAACATGTCGAGGCTTTTTATCGCGACCGCTTTTGTGCTGCTACTGGCCCTCAATGAACGCCTGAAACTTCAGCGTAAGGTCATCTACTTTTGCATCGCCGCTGGTATCGTGATTAACCTTTATGCTTTTTATCAAAGCATCGCGTTGAAATTGATACGTATTGAATTGGGTTTTGACCGCGCAACGATTGTAGCTTACATCCTTACGGCAATTAGCTTAATCATGATGCAGTCCATCCTGATGTTAAAAATAAGGCATCGATTGGTATTTTACGCACTGGCGTTTATGTTCAGCTATGCCGCTATCGTGTTTACGGGCACTCGGGCAGCCATGCTGTTATATCCACTCCTGCTTGGGATTTCCGTGCTTGCCACAAAAAATGTGATCTCTCATCGACATAAGATCGCCATTATTTTACTTCTTCCACTATTACTGGCGGCCTGTGGTTTTATTTTTAAAGACAAAATTGCCAAACGGATCGAGGATGCGCAGAGAAACTTCGTGATGCTTAACACGGCAAAAGCGGATAACTCCATCTTCTCACGGGTCTGGATGCAAATTATCGCCCTCAGAACCGGTAATGATGCGCCCTTCGGGCAGTCTGCCGAAAGTCGGGCGAAAGAAGCACTGGCGATTATCGCCGAAGAACCCAAATTATATAATGCAAAACGCTATCTCAATGTGCATATGCACAATGAAGTATTGGAAACCTATTCGCTGAAAGGTATCTGGGGCGTTGTCATACTTCTCGCCATCTACCTGACCCTGCTGGTTCACGCCTTCAGACCTGAACGCAATGCCATGCTGCTAGGCGTCAGCGCCGCGATGATTTTCTATGGCCTGAGCGACGTCCTTTTCTTCAGCTCAGAGGCAACCATTATCTTTTCGCTGGCAATTATATTCAGTGTGCTGTCGCTGAAGAACACGCAGGAACCAGCAAATGAGTGAAACTGAAAACGCCCGCCTGCTCAGCATCATTATTCCTTTCTTCAATAATGAAGACTTCCTTGGTGACAGCCTGGAATCATTATTGCGGCAAGTTGATGATGATATTGAGATCGTCCTGATTGATGATGGTTCGACGGACCGTTCGGTCGCTGTGGCGCAGCGGGTGCTTGATCGCTATCCTCACCCACACGTTACTTTTGTTACTCAACAAAATGGTGGCATTGCAAACGCGCGTAATGTTGGACTTCAGCATGCCAGCGGGCAATATGTGACCTTCCTGGACGGCGATGATTTACTCAGTCATCACTATCTGAGCACGCTTCGCCCATTGCTACGAAGCGGTCGTTATGAGCTGATAGATTTTAAATATCACATATTTAAAGATACTCCACCCAAAGACCTGTCACCCGCTGAACCCGCTTTTTCCGCCAGCGACTTTACGCAGGGAATAAGCTGCCTGACGCCGCTTTTCAGCCGATCAATGTGGCATCTTTGGAACAGGGTTTTCCATCGCTCACTGCTTATCGGGGAGTCTTTTGAGCCGGGCCGCCGCTATGAAGATGTGATCTTTACGCCATTCTTCTACTTCAAGACCCGGAAGATCGGGCATATCAATCACGAGCTCTATTTTTATCGCGACAACAGCCTGGGAATAACCCGCAATGTTAAAGAAAAAGACATTGAAGATATGCTGTTTGCCATGCAAAAAATGCTGAATTTTGCAAAACAGCATAGCCACGATAATGCGATAAAACAGCTCGCCGCCCTGATGGTACTGAACTGCTTTAACGAAGTGAAAGCCATGTCCAGGAAGCTTTATGGCTACTACTTCTATCCGGAAAAAATTCAGGTGGCATTCAGGCAGGCGGCATTACTGTGTAATGGTACTGCCGTCCCGAGAAAAAAGGTCCGGCAGATGCAATACGCATATATCGATACCTGGCTGTCGAAAATTCGCTGGATGATAAAAAAATAAAAAGGGTTATCGGCCAGCCAGCTGCAGGTGCTCCACAACCTCATCATAGACTCGCTGTGGCTGGATTACCCCCATTGGACTTTCTGCTTCCAGCGGCATCGTGTAACCGGTACGGGAAAGATGAATAATGCGATGCAGAGCAAGATCCTGAATAGGACCGGTAGAACGCGGATCGGCAGTAACAAACAGGCTGACTGTTTTGACCTTCAGCGCAATCGCAACGTGCAGTGGCCCTGTATCCCCCGTCACCAGCAGATCGAATCCATCCAGTAGCGTCATCATCTGCTGTAAACCGGTTTTACCGATGCAATCGTCAACATGCTCTGCGGTGGCTGCACTCACGCTGCGCAAAAATCGCTGCGCTCTTTCTGTATCCGTACCGCCGCCAATCAGCACAATTTTCACCTTCGGCCAGGCGGCCACCAGCATTTCAGCCAGTGTGACATAATGTGACACGGGCCAGCAGCGTGACTCCGTCGAGGCCCCCAGTTGAAAACCAATGGTAATCCGATCGTGATTTTTCACCGCGCGCGCGTAGGGTACGGGGATTTCCATCGTCGGATCGTCACTGCGACAGCCCAGAATCGACACCAACTCAAGCTTACGTCGAACAAAGTGCCCGTAGTAATGGAACACATAGTTGGTCAGCCATTTCTCCAGCCCGCTAATGCCCGAACTGTAATTGTCGCGAATAATGTATTTCGCCCCGGACATCACCGCACTGATTACGTCATAGGGAAGATGCGAGTGCATGATGAGGGCAAGGTCGGGTTGATGTTCCCGTAACGATTTCAACAATGGGCCCAGCGTTTTGATTTTACTGTTCCAGTAAACCACGCGGTTATAGTCGCGCCCGCCTTCCACCAGCTCCCGGTTCTTTTCATGAGCAACAAGCGTGATATGCGCATCGGGATAACGCTCACGCACGGCGCGAATAGCGGGCGTGTTAAACATAAAATCGCCAAGAGCCGTTGTGGAATAAATAACGATATTATCGAAATGAATATCCTTGTCGAAAGTGGATTTATCCTGCAGGCGACCGTATCTGGCGGTATAGCGATCCAGGAAAAAGTTTGCGAGCTTAATCTTCCATTTCTTCGACATCTCAACCCACTTTACTCTGATAATATTCTGATAAAGTTAATCCCGTTGTACGCGAATGCAGCCAGCTGAAAAGCTGCTCCAGATCGTCATACAGCGCATTAATATCCGCTTCGGTTTTAAATGTCGGGCTGCCGCCGGGCATGAATTCCGACGAGTGCAGCATAAACTCCACATAATCACCGCCTGCGGCCAGCGTTTTTTCCGCCACGCCGATCATCTGCTGAAGATTACCGCGCATTGGCCGCAGCCAGTGTACCGACGGGCTGCGTCGCTTGCCGCGCAGACGATCCCAGCCCTGCTTGACGCCGTTCATCATTGCAGAGTGCTTGTACTGAATGCTCATCGGTACTTCCAGCAGCGGGGAATCCCCCGCCCGGGAAATATCCTGCGGATCAATAAAATAGGCACGATCCGGGAAGTGCTGATAGTTGGTGCCGCCATTCCCCTGTGGTGCGCCCGGCGAAAACTGCCAGTTGACGCGTGGCGTTACCGAGCAGTCAACCTGATAACCCAACTCCATCAGCAACCTGGCATAAAACGCGTTAAATGCCCAGCGCCCGGCGCGGTGGCTGCGCATTTTCGTTTGCAGTGTATCTTCCAGCAGTTGGGTGATAAAACTGACTTTCTCACGCATAACCGCTTCAGGATATTCAATCAGATAGGGTTTGTGCCGCCAGTCATCGCCGGTTAAATCCTGTATCGGGGGATTATTCCACGCGTGCAGATGCATGCCGATTTCTCCGGCATCGCGGGCAATCACGTCACGGGCAAACTCAATGTAAGCCGGATCGACCGCCATTTCATAGTTTGTCAGCCAGGTTGGCTTAAAAGCATACTTTTCGCAAAGCTGCTGGAAACGGGGCAAAAATCGGGTGTTATTGGTGGTGATCCGATCGTGATTTTGCCAAAGATTATCGCCTTCGGTATCGATAGTGATGATAAACGCGGGCTTACCCATATTCTTTCCTGTCAGCACAATTATCTGCGGCTATGTTACGTAGCGGGCCATCAAAGCGCAAAGGTAATTCCCGTCATTCCGGTTAAACCCGGCGGCGATGCTAGCCAGGCCCTGGTGACTGCTTTAGAATCAACAACTGGTTTATTGAACAGCGATAAAGCATGGAATCTCTGGATCTGCCCCACACCTCACACCGGATATCACGTATCCTGGTGATTAAGTTTCGCCACCATGGCGATATGTTGCTGACTACGCCGGTTATTCACTCGTTAAAAACCGCCTTTCCTGATGCTCAAATTGACGTGCTGCTGTACGAAGAAACCCGTGCCATGCTCAGCTGCCATCCTGATATTCATCAGATTTATGCGATCGATCGCAGCTGGAAAAAACAGGGTGTTCGCTTTCAGATTAGCCAGGAGTGGCGACTGATGAGCACGCTGAGAAAACAGCGTTACGATGTGGTGCTTAATCTGGCCGATCAGTGGCGAAGCGCGATCGTTACCCGCTTCACCGGCGCAGCCGTGCGGCTGGGGTTTGATTTTCCGAAGCGTCAGGGAAGGCTTTGGCGCCTGTGCCACACGCAGTTAGTTTCAACGGCAGACCATAATACGCTGCATACCGTAGAGCAGAATCTGTCATTGCTGGCCCCTTTACCGCTGACAGCGAGGCAGGATAACGTTGCTATGCACTACTCCGCGGCAGATCGCCATGCGGTACAGGCACTGACCGGCCCCGAAGAGTATATCGTTGTTCAACCTACGTCCCGCTGGTTCTTCAAATGCTGGAGTGAGGAAAAGTTCGCCGCTACCGTCCAGGCGCTACTGGACGACGGACAGAAAGTCGTGCTGACATCTGGCCCCGACAGTAAAGAGAAAGCCATGGTTGCGGGGATTATCGGGCGGCTGACCTCGCGGGAAGGCGTTCTTTCTCTGGCCGGAAAACTTACCCTGACTCAGCTCGCCGCCCTGATTGACGGTGCGCGGCTGTTCATCGGTGTGGACTCCGTGCCTATGCATATGGCCGCAGCTTTGCAGACGCCAACTGTCGCACTTTTTGGCCCCTCAAAACTGGTATTCTGGCGCCCCTGGCAGGTTAAAGGTGAAATCATCTGGGCAGGCGATTATGCTCCCCTGCCGGATCCGGACAGCGTTGATACGCAGACCAGCGAGCGCTATCTGGATGCCATCCCCGTTGGCGATGTACTGGCTGCAGCACGGAGGCTTTTAGTATGAAACCCATCAGGCTGGCTCTTGTACGGCAAAAATACCGTCCCGACGGCGGTGCCGAGCGTTTTATAGCCCGCGCACTGGAAGCGCTGGATCAGCAGGCACTGGACCTGAACGTGATTACCCGCGAATGGCAGGGACAGCGTCAACCTGGCTGGCATCTTCATCTCTGTAATCCGATAAAATGGGGCCGCATCAGCCGCGAGCGGGGTTTTGCCGACGCCGCACGAGCGCTGTGGCAGCGTGAAAATTTCGATATCGTTCAGAGCCATGAGCGGATTGCCGGATGCGATATTTACCGCGCTGGGGATGGCGTTCATCAGCGCTGGCTTGAACTGCGTGGCCAGCTGATGCCCGGCTGGCGGCATAAATTGCTAATGACCAGTCGCTATCATCGCTACGTCATGGCGGCAGAAAAAGCCATGTATGCTTCGCCGGCGCTAAAAGCCGTTATCTGTAATGCGGAGATGGTTAAGCAGGAGATCATCCAGCGGTTTGGCGTCACCAGCGACAAGATCCACGTTATTTATAACGCGATCAATACTGCTCAATTCGTACCGGCAGACATGGCAACGCGCATGGCGATCCGGCAAAAAATCGCTCTGCCGCTGGATGCCAGCGTGCTGATTTATGTTGGTTCCGGCTTCGAACGAAAAGGTCTGGCGGCGGCGATACGCGCCGTAGCCAGGACCGATCGCTACCTGCTGGTGGTCGGCAAAGATAAGGCAGAGAAACAGTATCAGGCGCTGGCCGCAGAACTGGGCTGTGCCGAACGGATCCGTTTTGTCGGCATGCAGTCGGATACGCTGCCGTGGTATCAGGCCGCCGATGGATTGCTGCTGCCTACGCTGTACGATCCGTTCCCCAATGTTATCCTGGAGGCGATGGCCTGCGGCCTGCCGGTGATCACCTCAACGACCTGCGGCGGCGCAGAGTTTATTCAGCCTGGGCAGAATGGCTATGTGTGCGACGCGCTGGACATTAATGCACTGCGCGATGCAGTCATGGCACTTCCTGAACAGGCGACCGACAGCAGGATGTCGCTGGCGGCTCGTGAGCAGGTGATGGCGTCAACACCGCAGCGGCTGTCACAGCAGCTGGTATCGCTTTATCAACAGATTCTGGACTAACCGATGCGTATTTTGATGATTATTGACGGCCTGCCGGGTGGTGGTGCCGAAAAAGTGGTCCTGACGTTATGCGAAGGGATGCAGAAGATGGGCCATGATGTGAGCCTGTTTTCGCTGCGTAAGGTGTGTCATTACGCTATTCCGGACGGGATTGATTATCAGATCGTGGAAAGCCCGAGCAAAGCGCCCTGGCGTAAGCTCACCGAACTTTCGCGCCGCGCAGCCGCGCTGGATGATGCCATCGCGGTAAGTGAATCACAAAACGGCAGCTATGATTTGATCTTCTCCAATCTGCATAAAACCGATCGTATCGTCTCGCGATGCAAAACCCTTCCTCCGCAGAAACTGTGGTACTGCATCCACGGTATCCTCTCTACCTCATATCTTGGTCATCGCAGCGGATTCAGCCGCTGGCTGAAGCTGCGCAAGATTGCCCGGGTCTATCAGGGCAAAAATATCGTCGCTGTCTCCCGTGCGGTCGGCGAGGATCTGACTCAACAGCTGGCGATTTCTCCCGCTCGCCTGGCGGTGATTAACAACCCCTTCGATATTGAAGGCATTTTGCAGCAGGCCGCGGAGCCCTTCTCTCCCGCTGGCGTGCCTTATATCGTCCACGTTGGCCGTTTTCATCCACACAAACGGCACGACCGCCTGCTCGAAGCCTTCGCCGCATCAGGCATTCCGGCCAAACTGGTGCTGGCAGGTACCGGTGACGACAATCAGATCGCGCAGACGAAGGCGCTGGCCGTTCGTCTGGGTATTGATGACCGGGTGGTTTTCGCCGGTTTTCAGGCTAATCCCTACCCGCTTATCAGGCACGCCAGGATGCTGGTGCTGAGCTCGGATAGTGAAGGCTTCGGCAATGTGCTGGTGGAAGCGATGCTGTGCGGCACCCCCGTGGTCAGCACTCGCTGCCCGGGTGGGCCAGCGGAAATTCTCGAACGTATGGGGATGAGCGAGGCGCTGGCAGAGCTCAATGTCGATTCACTGGCTGAAAAAATAGCAGCGACCTGGCATTCGCCACCCTTAATCGATAGTCAAAAACTTAGCGAATATGATTTAGAACCCGTTTGCCGGCAGTATCTGGCACTTCAGGAGAAATCAATCCGCCAGGCTTAGCAACTGCAGCCAGACCTCATCAACGCTGACATCGGCGCTGTCACCAGATGGCGTCTGCATAATCCGGTAATCGCCGGACCACGGATGCCAGACCTTGATATCCGTGTCACCAAACAGCACGACCTGCTTCCTGTTCATCGCCGAGGCCAGATGCATCTGGCCTCCATCGCTGCACAACAGGCGATCGCAGTGTTCATACGCCGCCACCAGTTCGCGCACCGACGCGGTGGGATAAAGTGAAACACGGTCGCTGGCACAGGCAGCCAGTAACTGCCCGGCGCGATGTTCATCACCGATATCATCCGGCGCCAGAGTTCCCTGCGGTGACCAGAAGATCACTACGCTGCCGTTGCCGGTCGTCAGATGGCGCTGAATAATCTCGACATAATGTTCCAGCGGCCAGCGACGTTTAGGGCTACGACTGCTGATATGCACCGCCAGAACCGGGCCTTCAGTGTCGCTTCGCTCGGCAAAACGCCGAGCAGCCTGCTGCCGTTCCATCTCGCTCAGCCAAATTCGCACCGGCGGAATCGCCATCTTTTTATCGGTGATAGCAGCAAGATAGCTGAACGTCCGTTCAACCTGATGTTCGCCAATGAAATCCGCAGGACGGAAAGGAACATTTATCGCCCGGTCGCCGGTATCCGCACCGATGATATGTTTTGCCCCGGCCAATTTCGCCAGCCGAAGGCTGTAGAGACAGGGGTTCGGGTTTGCCAGGATCACCGCATCAAAGCGAATGCGGCGCAGACGCATAAAAATGATAAGCCGATCAAGATAAAGACCAAACTTGCTCTCATTTTTCTTACAATGCTTGGCTTTACGATAGATGAACGTTTTTTCGATATGAGGATTATTTTCGACCACGTCCTGACTGACGGTGTTGATCAATAAGTATACGCTGGCATCGGGCCAGGCAGATTTGACCCCTTCAATCAGCGGCGTGGTACACACCAAATCGCCAATATTGTCACGGCGAATAATCAAAATATTTTTCATTACAATCCTGCTGGCAAACACTCTTCAGTGCTGAAAAAGTATCCCTCCTCCCTGAACCTGACCTGATAGCATCCTGTCTGCGACTAAAAATTGTGCGTCAACCCGCTTCGGGTGATGGCAGTAATCTGTCATTCCTAACTGTCAGACATCACATCGCGGTAAATGACTCACATCCTGTTAAAAAAATAAAAGCACTATCAAACCAATAAAATAATAAATTTCAATAATATTTGCAGATGAATATCCTAAAAGTTTTTGTGTATCAATACCGGAAGATACCTTGCTCCTGCCAGATTTCCTGTGCGGCACAAGCGGTGCTCAGTTGTAGGAGGGCTGGGTGATGAAGTAGTGTGAGCAAGCGGCACTTATCTGATAACATGGCCTCTCATTTCTTTTATTGGCAATCTCTGGGCATAAGTCTCTTTTCACCTGAAAAAACAATGTGATGATTACCATTTATACCGTTTTGCTGTATCTCATTCAGCCCTTCATCTGGCTCCGTCTCTGGCTACGAGGGCGGAAAGCGCCTGCCTATCGTCTGCGATGGGCTGAACGCTATGGTTTCTGCAAAGGGAAAGTAAAGCCGGATGGGATCCTGCTGCATTCGGTCTCTGTCGGAGAAACCCTGGCCGCCATTCCCCTGGTTCGCGCGCTGCGGCACCGCTATCCCGATCTCCCCATCGTCGTCACGACCATGACACCAACGGGTTCAGAGCGTGCCAGCTCGGCGTTTGGCAAAGACGTTCACCATGTTTATCTGCCCTATGATTTACCCGGCGCGATGAATCGCTTCCTTGATACCGTCAATCCCCGGCTGGTTATCATTATGGAAACCGAACTCTGGCCCAATATGGTCTCTCTGCTGCACGCGCGTAAAATTCCACTGGTGATCGCCAATGCCCGCCTGTCGGAACGTTCAGCTAGGGGCTATCAGAAAATCGCTAAATTTATGAAGCGCATGCTGCAGAAAATCACCCTGATTGCGGCGCAAAATCAGGAAGACGGTGAGCGCTTTGTCAGCCTGGGGCTGAAACGTTCACATCTGGCAGTAACCGGTAGCCTGAAGTTCGATATTTCCGTTACTCCTGAACTGGCGGCACGCGCGGTGACGCTACGCCGCCAGTGGGCACCGCATCGCCCTGTCTGGATAGCGACCAGCACCCATGAAGGTGAAGAAAGTATTATTCTGGACGCGCACCGCAAGCTGCTTACCCGCTTCCCGACGCTGTTGCTCATCCTCGTACCGCGTCATCCTGAGCGCTTCGACACCGCACGTAACCTGACGCAAAAAGCCGGAATGAGCTATACGCTACGCAGCAGCGGGGAAATCCCCTCCGGCAGTACTCAGGTGGTGATCGGTGATACCATGGGCGAACTGATGTTACTTTACGGAATTGCCGATCTGGCTTTCGTGGGTGGCAGTCTGGTTGAGCGCGGTGGCCATAATCCGCTGGAGCCTGCGGCTCATGCTATTCCGGTACTGATGGGACCACACACGTTTAATTTCAAAGATATATGCTCTCGACTGCAGCAGGCGGATGGCCTGATCACCGTGACAGATGCCGACTCGTTGGATAAAGAAATTGGTACGTTACTCACCGACGAGGACTATCGCCTCTATTATGGTCGCCATGCGGTTGATGTTCTGCACCAGAATCAGGGTGCACTGCAGCGCCTGCTCCATCTCCTGGAGCCTCACCTGCCACAGCGGAATCACTAAATGCACACTCGTCAGCAGCTGTCGGTTGTTCTGATTGCTAAAGATGCGGCAGATCTTCTGCCGGAATGCCTGACGTCCGTCAGCTGGGCAGATGAAATTATTCTGCTCGACTCCGGCAGCAGCGATGGCACAGCAGAAATTGCTGAACGTCATGGCGCTCGCGTTTTTCACGCCACGGAGTGGCACGGTTACGGCAAACAGCGTCAGCTGGCCCAGAGCTACGCCAGCCATGCGATGATTTTGATGATCGACAGCGATGAGCGCGTGACGCCAGAGCTGCGTCGCAGCATAGAGCAGGTGCTTGAACAACCCGGTTCAGAAACGGTATACAGCATTGCCCGTCGAAATCTGTTCCTGGGGCGCTTTATGCGTCACAGCGGTTGGTATCCCGACCGGGTAACCCGCCTTTATCCCCGCAGCTATCGCTACAACGATAATCAGGTACATGAATCACTGGATATCGCACTGGCGAAGGTACGACCGCTACAGGGCGATCTCCTGCATCTGACCTGTCGTGATTTTTCCAATTTTCAGTGGAAACAGTTCGCCTATGCGGAAGCCTGGGCAAAGCAGCGCCATCAGCAGGGTAAACGCTGCGGTATTGCGGCAATTTTCGGCCATACTGTCGGTGCCTTCCTGAAAACGCTGGTGCTCCGCGCCGGTTTCCTCGACGGCAAGCAGGGCTGGCTGCTGGCCATGGTCAATGCACAGTATACATTCAACAAATACACGGCCCTGTGGGCTCTCCATCACACATCCAGGAATGGCAGACTATGAGCACCAAAGCCATCTACCCCGGCACCTTCGATCCGATGACCAATGGCCATCTTGATATCGTGACGCGCGCCTCGCTGATGTTTGACCATATCGTTCTGGCGGTTGCAGCCAGCCCCAGCAAAAAACCGCTGTTCACGCTGGAGGAACGCGTTGCGTTGGCCACGCAGGTCACGGCTCACCTGAAAAATGTAGAGGTGGTCGGCTTCAGTGATTTAATGGCCAACTTCGCCAAATCACAGCAGGCCAACGTGTTGGTACGAGGATTACGGGCGGTATCCGACTTCGAATATGAGCTGCAGCTGGCGCATATGAACCGCCATCTGCTACCGACTTTGGAAAGCGTTTTTCTGATGCCTTCCGAAGAATACTCGTTTATCTCATCATCGCTGATGAAAGAGGTGGCCCGCCACGGCGGTGAGGTCAAAGCCTTTCTGCCGGAACCGGTATACCTGGCCCTGCAGACGAAGCTCTGAGTCTATTTCTGGCAGCGCGGACAGAAATAGGTGCTTCTCTGCGTGTGTTTGCTGCTTTCTATCGGCGTGCCGCATGCGCGGCACGGTTCTCCCGCCCGCCCATACACCTGCAGTTCCTGAGCAAAGTAGCCGGGCTTCCCATCGCTTTGCAGAAAATCACGCAGCGTCGTGCCCCCCTGCTCGATCGAACGCAGCAGTACCGCTTTAATTGTTGCCACCAGCAAATGAGCTTCCGTTTCGCTTAACGCCATCGCCGGACGATCGGGATGGATCCCGGCGACGAACAGGGATTCACTGGCGTAAATGTTGCCCACTCCGACCACCAGCTTGTTGTCCATCAGCCAGGGTTTGATCGCCGTACGCTTACCGCGCGATTTGGCAAAGAGATACTCGCCGTTAAAACTGTCCCCGAGTGGTTCAGGGCCAAGATGGGCGAGAACTGAGCTGGCTGTGAGGTCAGTACACCACAGCCAGGCGCCGAAGCGGCGGGGATCGGTATAGCGCAGCACCTTGCCGTTGCTCATGACCAGGTCAACGTGATCGTGTTTCGCCGGCGGCAGTTCGTGTGGCAGCACGCGCAGGCTGCCGGACATGCCGAGGTGGATGATAATCCATCCTGTTGGCAGCTCCAGCAGCAGATATTTTGCTCGCCGCTGAACGCTGAGGACCGGCTGATCGCTGAGCGCATGAATCTCGTGTGAGACGGGCCAGCGCAGGCGGGCATTACGTACCACGGCGTGCAGTATCGTTGCGCCAACCAGATGAGGTTCTATGCCGCGTCGGCTGGTTTCTACTTCAGGCAATTCTGGCATCTTCCCACTCCCGTTGGCGTATCGACATAACGATGCAGTACTCTAATACAAAACCCAGAAACAAAAAAACCCGGCCGGAGCCGGGTTTTTCAACTGAGATTAATTACTTAATCTTAGCTTCTTTATAGATCACGTGCTGGCGGACAACAGGATCGAATTTCTTCAGTTCCAGTTTTTCCGGCTTAGTACGTTTGTTCTTCGTGGTGGTATAGAAGTGACCTGTACCAGCAGAAGAAACCAGCTTGATCTTCTCACGAATACCTTTAGCCATGTTTCAGTTCCTTACCTTAGTACTTCTCACCGCGAGTACGCAGATCGGCCAGAACCGTCTCAATACCCTTTTTATCGATTACACGCATGCCTTTGGCAGATACGCGTAGTGTAACGAAGCGCTTTTCGCCCTCAACCCAAAAACGGTGAGAGTGCAGGTTCGGCAGGAAACGGCGTTTCGTCGCGTTCATTGCGTGGGAACGGTTGTTACCCGTCACCGGACGCTTGCCAGTTACTTGGCAGACTCGTGACATGTCTATTCTCCAAAAATCAAATCAGCTCGAGCTTTAAAAATAAGGTTTTGGCCGCCTCGTCAGACTAATAGCCCATCCAGGCGAGTTCTATGTGAACCCGCTGAGCAGGCCCAAACGCCAAACCCGAGATTCTCAAAGGTGGCGTAGTATACGCCCTGTAGCGCGAGTGCTCAAGTCCCGAACAGATAAAGATCCCTCTGGATCGCCTGCAACCGTCTTAATTGCCTGTGAAACAGCCTGTTTTTGTATGCGAATCAGCCCGACATTCAGGCTCAGGACAAGGAAAATATGATTCTTTACATCCATCCCTGCTCTGCAAAAGAAACATATTCACCTCGGCCAATCACGATATGGTCAAGGACGCGAATATTCAGCAACGTGCAGGCACAGATAATTTGCTCAGTAATATCACGGTCGGCTCGACTGGGTTGCGCCAGACCAGAGGGGTGATTATGTGCCAGGATCATCGCCGCCGCATTGTGTTTTAAGGCTTCGCGTACAATTTCCCGTGGATGCACTTCCACGCTGTTAATGGTACCGCTGAACATCTCGCAGGTATGGATAACCCGATGCTGGTTATCAAAAAAAATCACCTGGAAGATCTCGCGCTCGCGATGACCTAGCGTACTGTGTAAAAAGTCCAGCATTTGCTTCGAGCTGGTCACAGTGTCATGCTTCAGTGCCTCACGGCAGGTAAAACTCCGCCGCGCCAGCTGGGCTACAGCATGAATCTGCGCATATTTGGCGACGCCTATCCCGCTTATCGCCTGAAAGTCTTCTTTGGTCGCATGCATCAGCCGATACAGTGACCCAAAGTGATTGATTAAACGCTGCGAAAGTTCCATCACATGCACACCGCGCGTGCCGGTGCGCAAAAAAATAGCCAGCAGTTCGCTATCGCTCAGCGTTGCCGCGCCACTTTTGATCAGCTTTTCACGCGGGGGCAAACCCTGCCACTTATTTTCCATCTTCTGCGTCTCCTTGCCTGAATACGCAAAATCATGTCATTATATACAGTACTTTTCTATCTTCACCCACCAGCTTTACGAGGCAGATCGCAAAGGTTACGAGGCGAAAAATAACCTGCCTGGTCGAATGTGATAAAATATCCGCCATTGCGGTACAACAATACCGGGCAGGCTCAAAAGAAGGCGAAATGCAGATGATGGGATTATCGGGAAAGCGGATTGTGCTGGGCGTCAGCGGCGGTATTGCCGCCTATAAAACACCTGAGCTGGTACGCAGGCTCCGCGATCGCGGTGCAGAAGTCCGTGTGGTGTTGACCGATGCTGCGAAAGCATTTATCACCCCGCTCAGCTTACAAGCAGTTTCCGGTTTCCCGGTATCGGATGATTTGCTCGACCCGGCTGCCGAGGCGGCAATGGGCCACATAGAGTTGGGAAAATGGGCGGACCTGGTGATTCTGGCACCGGCAACGGCCGATCTCATCGCTCGCATCACGGCCGGAATGGCTAACGACCTCGTCACTACGCTATGCCTGGCCACGGCCGCTCCCGTCGCGGTTGTTCCTGCCATGAATCAGCAAATGTATCGCGCACTGCCCACTCAGCATAATCTACAGCAGCTGGCGCAGCGCGGCGTCATGATCTGGGGGCCGGACAGCGGTAGCCAGGCCTGCGGTGACGTTGGCCCGGGGCGCATGCTCGATCCGTTGACGATTGTGGATCTGGCCGTAAGCTGGGCCAGTCCCGTCGACGATCTGCAACATCTTCGTATTATGATCACTGCGGGCCCCACTCGCGAAGCGCTGGATCCGGTGCGTTTCATCAGTAATCACAGCTCCGGTAAGATGGGATTTGCCATTGCCGCTGCTGCTGCAAAACGCGGGGCCAGCGTCATACTTGTGGCAGGGCCCGTTGAATTGCCGACCCCGCCTTTGGCCAACCGCATCGATGTGACGACTGCGCTTGAAATGCAGCGCGCGGTTATGGATCGGGCGGCGCAGCAGGATATTTTTATCGGCTGTGCAGCCGTTGCTGACTATCGTGCCGCGACGGTTGCCGAAGAAAAAATCAAAAAACAGGGCGATGAAATTACCCTGAAAATGGTTAAAAACCCTGATATTGTCGCCGGCGTGGCGGCTTTGACTGAGGGACGCCCCTACGTAGTGGGATTTGCTGCTGAAACCCAGAATGTGGAAGAATACGCGCAACAAAAACGGGCGCGAAAGAATCTGGACTTGATCTGCGCCAACAATGTTGCCAAAGCCGGGCAGGGTTTCAATAGCGATTCCAATGCTCTTCACCTTTTTTGGCAGGAAGGAGAGAAGGTCTTACCGCTCAACGATAAGTCTCTCCTTGGCCAACAGTTACTAGACGAGATAGTCATCCATTATGATGAAAAAAATCGACGTTAAGATTTTAGATCAGCGTGTCGGCAACGAATTTCCCCTGCCGACTTACGCCACCTCGGGATCTGCCGGACTTGATCTGCGTGCCTGCCTTGACAGCGCCTTTGACCTGCTGCCGGGCCAGACTACGTTGGTACCTACGGGATTAGCTATTCATATTGCCGACCCAACGCTGGCAGCGGTTATCCTGCCGCGCTCCGGCCTGGGCCACAAGCATGGCGTTGTATTAGGCAACCTGGTCGGCTTAATTGATTCTGACTATCAGGGACAGCTGATGGTCTCCGTCTGGAACCGCGGCCAGGATACTTTTACTATCGAACCGGGCGAGCGCATCGCCCAGATGGTCTTTGTTCCTGTGGTGCAGGCTGAGTTTAATCTGGTCAATGATTTCGATACCAGCGTGCGTGGTGAAGGCGGTTTTGGCCATTCTGGTCGTCAGTAACTCTCCACCGCTTCCGTAAAACGAAACCCGTTTTTCGCCGTGAGCTGAAAGCTCACGGACGCTGGTGGGCTCGTGCCCGTTTATGGTGATCTTTTCAGGGGTCTTTTAAGACATGGTTGAAAAAAAGAGTGCGAAAAGGAATCGTCGCGAGGAAATCCTGCAGGCACTGGCGCAGATGCTTGAGTCAAGTGATGGCAGTCAGCGGATAACCACCGCAAAACTGGCGGCAAGTGTTGGCGTCTCTGAAGCTGCGCTTTACCGTCATTTTCCCAGTAAAACCAAGATGTTTGACAGCCTGATCGAGTTTATTGAAGACAGCCTGATTACGCGCATCAATCTGATTTTGAAAGACGAAAAAGAAACGCTGCCGCGTTTGCGTCTTATCACACAGTTGATTCTGGGCTTTGGTGAGCGTAATCCGGGTTTAACACGTATTCTGACAGGCCATGCGCTGATGTTTGAACAGGATCGTCTGCAGGGACGTATCAATCAGCTGTTTGAACGCATTGAAGTGCAGATTCGACAGGTCATGCGCGAGAAGAAAATGCGCGAAGGCGAAGGGTTCGTCACGGATGAAACGCTGCTGGCCAGCCAGCTGCTGGCTTTTTGCGAAGGACTGCTTTCGCGGTTTGTACGCTCAGAGTTTCGCTATCGCCCGACGGCCGAATTTGAGGTTCGCTGGCCGCTGTTCGCGATGCAACTGGTATAAACCGACGTGCACTGGCCCCGTTGTGTGAGGCCAGTCCCTGTGTGATTATCTGGCTCAGCTGGCCGTTCAGATACCGTATTCGCTGCGATAGGCACGCACGGCGGCCAGGTGATCGGCGAGTTCAGGCTTCTCTTCCAGATAGCTGACGAGCTCTTTCAGTGTGATAATCGAGATGACCTGACAGCCGTAATCGCGCTCAACTTCCTGAATGGCCGAAACGGCGCCGCGACCGCGCTCCTGACGATCGAGGGAAATCAGTACTCCGGCAAGGCTGGCCTGATTTTCCGCGATGATCTCCATCGATTCACGTATCGCCGTACCTGCGGTAATCACGTCATCCACCAGCATCACCTTACCCTGCAGCGGGCTGCCGACCAGCGTGCCACCTTCCCCGTGATCTTTCGCCTCTTTGCGGTTAAAGCAGTACGGCACATCGCGGTCGTGATGATCCGCCAGCGCCACGGCCGTAGTGGTAGCAATAGGGATGCCTTTGTAGGCCGGACCAAACAGCAGATCGAAATCGATGCCTGAATCCACCAAAGCCTGCGCATAAAAGCGACCCAACAGAGCCAGATCGCGTCCGGTATTGAACAGGCCGGCGTTAAAGAAATAGGGGCTTTTACGCCCTGACTTTAGCGTGAACTCACCAAACTTCAGCACCTGCTTGTTGATGGCGAATTCGATAAATTGGCGCTGCCAGGCTTTCATGTTGTCATTCCTCAATATTCAGGCAAAAAAAAGGCGACTCTCGGATCGCCTTGGAAAATCAGTGACTCAGCGCCGCTTTCTGCGCCTGCACCAGTGTGTCAATGCCACCCCGGGCCAGCTCAAGCAGCTTAAGCAGCTCGTCATGGCTGAAAGGTTCGCCTTCGGCGGTGCCCTGAACTTCAATCATGCGGCCATCTTCAGTCATCACCACGTTCATATCCGTTTCGGCAGCGGAGTCTTCAACGTATTCCAGATCGCACAGCGCTTCGCCGTTCACAATGCCAACGGAGATGGCAGCCACCATGCCCTTCATCGGATTGGCTTTCAACTTACCGATTGCGACAAGATGGTTCAGCGCATCAGCCAGCGCCACGCAGGCACCGGTGATTGACGCGGTACGCGTCCCCCCATCGGCCTGCAACACGTCGCAGTCCAGCGTAATGGTAAACTCGCCCAGCGCTTTCAGATCCAGCGCCGCACGCAGGGAACGGGCGATCAGTCGCTGGATTTCAAGCGTGCGGCCACCCTGTTTACCTTTCGCCGCCTCACGGGCGTTACGGCTGTGGGTGGCACGAGGTAACATGCCGTACTCAGCCGTCACCCATCCCTGCCCCTGACCTTTCAGGAAGCGAGGAACGCCTTCTTCAATCGTTGCGGTGCACAGTACTTTAGTATCACCGAATTCAACCAGCACAGAGCCTTCTGCATGTTTGGTGTAATGACGGGTCAGGGTAACAGGGCGCACCTGTTGTGCACTACGGCCTGATGGACGCATCGTTTGTTCTCCGGCTAGCTAAGTATAATTGGCTGCGCATTATACGGATTTCACGGGTGAATGCCTATCGAAGGTGCCATCATCCGCAACCTGTTACGCTACCGGCGGATAATCGACGCTTAAAACAGCAAGATAATCGGGAACTGGATGTAAAAAGAATCAATATATGGCTAAATGCCCCTCTTTATTGATTCTTCTCGCGGGACCGTCCGTATGACTGCTGTTTTACATTTTATTCTGGCCCTGACCATTATCTTCAGCCTTGCGCTGCTGTTCAGTACCGAGCGAAAGAAAATTCGTCCGCGCGTGCTGTTGCAGCTGATCGTCATTGAGGGCGCTCTGGCCTGGTTCTTCCTGCACGCCTCCGGTGGCCTGAGTGTGGTCAGTGCCGTGTCCGGCTTCTTCGAAACGCTGCTGAAATATGCCGCGCAGGGTACTGACTTTGTGTTTGGCAACATGAGCGCTCAGGGGCTGGCATTTATCTTCCTGGGCGTACTGTGTCCAATCGTCTTTATTTCTGCGCTGATTGGTATTTTACAGCATCTCAAGATCCTGCCTCTGCTGATCCGGTTTGTAGGCACCGTGCTGTCCAAAATTAACGGCATGGGCAAACTGGAATCCTTTAATGCCGTCAGCACCCTGATCCTTGGTCAGTCCGAGAACTTTATCGCCTATAAGGGTATACTGGCAGAGATTTCCCAGCGCCGCCTCTACTCCATGGCCGCAGCAGCCATGTCCACCGTTTCACTGTCGATTGTCGGTGCCTATATGTCGATGATTGAACCGCGCTACGTTGTGGCGGCGCTGGTGCTTAATATGTTCAGCACCTTTATCATTCTGTCGATCATCAACCCGACACCGGTGGGTGATGAGCCCGAAATTCGCCTGGAAAAAATGCATGAGGATCAGAGCTTCTTTGAAATGCTGGGCGAATATATCCTCGCAGGTTTCAAAGTTGCGATGATTATTCTTGCGATGCTGATTGGCTTTATCGCGCTGATTTCAGCAGTTAACGCATTGTTTGCTGCAATATTCGGTATCAGCTTCCAGCAGATCCTTGGCTATATTTTCTGGCCGTTTGCCTGGCTGATCGGTATCCCACCAGCCGATGCCCTGAAAGCCGCCAGTATTATGGCTACCAAGCTGGTAACCAATGAGTTTGTAGCGATGATCGAGCTGAAAAAAATCGCCGCCGAACTTTCGCCACGTGGGCTGGGGATCCTTTCCGTGTTCCTGGTTTCGTTCGCTAACTTTGCCTCGATTGGCATCGTAGCCGGTGCCATCAAGGGGCTTAATGAGCAACAGGGTAATGTGATATCGCGTTTCGGCCTGAAGCTGATTTACGGCTCCACGCTGGTGAGTTTACTTTCTGCCGCCTTCGCTGGGCTGGTGTTGTAAATGTTAAGCCCGGTACTGCGGTACCGGGCTACTGCATTGATTAACGTCGTTCAGAAAGCCACGCAGGCTGGCGTATCGACCCGCATGACCGAGTCCTGAGCAAATCGCTGTTTATAGATCGCCCGCAATGCTTCAACCCCCTGCTCACTATTTCGATCCGCAGCATGAATCAGCATCAGCGCCCGGCTATCTTCACGAGCAAGCTTCCCGTCATTACCCAGCCACTGACCTTTGGCGGTCAATACAGTCAGGCCATCTTTAAAACGTGGCGTAACGTCTTCATCAACGAACGTCTGCCACTCGGCATTGGTAATCGCCTGCCCGTGTGGCCTGTTCAGCCCGAAATAGAGCGTCGTCTGCCGCACAGGCTCACCGACAGAGCAGGTCGGAGCTACCCTGTTCGCTACCTTATCAGGCATGCTGCATCCCGTGAGCGCCAGGAGTAAAAACGAAGAACATAATAAACGGGCTGACATGAGATCTCCTGGTCAATAACAATGATAAATGGATGACGCGGCACTCAGGCCGGGTTGTGCTTCACATCTTAATCTTTGGTTGCTAAAACGTCAGCCATTGCGCTGACATTTGACTGAATACCTGTTAAGCCAGCGCCTGCACCGTTATACTTCCGGCATCTTCCTTTTAAGCGAGTACGCAAAATGATCCGCAGTATGACCGCCTACGCACGGCGTGAAACCAAAGGCGATTGGGGCAGCGCAGCCTGGGAGCTGCGTTCAGTTAACCAGCGCTATCTTGAAACCTATATCCGCCTGCCAGAACAATTTCGTGGGCTGGAGCCTGCTATTCGTGAACGCATTCGTCACCGCCTGACGCGCGGCAAAGTAGAAGTAAACCTGCGTTTCGACACCGACCCCAGCGCACAAAGTGCCCTGGTGCTGAATGAAAAACTGGCAGTGCAGCTGGTGCAGGCGGCGAACTGGGTCAAAATGCAGAGCGACGAAGGCGAAATTAATCCGGTAGACATCCTGCGCTGGCCCGGTGTGATGTCGGCAGAAGAACAGGATCTGGATGCTATCTCAGCACAGCTTTTAACCCTGCTCGACGGCGCTATTGACGACTTTATTACCGCGCGTGAGAGCGAAGGTGCCGCGCTGAAAGCGCTGATTGAGCAACGCCTGGAAGGTGTCAGTAACGAAGTCAGCAAAGTGCGTACTCATATGCCAGAGGTGCTGAAATGGCAGCGCGAGCGTCTGATTGCCCGGCTGGAGGAAGCGCAGGTTCAGCTGGAAAACAATCGTCTGGAGCAGGAACTGGTGATGCTGGCACAGCGCGTGGATGTCGCGGAAGAGCTGGATCGTCTGGAAGCACACGTAAAAGAAACCTATAACATCCTGAAGAAAAAAGAGGCGGTGGGTCGCCGTCTGGACTTTATGATGCAGGAGTTCAACCGAGAGTCCAATACGCTGGGTTCCAAATCAATCAATGCGGAAATCACCGCGTCGGCGATTGAGCTTAAGGTGCTGATTGAGCAGATGCGCGAACAGATTCAGAATATCGAGTAGCTTTTCTGAACCAACTTCCTTCGATTCAGAAAGCTGAATGTCACTTCGTCACGCCGACGCACAGCCAGTGATGCCGTAATATTTAACGCCCGAACGCTATAAGCATGCTTGTAGCGTTTTTTTGTGGTAGGAAGAAAATGCTTCAGAAGGTAAACTATCACCCTTCTTTTATTATGGATTTATTTGAGGCTCAACCATGCAAACTTTACCTCCCTGCCCGAAATGCGGCTCTGAATACAGCTGGCAGGATGGAGACATGCTTAACTGCCCGGAGTGCGGTCACGTCTGGGCTGATGGCGCGGATAACGCCTCTGATGAGACCCCGATCGTTAAAGATGCCAATGGCAATGTGCTGGCAGATGGCGACAGCGTGACCGTTATTAAGGATCTGAAAGTCAAGGGAAGTTCGACGCCGTTAAAAATTGGCACCAAGGTTAAAAGTATCCGACTGGTCGAAGGCGACCACAATATTGACTGCAAAATTGATGGTTTTGGGCCGATGAAACTGAAGTCTGAATTCGTCAAAAAAAACTGATTGCGGCCAGTAGTCGTTCAGGCTACTGGCATGTTCAAACTTAAATAAATATATTTGGAGAAATCAAACGGCACTGGTGAAATCATGATGGCAGCCATTAATTATACCCTTTAACTTATACGCTAAACGGCGATTAACCAGAGTCCTGTTCCGGAAGAACGCATTAATCAAGTGACCATGGTAAAAAAGCACTTTTAGACAAATTATCATCATTACAAACATAAGAAATCCTTTTCATTTTACTACGTCCAGCCATCAGGATTAGTGTGGCGGTATTTCCCTGGAGAAAATCATCTCCGTAACGAGGTTATTGCAATAAGACAGCGATATCTTTAAAGCTTTAGCCATTAACCTTCACCTGTCCACATTCACATTAGTGAAAGTAAGAAAATCACGGCGATGAGACGTTATTTAAACAATCAGGTTAAAAGCTCTGAATGCACTTTAATTAGTTCGAATTAACTTCCAAAAATTATAATATTTTCATACGTTGTATATCAGATCAGCCCTTGTGCATAGGCATAGCGAATTAATTCAATGTTTGAGGAAACGCCCAAACGGCGCATAGCATTATATTTTTGTGTAGAGATCGTGCTGATTGTTCGATTCTGTCGCTGGGCAATTTCAGCAAGCGAGTAGCCGGATGAAAACAACCGAACCACCTCCAACTCCTTTGGCGTCAATGTGCTTCCTCGTTCACTGCCTTTGTTCACTGGCGCTTTGAGGTAGTTGAAGGAGGATGAGTAATAGCAATCCGGCTGGCTGATAACATGGTGACAGGCCAGCACCGTCTCTTCTACACCATCACTCTTGCTCACTATGGCCTGGACACCGTAGTCACTGGCTTTTCTTAAAATTGCCGTGTTCTTTTGTGAAGTCAGTAAAACAATTTTCACATCAGGAAAACGACCATGCAAAGCGCGCAGTTTAGTAAATCCATCGATTGTCGAACGATCCGATCCCAGAGAAAAATCCGTAATCACGATATCTGTTGGCTTTGCCGATAACCCGGACAGCAGGTCCTTACCACACACAGCCTCATTAGTGATAAGAAACTTATCATTGCCAGAAAAAAGCATTTTCAGTGAATACAATATATGTGGATGATCATCAGATATGGTCACTGTGTATCGATAACTCATACTCCCTCCCGATAAAATATCATCATAACTCTCCCTATGATTCGATAACAAGTTAACGCTTCATCGTCCTCAAACTACCATTTAAAGTAAAGCTGCACACTAACACCTACCGGTGTTGAGAAAAATAGCGACAGCAGAGTATTTACTAAATCATAACAAGATTTTTTTAGACTAGAGTACTAAAAAACTCGGTTCCATAACGTATAATATCGCAGTAACACGCCCCCCGTAAAATTACCACTCCCACTAATTACACCAATACCTAAACCCCCCATTTATAATTGAGGCCATCATAGAATCATATCCTAATCAGATTAATTCAGGAGTATACATTTTTCTACGCATCACAGCCATAAAGGTCAAGAAAATAACCATTAAAAAATGAACGGACTTTAACAAGATGTATAGCATCAGACTTCAATCAATGAATATCGCCATTATTTACCGATTCGAGTAATGTCATTTTGTATATATTCTCCTCACCTCCAGAAACAATCGGTAGGGGGCAGAAAACAACAGCGGCCTGTGTGTTTAGTCGCCTCCGCTGATACCAAAGCAGTGAAATAAATTTTATTAATGCATGAAACCGAAAAAAAAGAAGACAGAAAAGACAAAAAAACCAAGGAAAACAATATAATAATAAGATTTAAGGATTTGATAAAATCATGGTAATTATTAAAACTAATATATAAATCGCTTCCTGAGAAAAATTCAGTCGCCGGGAATCAGATAACCCCTTAGGCTTGCGGCCTCTATCCAGGAGCAAACCATGTTACTCACCGTGCTTTACATTATTGGCATAACTGCTGAAGCCATGACCGGGGCACTTGCCGCGGGTCGTCGTAAAATGGACATGTTCGGCGTAATCATCATCGCCTCAGTCACCGCAATTGGGGGCGGATCGGTACGCGATATGCTGCTTGGCCACTACCCGCTGGGGTGGGTCAGACACCCGGAATACATCATGATTGTTGCAGCTGCGGCAGTTATCACTACGCTGGCAGCGCCTCTTATGCCGCATTTACGCAAGGTGTTTTTGATACTTGATGCGCTGGGACTGGTCGTATTTTCAATACTGGGTGCTCAGGTAGCCCTTGATATGGGACATGCCGGAATCATCGCCGCCATCAGTGCTGTCGTCACCGGCGTTTTTGGCGGAGTTCTCCGTGATATGTTTTGCAATCGCATTCCGCTGGTTTTCCAAAAAGAACTTTATGCCGGGATCGCCTTTGCATCGGGTTGGGTCTACATTTTGCTGTTGAAGACCGCGCTTGCGATGGAAACCGTGGTTATCATCACCTTAATCTGTGGATTTGTTGCCCGATTGCTGGCACTGCGTTTCAAACTGGGTCTGCCCGTGTTTAATTACCCGCATGGTGACCACTGAGTGGCGCCAGACTCAGACAAACCGCCACATTGTGACTTATCGCAGCGCTGCTATCATCTCCCGCACGTCAGGATGGTTGAGGAAAACGCCAATCTGTCGTGCCAGTTTAGCCCCAATCCCGGGCAGTTTCTGCCACTGCTCTTCAGTTCGTGAAAGCAGTTCATCCCAGTTGCCATCGGTCAGTGTCCGTAAGGCCGACTCCGGCACAGGAACGCCAAGAGCCCTGACCCACCGTTTAAATGGCTGTCGGCGGCTCAGTTGAAACTGCTGCCAGAAAAAATGTGCAGTCTGTTGATTAACACCGAGGGATGCCTGCAGCCCTTCTTCAGACAAGGTTAACCAGGAAAAAAGGTGGGCCAGGCTGCCAGACTGTACCAGGCGCTGCCAGGTGCTGCGGCCGACACCGACAAAGTTCAGCGCCTGTTTACCACCAAGCCACTCAAGGCGCGCCAAAAATTGCTGCTGGCAGCCAGCGACAGGGTGGAAACAGCTCAGCATCGTATATTCACGTTGATCCGGGGGATGCGGGTAGTGGCGTTCGGCTACACGCCAGACAACGGTTTCAAGCCTTGGGATCCCTTGTCCTGCCAGACTGATGGTGACCTGATCGCCGGAGACAATATCTTTTTCATGCCAGCGCTGCAGAGAACCAATACTCACCCGATTTACCCGTTTGTCATCGAGCTTAACGGGTTCAAGATCCAGCACCACGCTGATTTTTCCACTGCGCCCAATGGTAAAGATGACATCCCGGACCTCACTGCTTACCTGCGGCGGTGAATATTTCCAGGCTACCGCCCAGTTGCCGAGATCGGGCATCCAGTTGTTGCCTTTCGATCCGGGATCGCTGTGGACAACAACTCCGTCGGTTACAAAAGGCAACGGCGCTTCATACCAGCGCTTGCGCCACATCTGCACAGCATTCGCATCCTGTACTGGACGGGTCCAGTTACTGATATCGCCAAATCCGGCATCGCGTATGCCTTTAAGGCGCTGTGCCATCGTTGATGGCCCATCGGGCCAGGCCCAGATAAATAACCCGATATTGTTCAGGACATCAGTGTACTGCTTAGCCATCAGCGCACCGGCTACCTTAGAACGGGCATTTTTACCGCCGTGCAGCGCCTGCTGATGTCCGTTCATCATCAGGTAAAGCTCTCCCTGGAAAACAGCTTGCTTCCTGTGAAACGGAATGGATTGCGGTATGGCAGCAATATGGTGGGCTTTTTCCGTCCAGTCCTCTCCCTTCAGACCATCACCTCGGCTAATCGCTCGCTGTAATTTGCCATCCTGATAGACCAGCGTGACGGCAACGCCGTCTATTTTTGGTTGCACCCACAAGTCTCGCCTGTTCTCCATCCAGGCCGCCACTTCCTGCTTATCCTTCAGCTTTTTTACCCCCACGTGGGCAACGGGGTGTAAAACTTTTCCATTCGTGGATAGCTGAGGTTGACGTAAATCGCCGTCGGGTTGAAAGCAGCGCTGCCAGTTTTGTAGCTTAGACTGCAAAGCGTCGTAACGCTCATCAGCCACCAGCCCCGCCCCCTGACGATAATACGCGTCGTCCCACTGGCGTAGCTGTTTTTCCAGCGCAGCTATTTCGCTGATCTGCCGCGCAGGCGTCCAGACCGGGCATTGCGCCTTTGAAACTGTACTGAATAGCGCGATCGCTAATAACAAACATCGCATCCCTGCTTCTCCCCACTGAGCCTCCAACAGGCTGTAGTAAAGCGCAGCAGGATCGGGCTGACCAGAGGCAAAAAAGAACCGTGGAAGCGGGCTCTGAGACTGTTGCTGTAACAGCGCGACGCGAAGCAACATTTTGCGTGATGCTACCCGTGAACATATAAAATGATGCATTACTCAGCCGAAACGCTGCATCAAGGGCTGCACATGTGTATACTGTGCAGGAAGTAGACTCCGCTTTTTTGGCATATCAAGAATAATCATGGCTCAAGGCACGCTTTTTATTGTTTCCGCCCCCAGCGGCGCGGGTAAATCCAGTCTGATTCAGGCACTGTTAAAAACGCAACCGCTGTACGACACGCAGGTCTCAATTTCGCATACTACACGCGGCATTCGGCCTGGTGAAATTCATGGCGAACACTATTACTTCGTTAACCACGACGAGTTTCGTACCATGATTGGCGAAGATGCCTTTCTCGAACACGCCGAGGTATTCGGAAATTATTACGGAACCTCACGCAGGGCTATCGAGCAGATTCTGGCGACCGGTGTTGATGTTTTTCTTGATATTGACTGGCAGGGAGCCAAGCAAATTCGTCAAAAAATGCCGGCATCGCGCAGCATTTTCGTGCTGCCACCTTCGAAAGATGAACTGGATCGTCGCCTGCGTGGGCGCGGACAGGACAGTGAGGAGGTGATTACCAAACGTATGGAGCAGGCAGTGGCAGAAATGAGCCATTATGCCGAATACGATTACTTAATCGTGAATGATGATTTCGATCTGGCGCTGTCCGATCTGAAAACGATCATTCGCGCCGAGCGTCTGCGTATGGGCCGTCAGAAAGCCCGCCATGATGCTTTAATTAGCAAACTATTGGCAGACTGAGGACAACTCAGTATGATGCCCAGTCATTTCTTCACCCGTGGAGTATCACACTTATGGCACGCGTAACCGTACAGGACGCAGTAGAAAAAATTGGTAACCGTTTTGATCTGGTTCTGGTCGCCGCTCGTCGCGCACGTCAGATGCAGGTTGGTGGTAAAGATCCACTGGTTCCAGAAGAAAACGATAAATCTACCGTTATCGCACTGCGCGAAATCGAAGAGGGTTTGATTACTAATCAGATCCTTGATGTGCGCGATCGTCAGGAACAGCAAGAGCAGGAAGCCGCTGAAATTCAGGCTGTGACCGCTATCGCTGAAGGTCGTCGTTAATCGGATCTGAAGGCTCGCCTTGTATCTGTTTGAAAGTCTCAATCAGCTGATTGAAAAATACTTGCCTGAGGAGCAGATAAAGCGCCTCAAGCAAGCTTATCTTGTCGCACGTGATGCTCACGAGGGACAGACACGCTCCAGCGGTGAACCCTATATTACTCACCCGGTAGCCGTTGCCTGCATCCTGGCAGAGATGAAGCTTGATCATGAAACGCTCATGGCTGCGCTGCTGCACGATGTGATCGAAGATACTCCCGCGACATATCAGGATATGGAACAGCTGTTCGGCAAAAGCGTTGCTGAGCTGGTCGAAGGCGTATCCAAACTTGATAAGCTGAAATTCCGCGACAAAAAAGAAGCGCAGGCGGAAAACTTCCGCAAGATGATCATGGCAATGGTGCAGGATATTCGCGTCATTCTGATCAAGCTGGCTGACCGTACGCATAACATGCGCACACTGGGCTCCTTACGTCCGGACAAAAGGCGGCGTATCGCTCTGGAAACGCTGGAAATTTACAGTCCTCTGGCGCACCGTCTGGGTATTCACCATCTTAAAACCGAGCTGGAAGAACTGGGCTTTGAAGCCCTGTACCCTAACCGCTACCGGGTGATTAAAGAGGTGGTGAAAGCCGCGCGTGGTAACCGTAAAGAGATGATTCAGAAAATCCTCTCTGAAATTGATGGTCGCCTGCAGGAAGCCGGAATTCCCTGCCGTGTGAGCGGTCGCGAGAAACACCTTTATTCCATCTATTGCAAAATGCACCTGAAAGAACAGCGTTTCCATTCCATTATGGATATTTACGCTTTCCGGGTGATTGTGCACGATATGGATACCTGTTACCGCGTTCTGGGTCAGATGCACAGTCTGTATAAGCCGCGGCCGGGACGGGTAAAAGACTATATTGCTATTCCCAAAGCAAACGGCTATCAGTCGCTGCATACTTCAATGATCGGCCCGCACGGCGTGCCGGTTGAAGTCCAGATCCGAACCGAAGATATGGATCAGATGGCAGAAATGGGGGTGGCGGCGCACTGGGCTTATAAAGAACAGGGCGAAAGCAGCACGACCGCACAGATTCGCGCCCAGCGCTGGCTGCAAAGCCTGCTGGAACTGCAGCAAAGTGCCGGCAGTTCATTTGAATTTATTGAAAGCGTAAAATCTGACCTGTTCCCGGATGAGATTTACGTTTTCACACCGGAAGGTCGCATTGTTGAGCTTCCGGCCGGAGCAACGCCGGTCGATTTCGCTTATGCCGTGCATACCGATATTGGTCATGCCTGCGTGGGAGCTCGCGTCGATCGCCAGCCTTATCCACTGTCACAATCGCTGACCAGTGGGCAAACGGTAGAAATTATTACCGCACCCGGCGCTCGTCCAAATGCGGCATGGTTGAACTTTGTCGTCAGCTCGAAAGCCCGTGCCAAAATTCGTCAACTGCTGAAAAACCTGAAACGCGATGACTCAGTCAGCCTTGGGCGACGCTTACTCAACCACGCTCTTGGCGGTAGCCGCAAGCTCGCAGAAATCCCCGAAGCCAATATTCATCATGAGCTTGAGCGGATGAAGCTCGCCACGCTGGACGATTTGCTGGCGGAGATAGGCCTTGGTAATGCCATGAGTGTGGTCGTTGCGAAAAATCTTCAGCAAAGCGATGCCGTTCCGGCTGAAACGCCTACCTCAGCACCTTCACGCAGCAAGCTGCCCATTAAGGGTGCTGACGGCGTACTGATTACCCTCGCCAAGTGCTGCCGCCCAATTCCCGGCGATCCGATTGTTGCCCACGTCAGCCCGGGTAAAGGACTGGTAGTACACCATGAGTCCTGCCGAAATATCCGCGGCTATCAGAAAGAGCCTGAGAAGTTTATGGCGGTCGAGTGGGATAAGGACACTGCGCAGGAATTTGTCGCCGAAATCAAAGTGGATATGTTTAACCACCAGGGCGCACTGGCCAACCTGACTGCAGCCATCAATACCGCAGGTTCTAATATTCAGAGTCTGAATACTGAAGAAAAGGATGGCCGCGTCTATAGTGCCTTTATCCGTCTGACGGCGCGCGATCGCGTTCATCTGGCGAACATTATGCGTAAAATTCGCGTCATGCCGGATGTTATCAAGGTGCACCGCAACCGCAACTGAGACACAGGGCGGAGCACTGCTCCGCTCTCGTTGCCTTTCACCTCAACGTCGATTGATTGCAGCGCGACGGAATTACCATTTTCAGGGAGTTATTCTTCGCATGAATGCACAACGTTATGCCCGTATCCGTGAGATGCTCGCCGCACGCCAGCACGATCTGACGGTTTGTATGGAGCAAGTGCATAAACCCCATAACGTTTCTGCGGTTATCCGGACTGCCGATGCCGTTGGCGTGCATGAGGTGCATGCCGTCTGGCCCGGTAGCCGTATGCGTACCATGGTCTCATCCGCTGCAGGCAGTAACAGTTGGGTGCAGGTAAAGACTCACCGGACCATTGCTGAAGCCGTGCAGCATCTCAAAAGCCAAAACATGCAAATTCTGGCCACCAACCTGTCGGATAAAGCCGTCGACTTCCGCGAAATCGACTATACCCGCCCGACCTGCATTTTGATGGGTCAGGAGAAAACCGGCATCACTCAGGAAGCGCTGGAACTTGCCGATCGGGATATTATCATTCCGATGATTGGGATGGTGCAGTCGCTGAACGTCTCCGTGGCTTCGGCGCTGATCCTGTATGAAGCCCAGCGTCAGCGTCAGAATGCGGGCATGTATCAGCGCAAAGAGAGCTCACTGCCTTACGCCGAGCAGCAGCGTCTGCTGTTTGAAGGCGGCTATCCGGTCCTTGCACGGGTTGCAAAACAGAAAGGCCTGCCCTACCCAATCATCAACGACTGTGGCGAAGTGGAAGCGGACCCGGAGTGGTGGGCAACCATGCAGTCAAAGGCGATGAAATAATGCACGGCCGCCTGCTGGATGCCATTCCGCTGAACACGCTCACCGGTGTGGGCGCCAGTCAGGCAGCAAAGCTGGCGAAAATTGGCCTGCTGACCGTGCAGGATCTGCTGTTGCACCTGCCGATGCGTTATGAAGATCGCACACAGCTTTATACGATCAACGACTTGCTGCCGGGCATTTTTGCCACCGTGGAAGGTGACGTACTGCACTGCGAGATCAGTTTTGGCCGTCGCCGCATGTTGACCTGCCAGATTAGCGATGGGACCGGCGTGCTGACGCTGCGCTTTTTCAACTTCAATGCCGGGATGAAAAACAGCCTTGCCGTCGGGCGACGCGTGACCGCCTATGGCGAAATCAAGCGTGGCCAGCGCGGTGCCGAAATCATTCACCCGGAATATAAGATTCAGGGTGAACAGGGAGTCACCGGATTACAGGAAACGCTGACTCCGGTCTACTCCACCACTGAAGGGATCCGCCAGGCCACACTGCGCAACCTTACCGATCAGGCTCTTGCCCTGCTGGACACCTGCGCCATTGCCGAACTGCTGCCGCCTGAACTGAGCCGGGGGCTGATCGGGCTACCGGAGGCGCTGCGCACCCTGCATCGCCCACCGCCGGATATCGCTCTGGCCGATCTTGACAGCGGTACACATCCCGCTCAGCGCCGGTTAATAATGGAAGAGCTGTTGGCCCACAATCTCAGTATGCTGGCGGTACGCGCCGGAGCTCAGCGCTATCATGCTCTTGCCATGTCACCTCGCCACGCGCTCAGCGATCGATTACTGGCTGCACTCCCGTTCCGCCCTACGGGCGCACAGCAGCGCGTTGGTCGTGAAATAGAAGCCGATCTGGCAAAAGATTATCCAATGATGCGCCTGGTACAGGGTGATGTTGGCTCCGGTAAAACGCTGGTGGCCGCCCTGGCTGCACTGAATGTGATTGCCTGGGGCAAACAGGTTGCACTGATGGCTCCCACGGAGCTGCTGGCAGAACAGCATGCTAATAACTTCCGTCAGTGGTTTGCCCCGCTGGGCATTGATGTTGGCTGGCTGGCCGGAAAGCAGAAAGGAAAGGCGCGCCTTGCGCAGCAGGAGGCAATTGCCAGCGGACAGGTTTCGATGATCGTAGGGACCCACGCGATATTTCAGGAGCAGATTCAGTTTAACGGCCTGGCGCTGGTCATTATCGACGAACAGCATCGCTTTGGCGTCCACCAGCGTCTGGCGCTGTGGGAAAAGGGCGAAGAGCAGGGATTCCATCCTCATCAGCTTATTATGACCGCCACGCCCATCCCACGAACCCTGGCGATGACCGCCTATGCCGATCTCGATACCTCCACCATCGACGAACTGCCGCCGGGCAGAACGCCTGTGACGACAGTAGCCATACCGGATACGCGGCGTGGAGATATCATCGCCCGTGTTAAAAGCGCCTGCAGCACTGAAGGTCGTCAGGCGTACTGGGTGTGTACTTTGATTGAAGAGTCGGAGCTGCTGGAGGCACAGGCGGCTGAAGCAACCTGGGAAGAACTGAAACTGGCACTTCCCGAATTGCAGGTTGGCCTGGTTCATGGCCGCATGAAACCTGCGGAGAAGCAGTCCGTCATGCAGGCATTTAAGGCCGGTGAAATACAGCTGCTAATTGCCACCACCGTGATTGAAGTCGGTGTTGATGTTCCCAACGCCAGCCTGATGATCATTGAGAACCCGGAACGCCTGGGACTGGCGCAGCTGCACCAGCTACGCGGGCGAGTGGGTCGCGGCGCCGTCGCCTCTCACTGCGTACTGCTGTATAAAGCCCCGCTCAGCAAAACCGCACAAAAACGTCTGCAGGTTCTGCGCGACAGTAATGACGGTTTCGTTATTGCCCAGTGCGATCTCGAAATTCGCGGCCCGGGTGAACTGCTGGGCACGCGCCAGACAGGTAACGCCGAGTTCAAAGTGGCCGATCTGCTGCGTGATGGCGCAATGATCCCTGAAGTTCAGCGCGTGGCACGCCACATTCATCAGCACTATCCTCAGCAGGCACAGGCCTTGATAGAGCGCTGGCTTCCGGAAACCGAACGCTATACCAACGCCTGAAGCGGGTAGCCTGCTGTAACGATCTGCGCATCCCCCGCTAACAGCAAACGTTTGCTTTTAAGCGACAGACGATTAAAATCGCCACTTTATTAACGCCGGAACCCCGAACATGTCCGTTGATGCCCATGATGTTGCTGCTCACCAACCTTCGCCGGTGAGCAAAAGTGAGTTGATTTATCGTCTTGAAGACCGCCCACCGCTCCCTCAGACTCTGTTTGCCGCGTGTCAGCACCTGCTGGCGATGTTCGTCGCGGTTATCACACCAGCACTGCTCATTTGCCAGGCGCTTGGCTTACCGGCGCAGGATACGCAACACATTATCAGCATGTCCCTGTTCGCGTCCGGCGTGGCCTCCATTCTTCAGATCAAAACCTGGGGACCGGTAGGTTCTGGTCTGCTCTCTATCCAGGGCACCAGTTTCAACTTTGTTTCGCCGCTGATTATGGGCGGGATGGCACTGAAAAATGGAGGGGCTGACGTCCCAACCATGATGGCCGCACTGTTTGGTACCCTGATGCTCGCCTCCTGTACCGAAATGGCCCTGTCGCGCGTTCTGCATCTGGCGCGTCGGGTTATCACCCCGCTGGTTTCCGGCATCGTGGTGATGATTATCGGCCTTTCGCTGATACAGGTCGGACTGACCTCCATCGGTGGCGGCTACGCAGCGATGAATGACCATACCTTTGGCGCACCGAAAAATCTGCTGCTGGCCGGGGCCGTTCTGCTAGTGATTATTCTGCTAAACCGCCAGCGTAATCCCTATCTGCGTGTGGCCTCACTGGTGATCGCGATGGCGGTCGGCTATCTGCTGGCGTGGGCGCTGGGCATGCTGCCAGCCGATGTCGCGCCTGCGAATACCTCACTGGTCGCTGTTCCGATGCCTTTGTATTACGGACTGGGTATCGACTGGAATCTGCTCATTCCGCTGATGCTGGTATTTATGGTGACCTCTCTGGAAACCATTGGTGACATTACCGCAACCTCCGACGTTTCCGAGCAGCCGGTCAGTGGCCCACTGTATATGAAGCGACTGAAGGGTGGCGTGCTGGCTAACGGCCTTAACTCCTGCGTTTCTGCACTGTTCAATACCTTTCCAAACTCCTGCTTTGGGCAAAATAATGGCGTGATCCAGTTGACCGGCGTTGCCAGCCGCTACGTAGGCTTTGTCGTGGCGCTGATGCTGATTGTGCTCGGCCTGTTCCCGGCAGTGAGTGGCTTCGTCCAGCATATTCCGGAACCGGTCCTCGGCGGAGCAACGATTGTCATGTTTGGTACTATTGCTGCCTCTGGCGTGCGCATCGTGTCCCGTGAACCGCTGAACCGCCGCGCGATCATGATTATTGCGCTGTCGCTGGCGGTGGGCCTGGGTGTCTCCCAGCAGCCACTGATCCTGCAATTCGCGCCTGACTGGTTGAAAACGCTGCTCTCTTCCGGCATCGCTGCGGGCGGCATTACGGCTATTGTTCTGAATCTGATCTTCCCGCAGGAAAAATAATTCCGCAGCTTTCTGACCCCTACGCTTACAGGGTGGATAATTTCCGCCCTGTAAGTGCCTTCCCGGTTGAGAAACGGCGATAAATCAGGCATAACAAGCCATTACCGATTTTCCACGGGATGGTTGCAATGAAATTTCTCGGAAAAGTTCTGCTGACGCTACTGCTGGTGTTGCTGCTGGTCATCGTTGCTCTTTATGTGCTGCTGCAAACTCAATGGGGCGCAGGATGGATTAGCCGCCAGATCAGTGATAACAGCGCCTATCAGCTTTCCATGAGTAAAATTGAGCATAACTTTTCTCATCCCGGCCATCTTCTGCTGGATAATGTTGTTTTTGGTCGTGATGACCAGCCTGCAACGCTGATCGCAAAACGCGTCGATCTCGGTCTGAGCCTCAGGCAGTTCAGCAATCCACTCCATTTCTCCAGCATCCGACTAAATCAGGGAAACTTAAACCTGAATCACGGCAGTCCGCCGGTTTCTTTGCAGGCCGACAGACTACAGCTTAGCCAGATGGCACTGAATCGTTCTCAGGATAGCTGGTCACTACAGGCACAGCAGGTGGATGGTGGCATTATCCCCTGGCAGCCGGAAGCGGCTGAACGTCCAGATTTTCAGGCAAGCTTTCAGATTAGCGCGGGATCACTGGTGCTGAATGGCGTACCGGCGGCGAACGCGCTGATTGAGGGCAATGTGAAAGGCCGGGAATGGACGATTAGCAATCTGGGTGCAGATGTCGCGCGTGGCTCTGCTACGGCGAACGCACATCGTGATGCGGACGGCAGCTGGCAGGTTTCCAACCTGCGCCTGAACAGCATCCGCCTGCAAAGTGATAAAACGCTGAATGATTTTTTACAGCCGCTGCTGTCTCTTCCAGAGGTCCGACTGGACAGGGTTGATGTCACCGATGCCCGCCTGGAAGGGCGCGACTGGGCGGTGACCGATCTGGATTTGGTGCTTAAAAATATGACGCTGAGCCACGGTGACTGGCAGAGCGATGGTGGATCGTTGGCGATGAACGCCAGTAGTTTTGTCAACGGCAGCCTGCAGCTGGACGATCCGATAGCAAATATGGACTTTTCTCCAAAGGGCGTTGAGCTTTCACAGTTCAGCTCACGCTGGGTTAACGGGTTAATCCGCGCGCAGGGTAGCTGGCGCCGCAGCGATAAAAAGTTAAGTCTTGAGGAGGTGGCGATCGCCGGTCTGGAGTACACGCTGCCCTCAACCTGGCGTGAACGCTGGATGCAAACGCTGCCCGGCTGGCTGGATAGCGTTGAAATCAAGAGATTCAGCGCCAGTCGCAATCTGATTATTGATATTGACCCGCTCTTCCCCTTCCAGATGACGTCTCTGGAAGGGACGGGGAGCAGTCTGCTGCTGGCTCGCAACCATCAGTGGGGAGTCTGGGCGGGTAATCTGAGTCTGAATGCGGCTGAAGCCACCTTTAATCGCGTTGACCTGCGCCATCCGTCGCTCACGCTGGCCGCTGATGACAGGCAAATTAACTTCACGGAAATGAGCGCATTCAGTGGTGATGGTATGCTGGAGGGTAATGCCACTATCAGCCAGCAACCCGACAGAGCAGCATCCTTTACTCTGAACGGTCGCCAGGTTGCGTTCGGCCTGTTACAAAACTGGGGCTGGCCACCGCTGGCGCCAGGCAAAGGCAATCTGCAACTGAGTGGCAAGGCTCTGCTGCAACAGGACAAACCGTTAAAACCTACGGTAAACGCTTCGCTTTCCATCACGTCCGCTGGTGCTTCAACGCGGCAGCAGATGATTAACGGCGAAGTAAGCAACAATCCATAATCTACTGGCTCCGCGATGCCATGGAGCCGATGGAAAATCGCCAGTTTGAGCTATCCGGTACAAACTGGCTCATCGCTATGGCGATACAAATTCAGTGCCCCGAGCCCCCTGCCTCCAGAGGACCGTCGGGATCGGCAGGCAAAACGATGTATACCCCTTCAAACACCGCGCCGGATTCATCATTACCAAACAGCTCAACTTCCAGCTGTACCCGCGCCTTACGTCCGCGGGCGAGGCGATCCAGATCCCCGCTGAGCGAACCCAAATCGGCAATCGCACCGGGCTTACCTCTGATCGGCTTGCTGTAGCGGATATGCGCATCCGCCAGAATGATCGTGCCCCCCAAATGACGTTCACGCAGCAGCAGCCAAATCAGCCCCCAGCCGGTGAGTGTTGCCAGGGAAAACAGACTGCCTGCGAACAGCGTATGGTGGGGATTCTGATTGCCCGTCTCAGGCATGGTGGTGATAAATTTCTGTCCGGTATATTGCAGAATACGCACGCCCATTTTTTCGCTGAGAGGGATATGCTCATACCATGCCTGCTGGAGCTGGCCGCACCAGTCTGCACGATGCAGGATATCATCCAGCGTCACCACCGGTTTGATCATTAAAAAATGGCGCACCGGTGTCGTTTGCGGCGCCGTGATCTCACCCTGATTGAGATAACCGAGCTTAGAGAAGAAATCTACGGCATCCTCACGTACACTGCACACCACTCGCTTGACGCCTTCCTGCCGGGCAACGGATTCCAGCGTCATCGCCACCAGCGTTCCCAGCCCTTTTCCCTGCACTGAGGGGTGAACAGCAAGAAAGCGAATTGCCGCTTCATTGTCGGCATTGATGTACAACCTGCCAACGGCAACCGGCTGCCCATGCTCATCGACCACCATTTGGTGGTGTGCCAGGGCATCCCAGGCGTCACGCTCCGATCCCACAGGCTGATGCAAAGGTTTACGCAGCATCTCCCAACGGAACTGATAGTAAGTATCTAACTCTTCTGCGGTTTCTGGTACCCGGAGGTGATACATAAGATGATTCTCTCTGTCTGAGCTCGCCAGGCTGTTCCTTTGCCGCTCGGCCAGCTGCGTCAAACCTGCAACCAGAAGGTGACCGGGCCATCATTCACCAGTGCCACTTTCATATCAGCGGCGAATTGCCCGGTTTCCGTCGTAATTCCCTGTTCACGACAGCAGGTGGTGAAATACTCATAGAGTTTTTCTGCCTCTGCCGGTTCTGCGCCACCGGAGAAACTGGGGCGCAGGCCCTTTTGGGTATCGGCAGCGAGCGTAAACTGTGATACCACCAGCACGCTTCCATCCGCCTGCTGTACGTTCAGATTCATTTTATCGTTCTCGTCACCGAAAATACGGTAGCCCAGCACCTTGCTGGCCAGTTTACGAGCGCTCTCAGGGCTATCCCCTTTCTCCACACCAAGCAAAATCAATAGCCCAGGGCCGATTTCCCCGATAGTTTCACCTGCCACCGTGACGCTGGCAGCAAGCACCCGTTGAATTAAGGCAATCATCGTTCCTCGTTCTCTTTTTCCTGTTCTTCCTGTTTCAGCTGACGGTAGTCACCCAACGAAGCGGTAATCTCTGCTCCTAGCAGGACGATGCACCAGGTCCAGTACACCCACAAAAACACAATGGGTATAACGGCCAGCACCCCATAAATTAACTGGTATGAGGGAAACATCGTAACATAGAGGGCAAAGCACTTTTTCCCCAGTTCAAACAGTACTCCTGCAACCAGTGCCCCGACAAGTGCATCACGCCCGGCGACTTCCGTGGTTGGCACAATGCTGTAGAGTAACCAAAAAGAGAGGCAGGAAAGCAGCAACGGAAAGATGCGCAGCATAACGTCAATGACCCGGGAAACGCCGCTGACCGTCGCCCAGTGCAGAGACAGCAGATAAGAACTGATAGCCAGACTGGCCCCGACCAGCAGTGGCCCCAGGGTCAGAATCATCCAGTAAACGGCAAACGAGTAAATCAGCGGTCGTTTTCTTTTGCTCCGCCAGATCGTGTTCATTGCTGAATCAATCGAATACATCAGCAGCAGAGCGGTAACAATCAGGCCACCTACGCCGACCGTGGTCATTTTATTAACGTTCGCCACAAACTGTTCGAGGTAGTTCTGGATGGTCGTCCCCGCCGCCGGAACAAAGTTATTAAAGACAAAACTTTTGATCTGGATGCTGACCTCCGAGAACATAGGAAAGGCCGCGAACAGTGCAAACACCACGGCAACCAGCGGCACCAGAGAAAGCAGTGACACATAGGCAAGATGGCCGGCCAGCATGGTCAAACCGTCTTCATCCGTACGCCGCCACAGCAGTTTTATCCACTGCCAGAAGGCATGCAGGCGATGCCGGGTATGGTTAATTAGATACACGGTTAATTCGATCGGAGAAAAACGCTGGCACTACGCTGGCATCGGTCACGTGGACACTGTGAATACCCAGAGCGCGCGCGGCCTCAACGTTCTCAAGATTATCATCAAGGAAAATAGCATCCTGAGCAGAAGCATCTTCTTCGTTCAGTACGCGCTGGTAAATTTCAGGCTCGGGTTTACGCAACCCCATTTCCTGTGACAGGTAGATTTTATCCGCTGCATTGATCACTTCAGGATATTCGGTTGGCCAAAATTCGCAGTGCAGGCGATTGGTATTCGATAAAATGACAACGCGATCGCCCTGCTCCCGCAGTTTGTGCATGATGTCAATTACCTCTGGGCGAACGCCTACAAACACCGCCTGCCAGCCAGCAGCGAACTGCTCATATCCCAGGGCAATATCCAGCTGATCACACACTTTCGCTGCAAACTGCTCGTCACTGATTTCACCACGTTCATGCTGGAAAAACGGTTCGCCCATATCGAAGCGGCTTTGCAGCGCGGCCAGCGGTACGCGGCCAAGATCGCTCCAGGCACCTAAAACCCGTCGGAAATCGATATCCACAATGACGTTACCCAGGTCAAAGATATACAGCATAACCCTCTCCTTTTTTTCCGCTCAGCTATTCACTCTAGCGGGAAAAACGAAGGCTGAACAGCTAAGGGAGGGAAAACTGCGGACAAAAAAAAGGCCGGATTGCTCCGGCCTTGCTGACTGATTCGACGAGTGATTACTCTTTCGGTCCGCGATTTGCGCGTTTACGATCGTTCTCAGTCAGATGACGTTTACGGATACGTACGGACTGCGGAGTCACTTCTACCAGTTCGTCATCATCAATGAACTCCAGAGCCTGCTCCAGCGTCATTTTCTGTGGTGGAACCAGAGTCGTGGCTTCATCAGTACCGGAAGCACGCATGTTAGTCAGTTTTTTACCGGTCAGGCAGTTCACGGTCAGGTCGTTAGAACGTGAGTGAATACCGATGATCTGGCCTTCATAGACTTCTGCACCGTGACCGAGGAACAGCTTACCGCGATCCTGCAGGCTGTAGAGGGCGAATGCTACTGCTTTACCCTGCCCGTTAGAGATCAGTACGCCGTTCTGGCGCTGGCCCACTTCGCCCGGACGAACGTCGTCGTAGTGGCTGAAGGTGGAGTACAGCAGACCGGTACCGGAAGTCATGGTCATAAACTCGTTACGGAAACCGATCAGACCACGGCTTGGGATCTCGTAGTCAAGACGCACACGGCCTTTACCATCTGGATCCATGTTTTTCATGTCGCCTTTACGCTCACCCATCGCCTGCATCACAGAGCCCTGGTGCTGCTCTTCGATATCGAGGGTCACGTTTTCGAATGGCTCTTGCTTACGGCCTTCAAACTCGCGGAAGATAACTTTCGGACGGGATACCGCCAGCTCGAAACCTTCACGACGCATGTTTTCGATCAGTACTGACAGGTGCAGCTCACCACGACCGGAAACGCGGAATGCATCAGCGTCTGGCGTTTCTTCAACGCGCAGTGCCACGTTATGCACCAGCTCTTTGTTCAGACGGTCAAGGATCTGACGTGAAGTCACATACTTACCTTCTTTACCGCAGAACGGCGAGGTGTTAACGCAGAAGAACATGGTCACGGTCGGTTCATCAACGCTCAGGGCCGGCAGCGCTTGCACATTCTGCGGATCGCAGATGGTGTCAGAGATGTTCAGCTCACCCAGACCGGTGATAGCGATGATATCGCCCGCTTCTGCTTCCGTCGCTTCGATACGCTCCAGACCCATGTGGGTCAGAACTTTACCCACTTTAGCGTTGCGGGTTTTACCTTCGCTATCGATTACGGTCACTTGCTGGTTAGGACGAACTTTACCGCGCTTAATACGACCAATACCGATGACGCCCAGGTAGTTGTTGTAGTCCAGCTGCGAAATTTGCATCTGCAGTGGCGCTTCCAGCTCAACCTGAGGTGGCGATACGCGGTCGACGATTGCCTGATACAGCGGGGTCATGTCTTCCGCCATATCGTTGTGATCCAGACCCGCGATACCGTTCAACGCGGATGCATAGATGATCGGGAAGTCCAGCTGTTCGTCAGTGGCATCCAGGTTGACGAACAGGTCAAACACCTGATCGACGACCCAGTCAGGACGCGCACCGGGACGGTCAACTTTGTTGATAACTACAATCGGCTTCAGACCATTAGCGAATGCTTTTTTGGTCACGAAACGGGTTTGCGGCATAGGGCCATCCATTGCATCCACAACCAGCAGCACCGAGTCAACCATTGACATCACACGCTCAACCTCACCGCCGAAGTCGGCGTGTCCTGGGGTATCCACGATGTTGATGCGGTAGTCATTCCATTTAATGGCGGTGTTTTTTGCGAGGATGGTAATCCCACGCTCTTTCTCCAAATCGTTGGAGTCCATTACGCGTTCAGTTGCTTCGGTACGGGCATCGAAGGTCCCGGACTGCTGCAGCAACTTATCAACCAGGGTAGTTTTACCATGGTCAACGTGGGCAATAATGGCGATGTTACGCAAATTTTCGATCACAGCTTTGCCTCAGGCATTAGAAATAGCGCGCTATTGTACACGGATTAATCGAAGGACTGAACAGGATCACATATTTCATAGAAATTTAACTGTCCGGATTGCATTTAACGCCATTTCCAGTGCAAAGATTGCACTGCATGGAAAAATTGCACCAAAATGGCGCCCACTTACCATACAATTGCACCATGATGGTGCGCATTTTCCATCATGGTGCATTCCTCGTCTTCCGACAGGGCGCATCATAGCGCTTTTTGCACTGAATAAAAAAGTTGGCATAGATTTCGCTTTAGTCTCTGTAAGCGAAAAATGCCAGTTTCCACAACGGTTGATAGCTTGTCAGAGTACTTTTATTTTCGGCGTCCACGCAGCCAAACGCAAAGCGGGCCCGTAAAGTGCTCTAACCACGACGACAATGACAAAATCCAGGAGAGTTAAGTATGTCCGCTGAACACGTTCTGTCGATGATGAACGAACACGAAGTCAAATTTGTTGACCTGCGTTTTACCGACACTAAAGGTAAAGAGCAGCACGTGACGATTCCCGCTCATCAGGTTAACGCTGACTTCTTCGAAGAAGGCAAAATGTTTGACGGCTCCTCGATTGGTGGCTGGAAAGGCATCAACGAATCCGACATGGTTCTGATGCCGGATGCTACCACTGCGCTCATTGACCCGTTCTTTGCAGATTCTACCCTGATCATCCGTTGTGACATCCTTGAGCCAGGCACCATGCAGGGCTATGACCGCGACCCGCGCTCAATCGCCAAGCGCGCTGAAGATTTCCTGCGTTCTTCCGGCATCGCGGATACCGTACTGTTTGGACCAGAGCCAGAGTTCTTCCTGTTCGACGACATTCGTTTCGGCAGCAGCACTTCAGGTTCTCATGTGGCTATCGATGATATCGAAGCGTACTGGAACTCCAGCAAAGAATACGAAGGCGGCAACAAAGGCCACCGTCCGGGCCTGAAAGGCGGCTACTTCCCAGTGCCACCGGTTGACTCATCTCAGGACATCCGTTCTGCTATGTGTCTGACCATGGAGCAGATGGGCCTGGTTGTTGAAGCTCACCACCACGAAGTTGCAACTGCAGGTCAGAACGAAGTGGCAACCCGCTTCAACACCATGACCAAAAAAGCTGACGAAATTCAAATTTACAAATACGTTGTGCACAACGTTGCTCACGCTTACGGCAAAACGGCCACCTTCATGCCTAAACCTATGTTTGGTGATAACGGCTCCGGTATGCACTGCCACATGTCTCTGTCTAAAGGCGGCACCAACCTGTTCGCCGGCGACAAATACGGCGGTCTGTCTGAGATGGCACTGTTCTACATCGGCGGCGTTATCAAACACGCTAAGGCGATCAACGCCCTGGCGAACCCGACCACCAACTCCTACAAGCGTCTGGTCCCGGGCTACGAAGCCCCGGTAATGCTGGCTTACTCTGCCCGTAACCGTTCGGCCTCAATCCGTATCCCTGTGGTTGCCAGCCCGAAAGCACGTCGTATCGAAGCGCGCTTCCCGGATCCAGCGGCTAACCCGTATCTGTGCTTCGCTGCACTGCTGATGGCTGGCCTGGACGGCATCATCAACAAGATCCACCCTGGCGATGCAATGGACAAAAACCTGTACGATCTGCCACCGGAAGAAGAAGCTGAGATTCCAAAAGTTGCAGGTTCTCTGGACGAAGCACTGGCTGCACTGAACGAAGACCGTGAGTTCCTGACTCGTGGCGGCGTGTTCACTGACGATACAATCGATGCTTACATCGCTCTGCGTAAAGAAGAGATGGACCGCGTTCGTATGACTCCGCACCCAGTTGAGTTCGAACTGTACTACAGCGTTTAATTAGTAGTCAGCCCGGCGAATATCATGTCGCTGAGCAGCGGCAACTGAATATCACCCGCGTGGCGTGTCGATGCGGGTGACATCCAGGACCCGCCAGACATCAGCATGATAAACGTCTGGGATTTTGTTGCCGTGGAAACTTTCAGCCCATCTTCGGATGGGCTTTTTTCTCCACAAATTCATCGGCTCAGACGATGAATTCCGGGTTAAATGATTATAATGCACTAAATTAGTGCGCACGAATTACTCTGGAGAACGCTTTATGGCAACTGGCGCTCTGCCCGATGCTGGGCAGATTCTCAATTCACTGATCAACAGCATTCTGTTAGTTGATAGCGAGCTGGTGATTCATTATGCCAACCCTGCAGCGCAGCAATTGCTGGCGCAAAGTTCCCGTAAGCTTTTCGGAACGCCGTTACCGGAACTGATTGGTTATTTCTCTCTCAATATCGAAGTCATGATCGAGAACCTGGATGCAGGTCAGGGCTTTACCGACAGTGAAGTGACCCTGGTGGTCGACAGTCGTGCCCACATCATGTCGCTGACCGCCCAGCGTCTGCCGGATGGCCTGATTCTGATGGAAATGGCGCCGATGGATAATCAACGTCGCCTCAGCCAGGAGCAGTTGCAGCACGCACAGCAGGTCGCTGCACGCGATCTGGTACGCGGTCTGGCGCATGAGATTAAAAATCCGCTGGGAGGATTGCGCGGCGCAGCACAGCTGCTGGCCAAAGCGCTCCCCGATCCGGGATTAACTGAATACACCAAAGTCATCATTGAACAGGCCGATCGCCTGCGCAATCTGGTCGATCGTCTGTTAGGGCCCCAGCAGCCGGGTATGCATGTGACTCAGAGCATCCATCAGGTGGCTGAGCGCGTGGTTAATCTGGTTTCCATGGAGCTGCCCGATAACGTTTCTCTGGTGCGGGATTACGATCCCAGCCTGCCAGAACTGCCGCACGATCCCGATCAGATCGAACAGGTTCTCCTTAACGTTGTTCGCAATGCGCTTCAGGCGTTGGGCGACCAGGGTGGAACCATTACGTTACGTACCCGTACGGCGTTTCAGCTTACGCTGCACGGTACAAGGTATCGCCTGGTGGCGCGCATCGATATTGAAGATGACGGCCCCGGCATCCCGGCACAGCTGCAGGATACCCTGTTTTATCCGATGGTCAGCGGCCGGGAAGGCGGCACCGGACTGGGGCTGTCCATTGCCCGCAGCCTGATAGATCAGCATTCCGGGAAAATAGAGTTCAACAGTTGGCCCGGACACACTGAGTTTTCAGTTTATCTGCCTATTCGCCAGTGAGGTTTCTATGCAACGAGGGATAGTTTGGATCGTCGATGACGATAGCTCCATCCGCTGGGTGCTTGAACGCGCGCTCACTGGAGCCGGTTTAAGTTGTGTCACTTTTGAAAGTGGCAGTGAGGTGCTGGACGCTCTCGCAACCAAAACCCCAGACGTTTTACTGTCAGACATTCGTATGCCGGGCATGGACGGGCTGGCGCTGCTTAAGCAAATCAAACAGCGCCATCCTATGCTGCCAGTGATCATTATGACGGCTCATTCCGATTTGGATGCCGCCGTCAGTGCATACCAGCAGGGTGCTTTTGATTACCTGCCTAAACCGTTTGATATTGATGAAGCGGTGGCGCTGGTTGAGCGCGCCATCAGTCACTATCAGGAGCAGCAGCAGCCGCGCAATCAACCTGCCAGCGGGCCGACCACCGATATCATTGGTGAAGCACCGGCGATGCAGGATGTATTTCGCATTATTGGCCGCCTCTCCCGCTCATCAATCAGCGTCCTGATAAACGGCGAGTCCGGAACGGGTAAAGAGTTAGTGGCGCACGCACTGCATCGCCACAGCCCGCGGGTAAAGGCTCCGTTTATTGCGTTGAATATGGCCGCCATCCCCAAGGATTTGATTGAGTCCGAACTGTTTGGCCATGAAAAAGGCGCATTTACCGGTGCCAATCAGATCCGCCAGGGCCGCTTCGAACAGGCGGACGGCGGAACGCTGTTCCTTGATGAAATTGGTGATATGCCGCTGGATGTCCAGACCCGACTGCTTCGTGTGCTGGCCGACGGGCAGTTTTATCGCGTTGGTGGCTATGCCCCGGTGAAAGTAGATGTGCGTATTATTGCGGCAACCCACCAGAACCTGGAATTGCGCGTGCAGGAAGGTAAATTCCGCGAGGATTTATTCCACCGCCTGAACGTTATTCGCGTACATTTACCGCCACTGCGTGAACGCCGGGAAGACATTCCGCGCCTGGCGCGCTACTTCCTGCAGGTGGCTGCTCGTGAGCTGGGCGTGGAAGCCAAAATCCTGCATCCGGAAACGGAAACGGCACTCACCCGACTGCACTGGTCCGGCAACGTGAGGCAGCTGGAAAACACCTGCCGCTGGCTGACGGTGATGGCGGCTGGACAGGAAGTGCTGATTCAGGATCTGCCGCCTGAGCTGTTCGAGACTTCAACACCGGACAGCCCGACGCAGTCTTTGCCGGACAGCTGGGCGACATTACTGGCCCAGTGGGCCGACAGGGCGTTACGCTCCGGTCATCAAAATCTGCTGTCAGAGGCACAGCCGGAAATGGAGCGCACGCTGCTCACGACCGCCCTGCGCCATACACAGGGCCACAAGCAGGAAGCTGCGCGACTGCTTGGCTGGGGGCGCAACACGCTGACCCGCAAGCTGAAAGAGCTGGGAATGGAGTAGCACTATTTTTCATTCGGGTCAGGTATGTCAGAGGCGAGCCGCGAGAGGCTCGCCTTTTTTTCAGACTGCGTCAGATCACCCGTGAAAATTGCTGCCTGCGAGCTTTCTGGCGCAGATAACTGTCAAAGCACATACAGATATTCCTGACCAGCAATCGCCCCTTAGGCGTTATCTGAAGGCCCTTCTGATGGCTATCCACCAGCCCGTCAACAATCAGCGGCTTTAGCTGTTGCAGATCGTCCGCAAAATAGCGTTGGAAATCGATACCCCACTGCGCCTCAACCTCTGAAAATGACAGCGAGAAATTACACATCAGACTCTTAATCACATCACGTCGCAGGCAGTCATCGTCAGTGAGCTGCAATCCGCGCCAGAGTGCCGTTTTATCCCGCTCAATCGCGGCGTAGTAGTGCTTCAGCTCTTTTTCATTCTGCGCGTAGCTATCCCCGATCATGCTAATTGCCGAAACCCCCATTCCCAGCAGATCGCTGTTTCCCTGCGTGGTATATCCCTGGAAATTTCGATGCAGCTTACCGGCGCGCTGCGCTACGGCCAGTTCATCATCATGGCGGGCGAAGTGGTCCATACCGATAAACTCATAGCCCTGAGCGATCAGAGAGGAAATCGTCTGCTGCAGAATATCCAGCTTCTGCTGTGCGTTTGGCAGGTCTTCCAGACGAATCTTGCGCTGGGCTGCAAACAGTTCTGGCAGATGAGCATAGTTAAATACGCTGAGGCGGTCCGGTTTAAGCTCGGCCACCTTTTGCAGGGTGAACGCAAAACTCTCGGCCGTCTGATGTGGGAGCCCATAGATCAGATCGATATTGGTGGAGGTAAAACCCAGCTGCCGTGCACGGGCCATCAACGCGAAGATTATCGCCTCATCCTGCACCCGGTTAACGCTCTGCTGGACCTGTTTGTTAAAATCCTGCACGCCCATGCTCAGACGGTTAAATCCCCCGTCACGCAGATGATCGAGCACATCCAGCTCAATGCCACGTGGATCGACCTCAATCGACATTTCTGCATCAGCGGCAAAAGTGAAATGCTGACGAAGCGCGGCAAGCAGCCGGCTGATTTGAGCCTTCGTAAGAAACGTAGGCGTACCACCTCCCCAGTGCATCTGGCTGACGGTACGCTGACTGAACAGCGGCGCACGAGCCGCAATCTCCTGCACCAGCGCATCAAGATACGCGTCGGCTTTGTGTTGCTGACGCGTGACCTGTTTATTACAGCCGCAGAAATAACAGAGCTGATGGCAAAACGGGATATGCAAATACAGAGACAGTGGCCGGTCGGGATAACGAGACGCCGCGCGTAAAAATGCGCTTTCATCGTAGTCCTGCGTGAATTCCAGAGCCGTCGGATAAGAGGTGTAACGCGGGCCGGAGGTGTTGTACTTCTGAATTAACGGGAGATCCCATTCTGCTTTCTGCATCTGCATGCTCGCCTACCTTATACGCTTTCGAACTGACCGTCGCGGGACAGGGAGAGGCCGGCTGACGATCCTGTTACGCAGCCGTGCTTTTAGGCGCGATAACCGCTGTAGTTTAACGAACAACCACCCAAACCAGCACAGCAGAATCAGCGCAATCATTGATCCAGGCCAAATCATCAGCAGAGAAACCCGTTATGGCAGGCAGAGCAGAATTGCTCTGCCTCAATTTACGTCATGATCAGATGCAGAATGCCGGGCACGCACACGCTTCCTGCCCGAACTGTGGGACAAAGCTCATCGCAGAAGCGAAGAGAAAGCATCAGTTGCCGCCCTTCAGCAGGCGATACATATCTTCTTCAGCAGCCTCATCTTCCACATCATCATCTAGGGCAATACCCAGCTGCTCCATCAGCACGTCAATGCGATCCAGAGCCTGATCGAGCCACGCCTGATCTTCAGCAGGCAGCGACTCACCGCTTTCCAGACAATCCAGTAATGCGTCCAGACGTTCATCGTTCTCCAGCATCGCCAGTTCTTCCTGCGGCGTCAGACGCGGTTTTTTCTCTGGCTGCACCTTCGGTGCTTTCGCTGGTTTTGACGGTTTAGCGCCAACGGCCTCTCCGCCCAGTGCGACAGGCTTTTTGCTGCCGATTCGCGGATCTTTACTGTTATTACCGCTACCGGCTTTCGGGCTTTCAGTAACAGGGTTCGCACGGCTGCCGGAGGCGTTGCCGCTACGTTTTTTATCACGCTTGCGATCGCGCGCTTCCTGATTCAGTTGATCTCGGGTTTTACGCTTATTTTTTGCAGCAGGTTTTTGTCCCTGTGGCGTGCGTGCAGGTTGCTTCATGGTTTCTGCTCTCAGACGTTTATCTTCAGTATAGAATTGCGGCGGAATCTAGCAGAAAGCAGAGAAAGAAAAAAGGCGGCAGGTCACCCTGTCGCCTTTTTTCGCACCTTCCAGAGAAGGGCTGACGGTGTCAGCATCCCTTTTAGCAGCCAACGTCCCGGTTTTCCTTTGCAAATCGCCCACATCCCGGTGAGCTCCCATCCTGTTGTGCGATGCCTTCGCACGCTCCTTTCCCTGCTCATCATCATCCTGATACTCAATGAGCGCTTCATCCTGAAGTGAAACAGCCTGTTTCTGCCTTAAAATGTAGACGAACTCATCCGACTATCAAGGCTGCAGTTTAATTTTTCGTTATTTTTTGGATATCAAAATTATAACACAATGAAAATAATGATAATTTCAGGGTGAGCCAGTAAAAAATGCAGAGAGTGCCACCAATGTTTGTGGCAAATATCTCACAGAGAATACCAGGGTTATTATGTCTTATCGGGCGCTTTTCGATCATACAGGGTATAATCAACGCAATTCACTTTTTTCCCTGGAGTACTTTATTTTGTCTGGCTGGAATTATCACGTCACCCATTTTGTCACCAGCGCCCCGGATATCCGCCATCTGCCTGCCGATACCGGCATTGAGGTTGCTTTTGCCGGGCGTTCAAACGCGGGTAAATCCAGCGCGCTCAATACGCTGACAAATCAGAAAAGCCTTGCCCGCACCAGTAAAACGCCGGGCCGTACTCAGTTAATCAACCTGTTCCAGGTTGCCGAAGGCTACAGACTGGTGGATCTGCCCGGCTACGGCTATGCCGAAGTGCCGGAAGAGATGAAGCTGAAATGGCAGCGATCGCTGGCTGAATATCTGCAAAAACGTCAATGCCTGAAGGGGCTGGTGGTGCTGATGGATATTCGCCATCCGCTGAAAGATCTCGATCAGCAGATGATTATGTGGGCCGTGCAGAGCGGCATCGAAGTACTGGTACTGTTAACCAAAGCGGATAAACTGGCTTCTGGCGCGCGTAAAGCACAGCTCAACGCGGTACGTGAAACGGCAAAAGGCTTCGTTGGCAACGTACAGGTAGAAATGTTCTCGTCATTGAAGAAAATCGGCGTTGATAAGCTGAAGCTGAAGCTGGATAGCTGGTACAGCGAGCTCCCACCCGCCACTGAAGAAGACGAGATCGGAGAATAACTCACCTTCTTTCGCCGCTCTTTTGGCAGGCCGGCCTTGTGCGGGTCTGTCTGACAGATGAGCGCAGTTATTGCGCAAAATCCTGTACGACGCCCAATAAAAAACGCCCCAGTCATAATGACTGGGGCGGCTAAAATATTCAGCCAAATCCGATTACGTGAAGTAAAAGGTCTGAAAGATAGAACATCTTACCTCTGTACCCTACGCGATAAACTCTACATGATTTTTTGAGCGCTAAAAAGGGTTTTTTGTAGTTAATTTTCAGAAAACAACGGTCAAGATCCAACATTCGTCACATAATGACCGTGTTTATGTAGCTTAATTACTTAAAAAATGCTTAAAGCTGAGACGGTTAGCGCCACCGGGAACCTCAGCCTATCCCTGTTCAGGAGCTGAAACGATTAAATCGATTATTTTCTTATCGCTGTTTCAGGCCGGGAAAGTGACTGTCCCGGCCTCGTACATGCGTAATTAGTGCGCCTGATCCCAGTTGTCACCAACGCCAATATCAACACGCAGAGGGACATCCAGCTTCATACTGCTTTCCATCAGTTGACGGATTTTTGCCGACGCAGCCTCCACGGCATCCGCTCTGACTTCAAATACCAGTTCATCGTGCACCTGCATGATCATCTTCACGGCGGGTTCCGCTTGCTGATTCAGCCAGTCGTCCACGGCAATCATCGCGCGTTTGATAATATCCGCTGCCGTCCCCTGCATTGGGGCGTTAATGGCTGCACGCTCAGCTGCCTTACGGCGCATTGCATTGCTGGCTTTAATATCCGGTAGATACAACCGGCGCCCGTCCAGGGTTGAAACGTAGCCCTTTTCAGCAGCCTGCTCACGGGTGCTTTCCATATACCGCAGCACTCCCGGATAACGTTCAAAGTAGAGATCCATATACTTTTTCGCCTCACCAGCACCAATATTCAGCTGACGCGACAGCCCAAATGCGCTCATGCCATAAATCAAACCGAAGTTAATCGCCTTTGCGCTGCGTCGCTGCTCACCGCTGACGTTGTCCAACGCCACGCCAAAGACTTCTGCTGCGGTCGCGCGGTGGATATCCCGATCATTAGCAAACGCAGTCATCAGTCCCTTATCCTGGGAAAGGTGAGCCATGATACGTAGCTCAATCTGCGAATAGTCAGCGGCAACGATGACGTGCCCTTTGGGAGCAATAAATGCCTGGCGAATACGTCGCCCCTCATCATTACGCACCGGAATATTTTGCAGGTTAGGATCGCTGGAAGAGAGTCTTCCCGTCGCCGTCACCGTCTGGTGATAGGAGGTGTGCACACGGCCAGAAAGCGGATTGATCATCTGCGGCAGCTTGTCGGTATAGGTCGATTTCAGCTTAGATAAACCGCGGTGCTCAAGGATCACTTTAGGCAGCGGATAGTCCAGTGCCAGTTCAGCAAGCACTTCTTCGCTGGTCGACGGTGCGCCGCCGGGCGTCTTTTTGGTCGGTTTAATCCCCTGCTTTTCAAACAGAATCGTTTGCAGCTGCTTAGGTGAGGAAAGGTTGAATGGCTCACCGGCAAGCTCATGGGCCCGCAGTTCCAGCTCTGCCAGCCGCGTGGCCAGCTCTTTTGAGTGCGCGGCCAGTATATGCTGATCGATCAGCACGCCGTTACGCTCAATCCGTGAGATAACCGGCACCAGCGGCATTTCTATCTGGTCGAAAACTGTTCTGGGTCCCTGTTCTTTTTCCAGTTCAGGCCACATTTTCAGGTGCAGCTGTAACGTCACGTCGGCGTCTTCTGCCGCATAATGTGCAGCCTGTTCGAGTGCTATCTGGTTAAAGGTCAGCTGGTTCTTCCCCTTACCGGCAATCTCTTCGAACGTTACCGTTTTATGGTTCAGCCAGCGCGATGCCAGAGTATCCATATCATGGCGGCCCGCTACGCTATTCAGCGCATAGGATTCCAGCATGGTATCAAACCTGATGCCTTTCAAATCAATATCATAGTTTTTCAGTACGCCACGATCGTATTTAAGGTTTTGCCCAACCTTCAGCGCGCGGTTATCTTCCAACAGCGGCTTGAGACGTGACAATACGCTGCTGCGATCCAGCTGCTCAGGAGCATCAAGGTAATCATGCGCTACCGGAAGATAAGCCGCTTCACCCGGTGCAACCGCAAATGACAGGCCCACAATATTGGCACTTAGCGTATCCAGCGAGTCCGTTTCCAGGTCGAAGGCGAACAGTTCGCTATGCTGTAGTTTTTGCAGCCAGCTTTCAAAAGTTGCTTCATCAAGAATGGTGACATAGCCATCCGATGACAATACGCTGACCGGCTGCTCCGCAACAGAGGACTCCGCAGCAGGCGCCGTTTTAGATTTCTGCACGGAAGAGCCGCTCGCTTTACCCTGTAGCCATTTTCCCTCTTCCAGATCGACGATCCAGCGGCGGAACTCATAGTGCTTAAACAGGGCCAGCAACTCTTTCGTCGCAGGTTCATTGACCGTCAGCTGGTCACAGGTCTGTTCCAGTTCAACATCGGTTTTAATGGTGGCCAGCTGATAGGACAGCAGCGCCATCTCTTTATTCTGTTCCAGCTTGGCGGCCATGGTTTTCGCACCACGGAAGGTTAACCCGGCAACGCTGTCGAGATTGGCGTAAATATCTTTAATACCGCCCAGCCCCTGAAGCAGCGCCTGTGCAGTCTTCTCTCCCACGCCGGGTACGCCTGGAATATTGTCTGATGAATCCCCCATCAGCGCCAGAAAGTCGATAATCAGCGAAGGGGGAATACCATATTTTTCCACCACCTCTTCCGGGCCCAGGATGGCATTATTCATGGTGTTAATCAGCGTGATATTGGGTGTAACCAGCTGGGCCATATCCTTATCGCCCGTGCTTATCAGTACGGGTTTACCCATTTTTTCAGCCGCCAGCGCCAGCGTGCCGATCACGTCATCGGCTTCCACTCCGGATACAGCCAGCAGCGGCAGCCCCATTGCTTTCACCATGTTATGGAGCGGCGCAATTTGCGCACGCAGGTCATCGGGCATCGGCGGGCGGTGAGATTTATACTCTTCAAACAGCTCGTCACGGAACGTTTTGCCTTTAGCGTCAAAGACGACCGCCACATGGCTAGGCTTATATTGCAGTAGCAGGCTGCGTAGCATGTTCAATACGCCATACATTGCCCCGGTGGGTTCACCAGCACTATTGGTCAGTGGAGGGAACGCATGGTAAGCGCGGTACAGGTAGGAAGAGCCATCTACCAGGATCAGCGGGTTTTCTGCAATTTGAGCCATAGTTCGTCACGTTCTTGATTAGATTTGGATGGATGTTAAGGATGCCACAGCTGGATATGAAAGATAAAACCGCAATGGTCATTATTCACAGATCAATTGCCGTTTTGTGGTCCCTCTCGACTCAACGCCCTGTGGATAAGTTTGTGTGTAAATTCAATAACCTTCTTTATCCGTGAAAAGGGCATAACGAAAATAAAAATTATAACCATATTATTCAATGCGATAACGGAGTAATCGCCGGCTTAAAGTGGTAATGACGAAATTATTATTATGTGGATATTAGTTAAAGGCGTGACGATGAAGGAGAAAAACGGGTGCGGGCCCAATATAATTTTAATTCAGTGCATCTATGCAGGTCAAAAGACAAAAAAGCCGGCCTGCTAGCCGGCGATTTAATCTGACTGATTACTTCTGGCCAATCAGGAATTTCACTACGTTCGCATACTGCTGAGCATAGTTATCCATTGAGCTGGTATCGAGGCCGCCGTTGTTAATCATATACTTACCATTAACAAACATTGCCGGAACACCGCGAAGATCTAAATCAACTGCCGCTTTTTCCTGCTGCGCAACCAGTGACTTCACCACAAAGCTATTCCAGGCGGCATCATAATCTTCTGGTTTGATACCGGCAGCTTTCACAAAGGTATCCTTCAGGCTGGCAGGATCGGTAATCGTCTGAGTTTTCTGGATACCCTCAAAGAGAGGTGCAGTGACTTTATCCTCAACGCCCAGCGCCATCGCAACGGCCCATGCCTGAGTCACGGTTTTACCCATGTCACCACCTAAAAACTCAACGTGGTATTTGGTCACTTTGACGTTAGCCGGCAGGTTCTTTTTTACGGCATCGCTAACGTGCCAGACGTGCTCGAATTCATAACAGTGTGGGCAGAAGAACGAAAAGAACTCCAGAACCTGGGGTTCTCCGGAAGCGGGTTTGTTCAGCGTGACATACTGCTGACCATCGGTAAACTGTGCAGCAGATGCGCTGAATGCCAGTACCATACCGACAAGTGCAAGCCAAATTTTTTTCATCGTGAAACTCTCTCCTCGTTTCTACTCAGTAGGCGTACCAAAGGGTGATCACACCTGGAAATCAGGCATCAGCTGCAGAGGAGGCTCCTGCAGCAGCTTATCCTGCTCATTAAATATGGATATCTGACGACGCCAAAAATCCTCATCCGTCATCCACGGGAAACTTCCCGGGAAAGCCGGGTCGTCCCATCTGCGAACAACCCACGCCAGATAATAAACCATCCGCATAGCACGTAAAGGCTCAATCAGTGACAATTCTTGAGCGTCAAACTCACAGAACTCACCGTAAGCTTCAAGTAAAATATCCCACTGGATCCGCTGCTCCTGACGATCGCCGTTGACCAGCATCCATAAATCCTGCACCGCAGGGCCATTACGGGCATCGTCCAGATCAACAAAGAGCGGACCATCTCGCCACAGAATATTTCCCGGATGGCAATCACCGTGCAGACGCAGCGGCCGCCACTGAGTATGCCAGCAGTTTTGTAAAGTTGTGCGTAGCCGCTCAATACTCGCCAATAAACTCTCCTTCAGCGCACCTGGAAGCAGCGCACTACTGGCCAGTATCTGCATGGGTTGATCCACATATTCCGCCAGGCCTATCGTCGGCCGGTGTTTAAACGTTTCCCTTCGACCTGTCTGATGGATACGACCAAGGAAACGGCCTACCCATTCCAGCTGGTCGTAGTTATCTGTTTCATACTGACGTCCACCGAGGCTGGGGAAAATGGCGAACCAGAAACCCTGGTGCTGATGCAGCGTCTTTCCCTGCAGATTTAATGGTGCAGCAACAGGGACTTCATCAGCCAGTAACTCCACGGAGAAATGATGTTCTTCTTCAATCTGCTGCTGAGACCAGCGCTGAGGGCGGTAAAACTTTGCCACATAGCGGCGTTTATCTTCATCGGTAAACTGGTAAACGCGGTTTTCATAGCTGTTCAGCGCCATAAGCCCGGACTCTACCCGCAGGCCGGTTTCCCACAAAGCATCGAGGATAGTGTCAGGGGTAAGCGTTTCGAAGTTAAAAGCGGCTTCTGTCATGCGGCAGGCTCATTGATCGGTACGTGAGTATAGCGGCGTAGAATATCATCAAAAGCCGATGGCTTCGGCTGCCGGAGAAGATTTAATCTTTGATCACGCCACGAGCACGAAGCAGCGCGGTCTTGAAGTCATCCTCATAGTCCTTCTTTAATCCGGGAATTTCCGCATTTTTATCACGGCCTCGCATCTTAAGATGATAGATCAATACATCATCGGTCAGTGCTGCCATTGGCTGGTTAAACCCTGCTTCATCGGCCATTTTCTGTAAAAACTGCACAAGGTTGAGGTCGGGTTCTTGCTGCCATGCCGGCTGCAGCAGGCTGATAAGTTCATTGAGGCGGTGGCATTTCATATTGTTGTTCCCTGTATAAATAGACTTCAGTTACGATAACTGTCTACACGCCAAACTTGTTTAAAGGACAGAAAAAGAATGGCTATTCACTCAAGTTCTGAACAACCGGCCATCACCGGAGTGATCCTTGCTGGCGGCCGGGGCAGCAGAATGGGAGGCCAGGATAAAGGATTGATTATCTGGCATCAGCAGCCGCTTTATCACCACGTATTGCAGCGTTTAAAGCCCCAGGTTGATACTGTATTGATTAATGCCAATCGTAACCTTGCGGCATATCAACAGAGTGGCTTTCCGGTTATCACCGATACCATACCTGATTTCCCGGGCCCGCTGGCGGGTATGCTGGCCGCACTGGAGCAGGCTGAAACAGAATGGGTGGTTTTTTCTTCCTGCGATACCCCTCAGCTACCTGATAACCTGGCTTCTCATTTATGGCGTAATAGAAACGGCGCACTGGCAGTCTGGGCTCGTTCAGAAGATCGGGACCACCCCGCTTTAGCATTAATGCATCGCAGCCTGGCTAAACAGCTACGGGAGTATCTTGATCGTGGTGAACGCAGGCTGCTGTTTTTTTTACAGCAGGCGGGCGGGCACGGTGTGCTGTTCAAGCATGCGGAAGCTGCCTTCAGTAATATTAATTATCCCGAAGATCTTAAAAACTGAATGGAACCCGCTTAATGATCCCACTTCTGGCCATCTCCGCGTGGAGCGGTACGGGTAAAACAACCCTGCTCAAGCTGTTAATTCCTGAACTCAAATCGCGAGGCATCCGCTGTGGACTGATCAAACATACCCATCATCAGATGGAGGTTGATACGCCAGGGAAGGATAGCGATGAGTTACGTAAAGCAGGGGCCGATCAGGTCATGGTAGCCAGTGAGCTACGTTGGGCGTTAATGACAGAAACGCCTCAGCAGAACGGGCACAACCTGCATTATTTTGCCAGCAGAATGAACGCTTCTGAACTCGATCTGATCCTGGTCGAGGGCTTTAAGCATGAGGAAGTTGCAAAAATAGTGCTTCATCGCTCAGGCACAGGTAAACAGCCACCCTTATCGTTGGATCAATGGGTGATTGCCGTTGCCAGTGATATCAAACTTGAGCTTAGTGTGGTTCGATTAGATTTAAATAATACAGTGGAGATCGCTGATTTTATTGAAAGTTGGATGTCAGCGAAGAAAGCGTAGCGCACGCAATTCAACGCTCGGGATTTGTCGCGGGTGAAATGCCCGGGAAAGGCGAAAGACGGGCTGGCCGGGTCCCTCAAACGCAAAAAGGCCATCCTTACGGATGGCCTTCTGCTTAATTTGATGCCTGGCAGTTCCCTACTCTCGCATGGGGAGGCCCCACACTACCATCGGCGCTACGGCGTTTCACTTCTGAGT
>CAJYIY010000068.1 GCA_913775305.1 uncultured Erwinia sp. | reverse complement strand
ACCTGCCTGATCGCTGCCGGCGGTAGTATTCTGATGGGGCTGCTCGCGAACCTGCCGGTGGCGCTGGCACCGGCCATGGGCCTGAATGCTTTCTTTGCCTTTGTGGTGGTGGGGGCGATGGGCATCTCCTGGCAGGTGGGCATGGGGGCAATCTTCTGGGGCGCAACCGGCCTGCTGCTGCTGACCATTTTCCGCGTTCGTTACTGGATGATCTCGAATATCCCGGTCAGCCTGCGCGTGGGGATCACCGCCGGTATCGGGCTGTTTATTGCCATGATGGGGCTGAAAAATGCCGGCATCATCGTGCCGAACGAGGCCACGCTGGTCAGCGTGGGTAACCTGACCTCACACAGCGTATTGCTGGGTGCGCTGGGCTTCTTCATCATCGCGATTCTGGCATCCCGCAACATTCATGCGGCAGTGCTGGTTTCCATTGTGGTGACCACCGGAATTGGCCTGGCGATGGGTGATGTGAAGTACACCGGCATTTTCTCCGCACCGCCGCCGATCACCTCCGTGTTAGGCCAGGTGGATCTGGCCGGTTCTTTTAACGTCGGGATGGCCGGAATTATTTTCTCCTTCATGCTGGTTAACCTGTTTGACTCCTCCGGCACGCTGATTGGCGTGACCGATAAGGCCGGTCTGACCGATGAGAAAGGCGCTTTCCCGCGCATGAAGCAGGCACTGTACGTTGACAGCATCAGCTCAGTAGCCGGTTCCTATATCGGTACGTCTTCGGTAACCGCCTATATTGAAAGCTCTTCCGGCGTGTCGGTCGGTGGCCGAACGGGACTGATGGCAGTGGTCACCGGTATTCTGTTCCTGCTGGTGATGTTCCTGTCTCCGCTGGCGGGTATGGTGCCAGCCTATGCAGCCGCCGGTGCGCTGATTTACGTCGGCGTGCTGATGACCTCCAGCCTGGCTCGCGTGAAGTGGGACGATCTGACCGAAGCCGTTCCGGCATTTGTCACCGCCGCGATGATGCCGTTCAGCTTCTCGATCACTGAAGGCATTGCGCTGGGCTTTATCTCTTACTGCGTGATGAAGCTGGGTACGGGGCGCTGGCGTGAAATCAGCCCGTGCGTGGTGGTGGTGGCGCTGCTGTTCGTGCTGAAAATCGTTTTTGTTGATGCGCATTAATCAGAATGAAACATCAGGGTGGCATTGCGCCACCCTGATATCAGTAATAGTGGTGTTGCTTCTCAGCGGGCAGGCTGGTTAAACGCAGCGCACGTGGCCCCATATTTAAGGAACCGGCGTTAATACTCTGCAGTGAATGCCACCCTTCCGTTTCATCATATTCCCACAGCTGTAGCCGATCGGTTCCCGGTGAGAGCGCGCAGGACCAGACCATCAACGCTTCCACATCACAAATAGTCTGAATATTCGTCAGCGTTGAAGAACGCAGTCTTCCCGAGGCGGGATGCAGGCGCAGCGCATCAAAACCAGCGTTACCTTCTCCGGTTAACTTCAGGATACTTTGACGCATTGTCCAAATCTGCGTACAGGCCTCTGACGGGTCGTTCTGGGCATTGATCCAGGCCTTCTCACCGGATGAAAAAGAGTGCAGGTAATGCTCTAAAGTCTGGCGGCTATGCGCGCGGACAATTTCCATATCCAGGCCAGCACGGCAACCCTCTTCAGCCAGCAGAACGCCCACTACGTTACCGGCGTAGGAGATGCTGAAATCAGGAAGGTCGGGATCGGAAAAACCGGGACGGCCGCCGTCAGTAAGGCGGATATCAGGAAGCTGGGGAATGCCGTACACCCGCAGCATCAGTTCCGCCAGCAGTGTTCTGGCGGCGAGATAGCGGCGGCGGCGTCTCTCCGCAAGGTTGGCCGAGTGCTCAACCAGATGTAACGGAAGTCGGTGAACCTGTGCTTTCGTCTGGACGAGAGTCCATCGTGCAAAATGACTTGCCATCTGTCACTCCATGAAAATGGTCGGGTAATCATCAACGCTATTGTAAGAATAATCCTAAGACTTTTCACCCGTGAATCCCTTAACGCGGTGAAATTCGGATTATTATCATTTTCTCTGTGGTTAAACGGACCAGAGCCATGATTATAGTAAATTATCCAGATAATCATCATTTTTAATGCCGGTTGTACAGCATAAATGACATAGATTAGCGGAATCTTGATCATTCCCCACAATATCGCTCAGTTGATGTTGTTTTGCTGCATTTGCAGCACATAAACAACATTTATGCTGCATATGAAGCACATTCAACCATTTATTTTCGATGTAATTCACTGAATTAAAGAGAAAATCACCTTTATCAACATTGGCACACATTCTGCTTACCTACTTATAACCTAAGTGCTGGTTTATTTATTTGTTAGTTACATATGGTTATATGAAAGCAGCCTGTCGACAGTCAGGCTGCTGACCGGGAGAGAATTATGTCGTTATCAGAAACATCTCCGACCTCGCCGGCGGCATTGCGGCATTCCTGGAGAGCGAAACGATCCGTCGAAACGAACCGGGCCGTTAAGTCTGGCCTGTCGCTTCAGCTTTCCGGCATTTCGCTCTCATTTGGCGGCGTCAATGCGTTAAGTGATGTCTCGTTGTTGGCGGAACCGTCATCGCTGCTGGCGATTATTGGTCCGAACGGCGCGGGAAAAAGCACCCTGCTGAATGTGATTTCCGGCATCTACCGTCCCGATAGCGGCGAGATCGTCCTTGACGATCGCCGCTATCGCACCCTTCGTCCTCAGCATCTGGCCAGCGTTGGTGTGGCACGTACCTTTCAGAATCTTGCGTTGTTCAGCGGTCTTTCCGTGACGGATAACGTTCTGCAGGGGATAGCCTGCAGCCGGAAAACATCGCTGTTGAGTGAGGTGTTTGCCCTGCCGCGCGCGCAGCATGAAACGGCAAGCCAGCTTCAGCAGGCGCGTGCGGTGATGAATTTCTTAGGTCTTGATGCCGTAGCGTCCAGCCTGACCAGCGCCCTGTCATACGGCATGCAAAAGCGCGTTGAGCTGGCCAGGGCGCTGGTGGCACGCCCTCGCCTGCTGCTGCTCGATGAACCCATGGCGGGGATGACGCTGGCGGATAAACAGCAGCTTAGCGAACTTATCCGCGAGATTCGCCGCCATTTCGGCACCACCATTGTGCTGATTGAGCACGATATTGCCGTGGTAATGAGCCTGTCCGATCGCGTTGTGGTGCTGGAGTACGGCCGCAATATCGCCACGGGAACACCGGATGAGATTCGTCGAAATCCGGCGGTGATTGCTGCCTATCTGGGGTCAACCGCGGAAACATCCGCACCGGGAGCCAGAGGATGAATATTGACGGGTTATTCCTGATTGAAGTCAGCGTAGGCGGATTGTTATCAGGTGTGATGTATTCACTGGTCGCACTGGGGTTTGTGCTGGTTTACAAAAGCTCCGGCGTTTTCAACTTTGCCCAGGGTTCGATGCTGCTGTTCTCCGCATTAACCTTCGTTTGCCTGATTGAACGGGGCTGGTCGGTATGGGCGGTGCTTCCCGTCACGCTGGTGGCGATTTCGCTGCTGGGCATGCTGATTGAGTTCACCGTCCTGCGGCCGCTGGTCAATCAGCCACCAATAGTGTTGTTCGTCGCCACGCTGGGCGTGTCATACATCATTGAAGGTGCCGCACAGCTGCTGTGGGGAACTCAGGTTCACGCGCTGGATCTGGGCATCGACGATACACCCTTTGACGTTGGCGGCGTGCTGATTAGCCAGTTCGATCTGTTTGCCGCCGGTATTGCCGGGTTGATGGTGCTGCTGCTGAGTCTGTTTTTTCGCTACACGCACACCGGGCTGGCATTCCGCGCGGTGGCCGATGACACCTTTGCCGGTCTGGCGACAGGACTCAACATCGGCCGACTGTGGGCAGTGGTCTGGGCAGCGGCGGGGATTGTTGCGCTGGTCGCCGGGCTGTTGTGGGGGGCAAGGCTGGGGGTGCAGTTCTCGCTGTCTCTGGTGGTATTGAAAGCTCTGCCGGTACTGGTGCTGGGTGGTTTTGATTCGGTAGCCGGGGTGATCGTTGCCGGGCTGCTGGTTGGTCTGATTGAAAAGCTGGGCTCGGTCTATCTTGGCCCGCTACTGGGCGGCGGCATTGATAGCTGGATCGCCTACGCCGTAGCACTGCTGTTTCTGCTGATACGTCCAGCTGGCCTGTTTGGCTCCCACCGTTTATCGAGGCTGTAACACCATGTCGATACTTTCACTGGCCGTCCATCGTTCCCTGTCTCGCCTCCCTATGGGACGGATTATTCTGCTCGCCGTGGGATTTATTCTGCTGCCGCTGGTGGGTAACGAATACCTGTTTGATGCGGTGCTGACGCCGTTTCTGGCGCTGTCGCTGGCGGCGCTGGGGCTTAATGTACTGTCGGGTTACACCGGGCAGATTTCCCTTGGCAGCGCTGCGTTTATGGCGATAGGCGCCTATGCCGCGCTTAATCTTATCGGTCGCCTGGATCTGCCGCTGCCGCTGGTTTTACTGCTGGCGGGAAGCATCAGTGCGATCCTGGGACTGATCTTTGGCTTACCGAGCCTGCGACTCAGTCGTTTTTATCTGGCAATTTCTACGCTGGCGACCCAGTTTTTTGTTCAGTGGGCGCTTAACAACTTCAGCTGGTTTTCTATGAACAGTGCTTCCGGCGTGGTGTCGGTGGCACCGCTGCATCTGGGAACGTGGATCATTGACAGTTCGGTACGGCGCTATCTTTTCACCCTGTCGGTGGTCAGCCTGCTCAGCTGGCTGGTCTGGCGACTGGTCAACAGCTCTGCCGGGCGCAACTTTATCGCCGTACGTGATAATCCGCTGGCGGCCACGGTGATCGGCGTGCCGGTATTGCGTACCCGGATGATCGCCTTCGGTTTCTCCTCTTTCATTATCGGCATTGCCGGTGTGCTGTGGTCATTCTGCTATTTACGTAATGTCGAACCGGCGGGCTTCAATCTGGACCGCTCATTCCAGCTGCTGTTCATCATCATCATCGGTGGATTAGGAACGGTTCGCGGCGCATTTCTCGGTGCGGCACTGTTGACGCTGTTTCCACTGTTGCTCTCCCGCCTCGGTGAAGGGCTGTTTGGCCAGCAGGTGGATTCCGCGGTGCTGGAGCTGGTGCAGAACATCATCGTCGGCGTTTTGCTGATCGGGTTCCTGATAGCCGAGCCTAAAGGACTGGCGGCGCTGACGCAGCGGATAGCATCGTATTTGACCTCGCGGAGAACAGACCATGACTGAACGTAACGCATTGCTGACCGTGGCGCACCTCAGTGCCCGCTATCAGCGTCATATTGTGGCGCTGGACGACATTTCTCTCACGGTTGGCGAAGGGGAAATTGTGGCGCTGCTTGGTCGCAACGGTGCGGGAAAATCGACCACCCTGCAGGCGATCTCACATCTGCTGCCTGCCCGTCGCGGTGAGGTCAGCGCGGGCCACGTGCGGTGGCGCGGCGCGGATATTACCACCGAAGCACCGCACCAGCGGGTGAAGCGCGGCATCGTGCCGGTACTGGAAGGGCGGCACTGCTTCGTTTCGCTCACGCTGGAAGAAAATCTGATTACCGGCGCGCTGGCGCGTTCGGCCTCCCGAAGCGAGATACGCCAGGGGCTGGAAGAGATCTATCAGATTTTCCCGCGGCTGAAGGACAAACGGCAGCTGGCTGCCGGACTGGCCTCCGGCGGCGAACAGCAAATGACGGCAATCGGCCGCGCGCTCATGGCCAGGCCACAGCTGCTGTTGCTCGATGAACCCTCAATGGGCCTGGCTCCGCTGATTGTTGAAGAAATTTTTGCAGTGCTGACCCGCCTCAACCAGCAGCAAAAGCTGTCGATTCTGGTCGCAGAACAAAATTCCACGGTGGCCTTACGCCACGCCCATCGCGCTTACGTACTCGACACGGGCCGCGTAGCGCTTTCCGGGAATGCGCAGGCGCTGATCCAGCGGGACGATATACAGAGAATTTATCTGGGCTTTGCAGCCTGACTTTACACAGGAGATGACCGATGAGTACGCTTCAGACAGAACACAGAGTAACCGCCTCCCGGCAACACCCCGACAGTACCGCACCCGCAGGTGTGCCGGGCTATCCGCGTCCGGCACAGCCCGCGCATATTATTCAGAGCGATGAAGAGGCAATCCGCGTTGCTACCGAGCTGGCCGCGCAGTTCGTTCACTCCGCTGCCGAGCGCGATCGCGATCGGATCCTGCCGATTGCCGAGCTGGACGCCTTCTCCCAGAGCGGGCTGTGGTCGATCAACGTACCGAAGCGTTTTGGTGGCCCGGAGGTCTCCTACGCGACTCTGGCAAAAGTGGTACAGATTATCGCCACCGCCGATCCGTCTATTTCGCAGATTTCACAGAACCATCTCGGTGTGGTGGCTGCGATCCGCACGGTCAGCGATGAAGCCCAGCAGAAGGCGTTGTTTGCTCAGGTGCTCAGCGGCGTTCGCTTTGGCAACGCTTTCTCAGAGTTCGGCAGCAAGCGCGCGGCGGATTTTGAAACCCGCTTTGTCGACGACGGCGATCATGTGCTGGTCAGCGGGAAAAAATTCTATTCCAGCGGCGCACTGCTGGCGCACCTGGTGCCAATTGTGGCGCTCGATGACCAGGGGCGGGCATGGTACGCCATTGCCGATCGCGATGCGCCGGGGCTGGAGGTGATTGATGACTGGTCTGCTTTTGGCCAGCGCACCACTGCCAGCGGCACCGTCCTGCTGAATGACGTGCGGGTGCCGAAAACTCATCTGGTTCCCGGCTATAAGGGTTATGAAGCTCCCAGCGCCGACGGCGCGATTTTCCAGATTGTGCAGGTGGCGATTGATTCCGGCATCGCAGAAGCGGCGATCAACGAAACGATCCGCTTCGTACGTGAAAAATCACGTCCGTGGGTGGACAGCGGGCTGGATCGCGCCTCCGACGATCCCTACACCATTCAGCGGGTAGGTGATTTAACACTGCGCCTGCATGCCGCCGAGGCTCTGCAGGAAAAAGCGGGTTTATGGATCGATCGTGCGGTGGCTGACCCCACGGCGGAGAACGTGGCAAAAGCACAGATTGCCGTTGCGGAAGCGAAGGTACTGAGCACGGAGATTGCCATTGAAGCCACTAACCGCCTGTTCGAACTGGCGGGGACCCGTTCCACTCTTGCCGAGCACAACCTTGACCGCCACTGGCGTAATGCCCGTACCCATACGCTGCACGATCCGGTGCGCTGGAAGTACGCCATTCTCGGCAACTATGCGCTTAACGGAGTTAATCCCCCGCTGCACGCCTGGAGCTGACGGTTTTGGCCGGGCAGAAATAATTCGACTAAACACAGGGTATAAAGAGGGTGAAAATGAAGGTGATATCGCTTACCCGACTGATCGTTGGGATGACGCTGCTGCTGGCGCAGCTCTCGCTCAGCGCCAGGGCGGATGAACAATATTTTCCGTTACAAAGCTATCGCGTCGGCCCTTATGCCGCTGCCGGCAGCGGCTTCTTTGGCGGGTTTATAGACTATCTGCAGTTGATCAATCTGCGTGACGGCGGGATTAATGGCGTCAAGCTCAGATGGGATGAGTGTGAAACTCAGTACGAGGTTGAGCGCGGCGTCGAGTGCTACAAACGTCAGAAAAGCCAGCCCGGCGTTGCCGCCTGGAACCCGCTTTCCGTGGGGATCGCCTATGCGATGATCGATGACGTTACCCGTGATAAAACGCCGCTGATTACCATCGATCATGGTCGAACTGACTCGACCGATGGCCGCGTTTTCCCCTATGTCTTCCCGCTGCTGCTTAATCCGTACAGCGAAACGTCAGGGATTATTAAATTTATCGGTACTCGCCTGGGCGGGCTGGAAAAGCTGCAGGGTAAAAAGATTATCGTGCTGTACCACGGCTCGCCTTACGGTAAGGAAACCATTCCGATTTTTGAGCTGCTGGCGAAAAAATACGGTTTTGACGTACAGCAGATTGAAGTTCCGCATCCTGGCAATGAACAGCAGTCGCAGTGGCTGACCATTCGCCGGGCTAAGCCGGACTACGTGGTGCTGCGTGGCTTTGGCGTGATGAACCCGGTCGCGCTGAAAACCGCACAGAAGGTCGGTTATCCGGCGGATCACATTATTGGCAACGTCTGGTCTAACTCTGAAGAGGATGTGATCCCGGCGGGTAATGCGGCGAAGGGGTATATCGCGCTAACTACGCAGGCATCCGGTTCGGTGTATCCGGTGGTCAAAGAGATTATTGATAAGGTTTACGGTGCCGGTAAGGGTAATCTGCAGGATCGTAAACGTATTGGCAGCGTCTATCATAATCTCGGCATTGTTAACGGGATCCTGAATGTCGAGGCCATCCGCATCGCACAGCAGAAGTTTGGCCACCGCACGCTGAGCGGCGACGAAATCCGCTGGGGCTTCGAGCATCTGCAGCTTGATCCCGCCCGTGTCGAAGCGTTGGGGGCGAAAGGACTGTTCCACTCGATTAATGTGACCTGTGAAGACCACGAAGGTCAGGGACGCGTGACCTTCCAGCAGTGGGACGGCAGCCAGTGGAGGGTGATTAGCGACTGGATTTCACCGGACTGGGCACTGCTCCGTCCGATTATTGAAAAATCCGCCAGTGCCTGGGCAAAAGAGAACAACGTGACCCCGCGTAACTGTCAGAATGAGCAGTAGTTCTTAGTAAAAAAACCTGCATTAACAGTCTGTTAATGCAGGTTTGTATGTGCTCACTTAATAGCAGGCTTTGACCGTTACTTGCCGATGCAGAATGTATAAATTTTATGTAAATCAATAATTTGTTTGTGTTTTGGAGTAAATACGGATCAACAATAAACTAACCCCAATACACGTAAAATACTGATCATAAGATGGTATTACTCTACTCGATCTCGCCAGGATCTTCATCCGGAACGATGTTTAGATCCAAATGGAGTTGATTCGCGCTGTTCAACCCGGCAATTTGCTTCAACTTGTCAGGAGTTTCTTCACTGAAGGTTGCGAGGTAGTAGTAGGGGTGACCATCGTCACTACTTACCAGGTCATAATCAACGAAGTACTGCTCTACCTCTTCAAGCGTCCAGTGAACCTCTCCGGCGATAGCTATTAGGAGATCGGTGTTGTCGTCAGGGTGGTTGATACCTTGGGGTAGAACTGACAGCTCTGCTGAGACGATCCCTTTATCCTTCCAGTTCCTCAGAATGCCGGACCACAAGTTAGCTCGCAGATTTGAGCTGGGCTGAAACCTAGAAGCATTCCAGTGGATCACGTCTCGATCCCCATTTTTCAGATGAAGTACGACCTGTGCTTTTTTACGCGCTATCAACTCATTTTTGAAAGCTGGCTCATCAGGAACGAAAGTGAGAGCAGGTTTGTTTCCAGTGGATTTCGACCCGCTTTCCTCAACGGAGTCGAGTAAGCGCTCGATCACTCTCTCTGGCGTGTCGAATCCAACAGCCAACGCTTCCAATCTTCCGTACACATCATCTGAAATGCTAATAGTGACTGGCATCTTAATACCTCCATAGGTTAAATCATATATAGAACTATAAATGGTTTTTTCTATAGATCAAGTTTTCTTCATGGAGTGAGCCGATCCTTCATGTGTGTTCAACAAACCACCGTTTGATGAACACTCATTGTGGATGTCATTTCGCATGGATTCCTTAATGTTAAAGTGTTAAAATACTCGTATATTTTTCTATGTAAACTTTATGTCAATGAATCAACTGATTGGCTACGCCCGTGTCTCAACGGATGATCAAAACCTGCACCTTCAAAGAGATGCTTTGGAGAGAGCGGGTTGTCAGGTCATTTATGAAGACAAAGCCAGCGGTAAGAACACCGAAAGGCCTGAGTTGGAGGGGTGTCTGAAGGCCCTGCGTTCAGGCGATACCTTGGTAGTTTGGAGGTTGGACCGTTTAGGTCGAAGTTTGGGAGATCTGGTCAAACTTGTAACGACCCTGGAAGAAAAGGGAATCGGGTTCGAAAGTCTTCAAGAGAAGATTGAAACGACAAGTGCTTCGGGGAAATTAGTTTTTCACGTATTTGCAGCGCTTGCCGAATTTGAGCGAAACCTGATTAGCGAAAGAACAAGAGCTGGATTAAAGGCTGCTAGAGCTCGTGGTCGACTAGGCGGACGTAAACCAAAGTTGAAACAAAAAGACATTCGAGAAATTAAAGCGCTACTCAAAGATCCAAATATTCCTGTCTCTGATATTGCAAAGCGATTTGGAGTATCTAGAACAACTATTTACAACAGGGTTGGGGTAGTTAAGCCCGACCGCGAGGGTAAAAAATCATGAATGCCTATCATTTTCAGGGTATTTTAAGCGAATCAGAAGAGCCGCTTGTTAGGTATGACGCCTGTAAAAGTATGGCTCGGGGATATGCTAATTCGATTACGGATGATGAGCAGCGATTGGGTGTAGCTAGGTCCTATTGTGCTGTTCTAGTGACTTCATATTGGAATGAGATTAACTCGCGACACAGTTCAAAGTTGAAGATTTTTCCAGTTCCTAATAACACCTTCTTAGCTGACATTGCATCTGATGCGAAAGAAGTCGCAAAGAGCACTGGAAGAGTAATAGCGCAATTCCCCGATGTGGATTCTGGTTTTCTAATCGGCTCAATCTATACATCTATGTTGCCAGTGGCTTTTCGATCAAAGCTTGGAGCCTACTATACCCCCCCTCCTTTAGTTTCACGTTTGCTTGATTTATCCGAAGAGGCTGGCGTTGATTTTGGTAAAGCATCAATAATAGACCCTGCATGTGGTGGTGGAGCATTTCTTGCGCCTGTGGCAATAAGGATGCTAGAGCGGTTGGAAGATACAACTGCAGAATGGAAAATCCGTCAAATTTCTAACCGATTGAAAGGGATAGAGATTGATCCTTTTGCTGCTTGGATGACGCACGTTCTTCTTGAGTCGGTACTAATTGAGCTTTGTATAAAAACTAGAATAAGGTTACCCGAAGATGTCATAACTGTTAGTGATTCGCTTAAATATGAAGCAACAAATAAATTTGATTTGGTAATTGGCAATCCCCCTTATGGTAAGGTCACTCTTGATGAAGATCTAAGAGGTAAATATTCTCGTTCGCTATTTGGTCACGCTAATCTTTATGGCTTATTTACTGATCTCGCATTAAGAATAGCCAAGGAAGACGGTGTGATCGCATACCTTACGCCAACATCTTTTCTGGGGGGGCAGTATTTCAAGGCGTTACGAGAGCTGCTAATTACAGAAGCCACGCCACGCGCCTTTGACTTCATTTCTAACCGGGAAGGGGTCTTTGATGACGTACTGCAGGAAACATTACTAACAACGTTCAAAAAGAAAGCTCGGCGTACCCAAGCAAAAGTATCACTTCTCGTCCCTCAGGGACTCAATGAAGCCAAGGTAGAAAATATTGGCAAGGTTGGGATTGTAAAAGGTGATGGCCCTTGGTTAATCCCAAGAGTGTCAAGGGACGCAGCTCTACTAAACCGAATTAAAAAGCTGCAAACAAGGCTTCCTGACCTTGGCTACGTTGTGTCTACTGGAAAATTGGTCTGGAACCGACATAAAACTCAGCTTAAATCAGAAAAAACGAGGAGTTCGTTGCCATTAATTTGGGCCGAATCGGTTACAGCTAATGGGTTTAAATTTTCAGCGGTTAAGCGGAATCATGTTCCATACATAGAAGTTAAGAGTAATCAACAACACCTTATAACAAGGGAGTCATGTGTATTAGTCCAGAGGACTACATCAAAAGAGCAGACTCGCCGAGTTATGGGGGCTGTCATTCCCCAGGACTTCATAGATAGAAACAGTGGTGTTGTAGTTGAGAATCATTTGAACATTGTATATTCAGACAGTTTAGTACAGGAAGTTAGCGTTGAAACAATAAACGCACTTTTGAACTCAGAGGTCTTTGATCGGATTTATCGTTGCATTAGCGGTAGTGTCGCAGTTTCGGCGTATGAGTTAATGTCAGTGCCACTGCCAGACGTTGAGGGGTTGACAACGCTTCAGGAGATCATTATGGACGGATCTGATAGACTCTCCGTCGAAAAGTGTATAGCTAGATTGTATGGAGAGAACAAAGTTGAGTTGGCCACAAGTTCCAAGCCTAGAGGTGATAGCTGATCGATTGCCTTTGATCTTCCCTGAGGGGACGGAAAACCGTAACTATGTCATTCGGGAAATGGCAGCCCGTACACTGTACGTAATGTTCTATGCTGGTGCCATAGAAGGGCAAGATCGCTGGATTCGGCCCAGCCAAGTCACCGATATGTATGATGAACAAGCTGAACAACTCTCAGATGACCAGCGTGAGGCTTGGGTCAAACGTGCACTCTCAAGTAAGAAAGACCGACCAGCAAATACTTGGTATGCTCCCAATTCAAGGGAGCCAGTTAGAGATGAAACTATCCGTTACGGATTCATTGCCTTGGGGGCCGTTGTCGAGCGAGCGGGACTGCCTGTAACTACGCCTCTTCCTAAGTATGCAATGGCAGCTGATTTTGCTGCTCTATTTGATGAGGGCTTAAGTGATGATTCTTTGGTAGAGGTCATTGCAAGCTGGCAAAAAGCACATCTTAATCCAGCGGCTTTGAGCCGAATTCGACTGCTTAGCGCAAATGCTGCTGCCGTCAATTCAGATGTTATCAAGGCCACTCTACCAAATTCTGGTGTTGTATCTCTTGAGGCTGGTCCGTCTGGAGTTATAGGTAAGTCTGTAATAGAAGATTTTGCTCCCAGGTTCCTTAAAAACCCAGCGGTTCTTTGGCTTTCTCAATCGGGAGAAAAGGTTGGGATTGATTTAGCCAGTCAACTTAAACTCAGAATAGACCCATCAAAGACTCTTCCCGATGTCATTTTAGTAGATCTGGGAACAAAATCAGATGGCAGCGATATGCTATTCATATTCATTGAAATTGTTGCATCTGATGGCCCGGTCAACTCAATACGGAAAGATAAATTAACTGAAATTGCGATGGAAGCTGGGTTTAGCCCTGAACACTTGGCATTTGTTACTGCTTTTCAAGATCGCTCAGCCTCTGCTTTTAAAAAGGCTATGTCAGAACTCGCGTGGGGAACATATGCTTGGTTTTGTTCTGAGCCTGATAATATCGTAGAGCTAAAAGATGGAAAGCCATTCAAATTATCAGATATATATAGAAGAAATTAAATAAATTCGGAATTGGGGGCAAGGATGAAACTGCACAGTATTCGGATATCAAATTTTCAAAGTTTTGGTGCAGAACCAACAGAACTGACACTGGAAGATATTACTTATCTGTATTAGTCGCGACTTGATCTGACATATGACCTTGAAAGGTTGAGAGTTACCGGTTTTGATATGGGTGTCGAATCCTTATACAAAACACGAGGTAACTCTCATGCTTCATACTACCAATCCCGTCATCAAACACAAAACAGGTTTTGTAGTGGCACACTGAATTTGGCCACCTGAACAGAGGTGATATGCTCACCTCAGAACAACACAGGTGCACCAATGAAAAGAAAAAATTTTAGTCCTGAATTCAAACGTGAATCAGCCCAGTTGGTT
>CAJYIY010000067.1 GCA_913775305.1 uncultured Erwinia sp. | reverse complement strand
TCTCTCCCCTGCAGGTATGGCGCGTTTCCGTCAGGGTGAACTCCTCAACCGTCTGGTCGCCGATGTTGACACGCTGGACCACCTCTATCTGCGGGTCATTTCTCCACTGGCGGGTGCGCTGGTGGTGATTATTGTGGTCACGGTTGGTCTGAGCTGGCTGGATGTTGGCCTGGCACTGACTCTCGCCGCGCTGATGCTGTTAACCCTGCTGCTGCTTCCTCCGGTATTTTATCGCGCCGGATTGCCAGTTGGGTCGGATCTGACCCGTTTGCGCGGACACTATCGCAGCGGGCTGACGCGATGGCTACAGGGGCAGTCCGAGCTGAGACTCTACGGCGCCGCCGGTCAGTTCCGTATCGCACTGGACAGTATTGAACAGCAGTGGCTTGCGGTGCAGCTTCGCCAGGCCAGCCTGACCGGCCTGTCGCAGGCCCTAGTGATGCTGATGGGCGGCATTGCCGTCACCCTGATGCTGTGGCTGAGTGCCGCGGGTATCGGCGGCGATCCTTATCCCGGCGCCTACATTGCGCTGTTTGTCTTCTGTGCACTGGCTGCCTTTGAAACGCTGGGACCGGTAGGCACTGCCTTTCAGCACCTGGGCCACGTTATCGCCTCAGCGCAGCGCGTCACGCAAATTATTGAGCAACAGCCCGCAGTCACCTTTACAACCGCATCCCAACAGAATGTAAGCCACGGCGCTGCAGTCAGGCTGCATGAGGTCAGCTTCCGTTACGCCTGCAGCGAACCGCTGGCGCTGGACACTGTTTCCCTCGATATCGCGGCGGGCGAGCACATCGCCCTGCTGGGCCGTACCGGCTGCGGCAAATCCACGCTGCTGCAGCTGTTAACCCGCGCATGGGATCCGCAGCAGGGTGAAATAATGCTTAATGGGGTTCCGCTCAACAGCTGGAGCGAAGCCCGTTTGCGCAGCCGTACCAGCGTGGTGACGCAGCGTGTACATCTGTTCACCAACACGCTGCGCGATAATCTGCTGCTGGCTGCGCCGGATGCCAGCGATGAGCAGCTGCACAACGTGCTGCATCAGGTGGGACTGGATAAGTTACTGGATAACGATCAGGGACTGAATGCGTGGCTGGGTGAAGGGGGCCGCCAGCTGTCGGGCGGTGAGCTTCGGCGCCTCGGTCTGGCTCGTGCGCTGCTGCACAATGGCGATTTGCTGCTTCTGGATGAACCGACAGAAGGGCTGGATGCCGAAACGGAGCAGCAGATATTAGCGCTGCTGCGTGAAGTAGCCCGGGGTAAAACGCTGATTATGGTGACCCATCGCCTGCGCGGCCTGGCAAACTTTGATCGCATCTGCGTGATGGATAACGGCAGGATCATCGAACAGGGCGACCATCAGCAGTTAGTGGCAGATCGTGGACGCTACTGGACATTTTTGCAACGCTTTGCGCTATAGTTTTTAGCCTGAGAACTCTGCGGACATCCCGATGCGTCTGATCCAGCTTTCACGCGACTCGTTAAACTTCCCGCCGCCCGAGATGGCGCTGCGGGAACCTAACGGCCTGTTGGCTATGGGAGGCGATCTCAGTTCTGCCCGCCTGCTCAGTGCCTACCATCACGGTATTTTTCCGTGGTTCTCTCCGGGCGATCCGATTTTGTGGTGGTCACCCGACCCGCGCGCGGTACTGCCACCGGAAGCGTTCCACCTCAGTCGGAGCATGAAGCGTTTTCACCAGAAATCGCCTTACTGGGTTACGCTTAATCAACAGTTTTCCGCCGTGGTAGCAGGCTGTGCAGCCGATCGTCATGAAGGGACCTGGATCACGCCTGAGGTCAAACAGGCCTGGCAAGAATTACATTCCCTGGGCCACGCGCATTCGGTTGAAGTCTGGCACGAAGAGGCGCTGGTCGGCGGTATGTACGGTCTGGCACTGGGGCAGATTTTTTGTGGTGAATCGATGTTCAGCCGCCGCGAAAACGCATCTAAAACTGCCCTGCTGATCTTCAGTCAGTGGTTCCGGCAGCAGGGTGGCAAATTAATTGACTGCCAGGTGCTTAACCCCCATACCGCTTCACTGGGTGCCCGGGAAATATCCCGCGCCAGCTATTTGCAGCTTGTCGAAAATTACGCACTGCGAACGCTTTTACCCGATTGCTGGCAACCACGGCGTATTTTTTAGCCGCTAACGCGGATGTTTTCCAGCATTACGCGAATAAAAGTGATATAATCCCCGGCGTTTGGTATGTCGTCCGCTTTTCACCGGTACAAGATGGTGATGCGGAATCCCAGGCTGGGAATCTCAACGCACCTGTCAGAACTGTTTCTCATCGTGCGACAAAGCAGATTTAAACAGATTCTTAGCCCGCTGTTCCCCCGCGCAGACGCTATTCAATACGACTTATTCGTAACTTTTCTGTGCTTAAAGGGCATAAGAGGAGTTGATGCGGGTGATCAAATCATCTGCAATTCTTTACTTAATACGTGAAATTCGGCATTATCTTGCCGGTTCAAAACTAAGGTAGTCCACCTAGAGGATTCGATGGCCAAAGAAGACAATATTGAAATGCAGGGTACCGTACTGGATACGTTACCTAACACCATGTTCCGCGTTGAATTGGAAAACGGTCACGTGGTTACCGCTCATATCTCCGGTAAAATGCGCAAAAACTATATCCGCATCCTGACGGGTGACAAAGTCACTGTAGAGCTGACCCCGTACGACCTGAGCAAAGGCCGCATTGTCTTCCGTAGTCGCTGATTAGCCCCATTCCGTTGCTGCCCGCAGAATGTTGCCCGGCAGCAAGCATAAAAAAGGCCGGATTATTATCCGGCCTTTGTTTTATCTGCTGAACCCTCAGTGCACAGTCCCTTCCGCTTTGCGCTTCTCAGCGCTGAGGAAGTGATAGGTCAGCTGATTCTTCTCTTTATCCAGCCCAACGGAAACAGAGCCACCGTCAACCAGCGAGCCAAACAACAGCTCGTTCGCCAGCGGTTTCTTCAGGTTCTCCTGGACGGCTCGGGCCATTGGACGGGCGCCCATCGCCTTGTCATAGCCTTTATCCGCCAGCCATTCCCTCGCATCATCGCTCACTTCCAGCGATACGCCTTTCGCATCCAGCTGTGCCTGTAGCTCAACGATAAACTTATCAACAACCTGGTGGATCACCACACGATCGAGGTGTTTGAACCAGATGATGTTATCTAGACGGTTGCGGAACTCCGGCGTGAAGATCTTTTTAATCTCTTCCATCGCGTCGGTGCTGTTATCCTGCTGGATCAGGCCGATCGATTTACGTTCGGTTTCCCGTACCCCGGCGTTGGTGGTCATCACCAGCACCACGTTACGGAAGTCAGCCTTGCGGCCGTTATTATCGGTCAGCATACCGTTGTCCATCACCTGCAGCAGCAGGTTGAAGACGTCCGGGTGAGCCTTCTCGATTTCATCCAGCAGCACCACCGCGTGCGGATGCTTAATCACCGCATCGGTCAGCAGGCCTCCCTGATCGAAACCAACGTAGCCCGGAGGCGCACCAATCAGGCGGCTGACGGTGTGACGTTCCATATACTCAGACATATCAAAGCGCAGCAGCTCAATACCCAGCGCGCGGGCCAGCTGAACCGTGACCTCGGTTTTACCGACGCCGGTCGGTCCGGCAAACAGGAATGACCCTACCGGCTTACGATCCTGGCCCAGACCGGCACGGCTCATCTTGATCGCCTCGGTCAGTGCTTCAATCGCGTTATCCTGGCCAAACACCAGCATTTTCAGGCGCTCACCAAGCGTTTTCAGGGTATCACGATCGCTGGCGGACACGCTCTTCTCAGGAATGCGCGCAATCCGAGCCACAACGCTTTCAATATCCGCCACGTTGACGGTTTTCTTGCGTTTGCTGGCCGGCATCAGCCGCGCACGCGCGCCGGCCTCATCAATCACGTCAATTGCCTTATCGGGAAGATGGCGGTCGTTAATATACTTCACTGCCAGCTCGACCGCAGCACGCACCGCTTTCGCCGTGTAGCGCACATCGTGGTGGGCTTCATATTTCGGCTTCAGCCCGCTGAGGATCTGCACGGTCTCTTCAACCGACGGCTCGGTGATATCAATTTTCTGGAAGCGGCGCGCCAGTGCACGATCCTTCTCAAAGATATTGCTGAATTCCTGATAGGTGGTGGAGCCCATTACCCGGATCTTCCCACTCGACAGCAGCGGTTTAATCAGGTTAGCCGCATCAACCTGGCCACCGGAGGCCGCACCTGCACCGATGATGGTGTGAATTTCATCAATAAACAGAATGCTGCTGGTGTCCTGCTCCAGCTGCTTCAGTAGCGCTTTAAAACGCTTCTCGAAGTCGCCACGGTACTTGGTGCCCGCCAGCAGTGAGCCAATATCCAGCGAATAGATGGTGCACGCTTTCATCACTTCGGGCACGTCACCCTGCACGATACGCCATGCCAGACCTTCGGCAATCGCAGTTTTACCCACGCCGGACTCCCCCACCAGCAGCGGGTTATTCTTCCGACGACGGCACAGCACCTGGATGGCACGCTCCAGCTCTTTATCGCGGCCGATCAGGGGATCGATCCCCCCGACGCGGGCAAGCTGGTTAAGGTTGGTGGTGAAGTTTTCCATACGTTCCTCCCCGCCTGCTTGCTCTTCGTTAACCGGATTTTCTGCGCTTGAAGACGGGCCTGGCTCATCTTTACGCGTGCCGTGAGAAATAAAGTTCACCACATCAAGACGGCTGACTTCGTGTTTGCGCAGAAGATAAGCAGCCTGTGACTCCTGCTCGCTGAAAATGGCAACCAGTACATTAGCGCCAGCCACCTCACTACGGCCTGATGACTGGACGTGGAATACTGCACGCTGCAGTACGCGCTGAAAACTGAGCGTAGGCTGCGTATCCCGCTCTTCTTCGCTCACCGGCAGGACCGGGGTGGTTTGTTCGATAAAGGCTTCAAGCTCCTGACGGAGCGCTACGATATCCACACTGCAGGCTTCCAGTGCCTCTCTGGCCGACGGGTTACTGAGCAGCGCCAGTAACAAATGCTCGACGGTCATAAACTCATGTCGGTGCTCGCGCGCTCTGGCGAAAGCCATATTTAAACTGAGTTCCAGTTCTTGATTGAGCATAGGCACCTCCCCCAATAGATCGCCTTATTCAGGCTTTTTCCAGCGTACATAGCAACGGATGCTCGTTTTCCCTGGCATACCTGTTCACGTGTGCCACTTTGGTTTCTGCGACTTCGGCGGTAAACACGCCGCAGATCGCCTTCCCCTGGTAATGCACCGTAAGCATCAGTTGCGTTGCACGTTCAACATCATAAGAAAAGAACTTTTGCAGCACGTCAATAACAAATTCCATAGGCGTATAGTCATCATTGTGCAGAATGACCTTATACATGGAGGGTGGCTTAAGTTCCTCACGCACTTTATCGTCCGCAAGTTGTTCAAAATTAAGCCAGTCGTTAGTCTTTCCCATACATATCCAGTGTGATCAACATTACTTACTTCTGCCAGATTAACATCATTCAGGTTAGGTATGACATGACCGGAATGTTGTGTCATTTCGTTGATGCCGTAAAAAAAGGGTAGCATTCGCGACCTTCATCACAAAATCCGCAATAGCGTTAACTACCTCAAATTTTAATCATTTTGTCCCTGAGTGTACCGCTCGTTTGCTTGACCGGCCCTGCCAATTCTCTACAGTACACCAACAGGCTGAATGTGTTTTAAACAGCTGACGGGCGTATTGCCTGATATTTCCCCAACAATTTTGAATGTCTTGCGAGGGATGTAGAAGCATGGAGACGGGTACTGTTAAGTGGTTTAATAACGCCAAAGGCTTCGGTTTCATCTGCCCGGTAGGGGGTGGCGAGGATATCTTCGCGCACTACTCAACGATTCAGATGGACGGATACAGAACGTTGAAAGCCGGGCAGCAAGTCCAGTTTGATGTGCATCAGGGACCAAAAGGCAATCATGCCAGCCTGATTGTTCCTGTGGAAACGGCAATAGCGGTCAGCGCCTGACCTTTCTTACTCATTCTGTACAACCCTGCGACAAAATGCCAGCCAGCGATGCTGGCATTTTTATGCGATAACCGCGCTATGAAATCTATATTGGGTTGCATCACGGCTTTTCAACCCGGTATTCCGCTGATTTTACCTCAGTCCGCCTTTCCTCTTGCCAGCCACTGTACGCGGGCAAACATCTGACGAAGCAGAGGCGGGATCGCCCCGGTGCCACGAACGGCCGCCTCTTCTGCCACCGCAATCGCCAGATCGGGTTTTGACGAATGGGAAATGGCTTTGGCAATAACCCGCCGCAGGTTCATCGGCACGCCCTCGGGCAAACGGGCTATACGATGATATACCGCCGAAAAACCCTGCCTGTACAGGAAATGCTCCATATCCAGTGCGGGTAATGCCGTCAGATAATTCTCTTCCTCTTCCCCCGCCGGGATCTGGCTGCGCGCCGTCGCGGCATATTTTTTTCCGGCCTCGTCACCATCGGTCAGCACATGCCACTCAATGCCCATACGACGGGCAAATTTTATTAGTGGTTTCAGCCCCGACTGCGCGAACTCGATCACCTTGATCCCCTCAGCGGCAAAGTGATAATGGCACTGTCGGGCCAGCTCATTCATTACCCAGACTTCTGTTTCTCCCTCAACCAGCAGCCAGCAGCGGGCAAACAGCGCAGAAGGTCGGTTTAAGCGGATATGAAAGGTGATACGCCGTGCGTCTTCATCACTCAACCCGCTTGCGCCCAGCCGCCAGGCGGCCACTTGTCCGTGGTCGCGCACCAGGCGACAAATATGCTCAACCGGCACCTGTGCCAGCAGCTCGCCGGAGTTGGTGGTGGCAATCTGCTGCAGCGGCAGCACGGCGAGCAGTTCCTGCGCCACCGCCAGCATAATGGGATGAAGCCGCGTTTCGGGATCCTCCAGCAGCAGCAGAGGCCGGGCCTGAGGAGCAAGCTGCTGAAAGCCGCGGACCTGCACCAGTTGCGCAAACATCTGCAAAAGAATTAAGCGCCGACTGCGGCTGTCTGCCGCAACAATCAGCTGATTGATTTCGGCCAGATGCCGCCAGCCAAGCCGGGAAGCGCGGTGATGATGGGGTGCACGTTTTTGCGGCACGTCATCCACGGACTGTTGCCACGAGAAATAGTGCTCCAGCAGCTGTTGCAGAGTGCCCAGGCCCTGCTGCAGGGCGCTGTCGGTAAGATTCTGCGGCCGGGCAACCACATCGCGGGTCAGTTCACTTATCTGGCTGACCAGCTCACCAAACTGCCGTTCTCCCGCCTCTGCGACCGCTTCACGCGGCAGGCGGCGGCTGAAGCGCGCATCCCGTAGCCGCAGCACGGGGTGCAGCTGTATCAGTACTCTCAGCCGGTCGTTGCAGTCGGTACCCTCCAGCAGCGTGAGTCCATCTGCATCCATAAACTGACGGCGCGTCACTACGCGATCGTCCGCCAGCAGGTGGCCCTCCACATGCAGTCTGATACGCTGAAGTCGATCCTCGCCCTTGTACCATAATGAGGAAAAGCGCTGATATTGAGCGGAGTGGACATCCCCCTGCTCTTCGCGCCAGGTAAACGTCGCATACAGATGGCGCTCGCGGCTGTGCTGTTCTCCCGGCGGATAATAAAAATCCTGCGGGGTAAACGGGTACAGCTCCTGCTGCGGAGCCAGCAGCAGCGACAGCACATCCAGCAAGCTTGATTTACCCCAGGCATTCTCACCAATCAGCACATTGTGCTGCTCCAACGGCAGTACCAGACGACTCAGACCGCGAAAGCCCATTACTTCAATTTGTTCCAGAATCATATCTGCCCCAGTCCGTCCGTTTTAATGAGAATGGTCGGCAGACAGCGCGAGGTCAAGCAACTGAGGCCGGATGACACTTTTTCATTTGCTGGTGAAAGTGATGCAGATCAGACAGCTAGCTGATGCACGGCAGCGAATGCTCTGCCGGAGCCATGACCGCGGCTGTCCTTCTGCTGGTGTAATACCTGCAGCTAAGGTGTTCGTCCCGGCGTTGCTGACTGAAAATCGACTGGATCGCGTTAACGAACAGCAGGCCTGCTGAAGTGGCGCGATATCTTTTGCCAGCATGCGGCTGTCAGCGGCATGGCGTTATCTTTCCTGCCTCTGTCGCAGCCCGTGTAACAGCTTGTTGCATACGCTTCCCCCATTCTGCCTGCCTTCAACTATGCTTTTGCGAGGAATCAATCACGGTTTTTTTAAATCTATTGTGCTAATCGAGGAAAAACGCATGAAGCAAACTGTCGCAGCACTGGTCGCGAAAACCCTTGAAAATGCAGGAGTAAAGCGCATATGGGGCGTAACCGGTGATTCGCTAAATGGATTAAGTGACAGCCTTAACCGCATGGGTACTATTCGCTGGATGCCCACTCGTCATGAAGAGGTGGCAGCGTTTGCCGCCGGTGCAGAAGCACATCTTACCGGTGAACTGGCGGTCTGCGCCGGCTCATGCGGTCCCGGCAACCTGCATCTGATCAACGGCCTCTTCGACTGCCATCGCAATCACGTTCCGGTGCTGGCGATTGCCGCGCATATCCCCTCCAGCGAAATTGGCAGTAACTACTTCCAGGAAACGCATCCCCAGGAGCTGTTCCGCGAGTGCAGCCACTACTGTGAACTGGTTTCTAATCCCGAACAGCTGCCACAGGTGCTGAGTATCGCCATGCGCAAAGCGATACTTAACCGCGGTGTCTCGGTGGTGGTTCTGCCGGGCGATGTGGCTCTTCAGCCCGCTCCGGAAGGTGCCAGCGATGTCTGGTATCCTCCGCAGCAGCCGCTGGTGCGTCCGGCTGCCGATCAGCTTACCGCGCTGGCCGAAACCCTTAACGCGGCCAGCAATATCACCCTGCTTTGCGGCAGCGGCTGCGCCGGTGCGCATGCGGAAGTGGTGAAGCTGGCCGAGACGCTGAAAGCGCCGATCGTCCACGCCCTGCGGGGTAAAGAGCATATTGAGTATGACAACCCCTATGACGTGGGTATGACCGGCCTGATCGGTTTTTCATCGGGCTACCATGCGATGATGAACGCCGATACGCTGGTGGTGCTGGGCAGCCAGTTCCCCTATCGCGCTTTTTACCCGTCTCAGGCACAGATTATTCAGATTGATATCAATCCCGGCAGCCTGGGAAGCCACAGCCATGTGAATATGGCGCTGGTGGGCGATATCAAATCCACGCTGGACGAGCTCCTGCCCCAGCTTAAGGTCAAAAGCGAGCGGCGGTTCCTCGATAAAGCACTGGCGCACTATGCCGAGAGCCGCAAAGATCTCGACGATCTCGCTACGGCCAACGATAAACAACCTATTCACCCGCAGTACCTCGCTCAGCAGGTCAGTCGGTTCGCCGCTGATGATGCCGTTTTCAGCTGTGATGTCGGCACCCCAACCGTCTGGGCGGCCCGCTATCTGAAGATGAACGGTAAACGCCGCCTGCTGGGTTCATTCAGCCACGGCTCGATGGCGAACGCGATGCCACAGGCGCTGGGTGCCCAGGCCGTCGATTCCGGGCGACAGGTTATCGCCCTGTGCGGCGATGGCGGCTTCAGTATGCTGATGGGCGATTTCCTCTCGCTGGCGCAGCTGAAGCTGCCGGTGAAAATCGTGGTGTTTAACAACAGCGTGCTGGGCTTTGTGGCCATGGAAATGAAGGCCGGTGGGTACATGACCGACGGCACCGAACTGCATAATCCGAACTTCGCGGCAATCGCCGAAGCCTGTGGGGTGAAAGGCTTCCGGGTGGAACAGGCTTCTGAACTTGATGAGGCACTTCAGCAGGCGTTTGCGCACGATGGCCCGGCACTGGTCGATGTGGTGACGGCAAAAGAAGAGCTGGCGATGCCGCCACAAATTAAAATGGAGCAGGCGAAAGGTTTCAGCCTGTATATGCTGCGGGCCATTATCAATGGCCGCGGCGATGAAGTGGTCGAACTGGCAAAAACGAACTGGCTAAGGTAAAACAGAGTAATCGTCATATTCAGGGCGCTTCGGCGCCCGTTTTTATGTGTAAAGGAGAACCATGGTGATCGATCTGCGTAGTGATACCGTAACCCGTCCCAGTCAGGCAATGCTGAAAGCAATGATGGCCGCTGAAACCGGGGATGATGTTTACGGTGATGACCCGACGGTGAATCTGCTGGAAGCAGAAGCCGCCGAGTTGAGCGGCAAAGATGCCGCACTGTTTTTGCCGACCGGCACGCAGGCAAACCTGGTTGCGCTACTCAGTCACTGTCAGCGAGGCGAAGAGTACATCGTCGGCCAGCTGGCTCATAACTACAAGTACGAAGCGGGCGGCGCAGCGGTGCTTGGCAGTATCCAGCCGCAGCCGGTTCTGGCCGCAGCCGACGGTACGCTACCGCTGGATGTGGTCGCGCAGTTTATTAAACCTGACGATCTGCATTTCGCTATTACCCGCCTGCTGAGTCTGGAAAATACCCATAACGGCAAAGTGCTGCCGCTCAACTATTTGCAACAGGCGTGGGAGTTCACCCGCCTGCGCGGGCTGGCGCTCCATATTGATGGTGCACGCATTTTCAACGCGGCGGTGGCGCTGAACGTTTCGCTGGGGGAGATTAGCCGCTACTGCGACACGTTAACCATTTGTCTGTCCAAGGGGCTGGGCGCTCCGGTCGGTTCCCTGCTGTGCGGCAGCGCAGAATTTATCCAGCGCGCGCGCCGCTGGCGTAAAATGACCGGCGGCGGCCTGCGCCAGGCGGGGATCCTTGCCGCAGCCGGGCGCTATGCGTTGCAGCACAACGTTGAACGCCTGCGGGAAGATCACGATAATGCTGCCTGGCTGGCCGGTGCGCTGCGTGATACAGGCGTGGATGTCACCCGCCACGACACCAATATGGTGTTCCTGCGCCTGCCGGAAGATCAGGTTGCCGCGCTGGGTCCGTGGATGCGTGAGCGCGGCATTCTGCTCAGTCCGGGTCCGGTAACACGCCTGGTCACCCATCTGGACGTTGATCGCCATGCGCTGCGTACCCTTGTCAGTGAATGGCAGTCATTTTTAGCCGCGCGCTGATTACCCCGAGCCGTATTTTTCAAGCAGCGCCGCAGCGATAGCTTCGGTTTCCGCATCGGCGATCCCGCGATAGTCGCTCTGGCGAAAATGCATCTGAAATGCCGCGATCAGCACCTGCTGCTGATACGGCGTCATCTTCGGGGTGACCTCGTAGCCATAACCTGCCAGCAGGCTGAGAAGTTTACGCTTATCAACCTGCTGCGCTGGCGAGCGATTGCCAAGATAAAACTTCACCCGATCCGCATCAGGCCAGGCACCCACACCCTGTTCTGCCAGCCACTGCCAGGGAAACAGCGGACCGGGATCCTGCTTGCGCATCGGTGCAATATCACTGTGTGCGACCACATCCTGCGGGCGAATCCCGTAGCGCTGGACAATATCCCGAGCCAGCGGCAGCAGAGCGGCCATTTGCGCAGGCGGATAAGGGGCAAAAACCACTTCGTTACCCACCCGCTTCCAGCCGGGGTTCTCCAGCTCGATACCTATTGAAGTGTCATTAAGCCGCGTGGCCCCCTGCCAGTAGCTGATCCCGGCATGCCATGCCAGCATCGACTCCGGTACCAGCCGCCAGACCAGCGGTTGACTGTCAAATTTTGGCGGTGATGCCGGCACCAGGTAGTGAGCACTGACCGAGTGACTGGTCAGGGTATTGAGTGAGGGCGAGAAGTCGCCTGCGGTATAGTGGATCACCAGCACTTTAATCCGTGGCCGCGCGCCCCAGGCTTCCTGACGGCTATCCACCGTATAACCCCGCTGCTCATGCAGCCCCTGCGGCGTTATGGAGGTCAATAAATAGATCGCCAGCAGCAGCAGCAGCGGACGTATAAACGACAGCGGCATCATGGGCAGCTCATTTTCATCCCGGCAGTCACGTTACGACAGCAATCAGCGACTGGATTCCCGGCCCGCGTTGAAGTGGTGGATAATTTCATGATTCTCTCCGTGTAAAAATGGCAGCACTTAAGCGGTGAATAACAGCCGGGCTGTCAGGAATAACTTCGCTTAAGCAGAACAATAAGGAAATCAGGATGAAATACCAAGTCTTTGCTGCTGGTATTCCGCAGGCCCGACGCCTCAACACCTCTCCCCTTGTCGAACCAGCCTGTAAGGATTCCGCTTCACGCCCCACCCATTAACAAGTGGCGGGAGCCGGTAGCACGATCTTACTCACACATTTGCATAACAACAGCAAAGCTTTCCATGGTAAACAGCAACATTGCCCTATCTTGTGCTACGCTTTGATCATCTCACCAACAATTATAAATTTTAACGCACGATGATTGCATAACTATTCTGTCGACGTTAAGATTTGCGGCATCAATTGCTATTCACTTTTTGCGCATGAGTATTCAACTAAACGGTATTAACTGCTATTACGGTGCCCACCAGGCGCTCTTTGACATTCAGCTGGCGTGCCCGCAGGGCGAAACGCTGGTTCTGCTGGGGCCAAGCGGTGCCGGAAAAAGTTCACTTTTGCGCGTGCTGAATCTGCTCGAAATGCCGCGTTCCGGTACGCTGGATATCGCGGGGAACCACTTCGATTTTAGCAAGCCACCAACCGAAAGCGCCATTCGTGAACTGCGCCAGAACGTCGGTATGGTTTTTCAGCAGTATAATCTCTGGCCACACCTGACCGTCACGCAGAATCTGATTGAAGCCCCCTGCCGCGTACTGGGTCTGAGTAAAGAACAGGCTCATGAACGGGCTAACAAACTGCTCGATCGCCTGCGCCTGACGCCATTTGCTGACCGTTTTCCGCTGCATCTATCCGGTGGTCAGCAGCAGCGCGTGGCCATCGCCCGGGCGCTGATGATGGAACCCGCCGTGCTGCTGTTCGATGAACCAACCGCCGCGCTGGATCCGGAAATTACCGCCCAGATCGTCAGTATTATTCGCGAACTGGCACAGACGAATATCACTCAGGTTATTGTCACCCACGAGGTGGAAGTCGCACGTAAAACCGCCAGCCGCGTGGTATACATGGAAAATGGGTACGTCGTTGAACAGGGCGACGCCAGCCGCTTCTCACAGCCGCAAACCGAGGCGTTTGCACATTATCTTTCGCACTAACGCAGGACATAATGATGAAAAAAGTTGTACTTGCCGCACTGTTGGCCACCATCAGCCTGGGAGCCGGTGCTGCCCAGACCATTCGTTTTGCGACCGAAGCATCCTACCCTCCGTTTGAGTTTGTTGACGCCAACAATAACATTCAGGGATTTGATGTCGACCTGGCGAATGCACTGTGTCGCGAAATGGGTGCGGAATGCACCTTCAGCAACCAGGCATTTGACAGCCTGATCCCCAGCCTGAAATTCCGCCGCTTCGATGCGGTGATGGCCGGTATGGACATCACGCCAGAACGTGAAAAACAGGTGCTGTTCACCAAAGCCTATTATGACAATTCCGCGCTGTTCGTGATTCAGAAAGGGAAAGTCGCCAGCATTGACGCCCTGAAAGGCAAGCGCGTTGGCGTGCAAAATGGCACCACTCACCAAAAATACCTCAGCGAAAAGCAGACTGATGTCAAGCTGGTGCCTTACGACAGCTATCAGAACGCCATCCTGGATCTGAAAAACGGCCGCATTGATGCCGTCTTCGGCGATACCGCCGTAGTCAATGAGTGGCTGAAACAGAACCCCAACCTGGCCCCGCTGGGTGAGAAAGTGACCGATAAGGCATACTTCGGTACCGGCCTGGGCATTGCTGTTCGCCAGGGGAACACCGATTTGCAGGGCAAATTCAACGCGGCGCTGGATAAGGTGAAAGCCGACGGTACCTATAAAACTATCTACAGTAAGTGGTTTCAGCAGTAATTAATGAGCGAATTTTATTCTCTTGCCAGCGCCGCCGGGATGACCGTCGGCCTTGCCGTTTGTGCCCTGATCGTTGGGCTGGCACTCGCAATGGTTTTTGCCGTATGGGAATCCGCCCGCTGGCGCCCGCTGGCGTGGCTTGGCACGCTGCTGGTCACCCTGTTTCGCGGGCTGCCGGAGATCCTTGTGGTGCTGTTTATCTACTTCGGAGCCTCGCAGCTGTTACTGACCCTCTCCGACGGATTCACCGTAAATCTCGGCGTGGTGCAGATCCCGGTTCAGGTCACTATTGAAAACTTCGACGTCAGCCCGTTTCTGTGCGGCGTTATAGCGCTGGCTATCCTCTATTCTGCCTATGCATCACAAACGCTGCGCGGTGCGCTAAAGGCAGTGCCGGCTGGACAGTGGGAGTCAGGCCAGGCGCTGGGAATGAAAAAATCAGCGATTTTCTTCCGGCTGATTATGCCGCAAATGTGGCGACATGCCCTGCCCGGCCTTGGCAACCAGTGGCTGGTGCTGCTGAAGGATACCGCGCTGGTTTCACTGATTAGCGTTAACGATATTATGCTGCAAACGAAAAGCATCGCCACGCGCACTCAGGAACCCTTTACCTGGTACGTGATTGCGGCGGCCATCTATCTGCTGATCACCCTGTTCAGCCAGCAGGTGCTGAAGCGCATTGAACTGCGCACAACGCGCTTTGAGCGCGGAGGTTCCTGATGCTGAGTTACTTCCCAGAATTGCTGAAAGGGCTGCAAACCAGCCTCACGCTCACCGTGGCATCGCTGCTGCTGGCTCTGCTGCTGGCACTGATTTTTACGGTCCTCCTGGCACTGAAAGTGCCGGTTCTCAGCCAGATGACCCGTGGCTACATCACGTTGTTTACCGGGACACCGCTGCTGGTGCAGATCTTCCTGATTTACTACGGTCCCGGCCAGTTTCCTTCGATTCAAAACGTACCCTGGCTCTGGCATTTGCTGTCGCAGCCATGGCTGTGTGCCCTGCTGGCGCTGTCGCTGAACAGTGCCGCCTACACCGCGCTGCTGTTCCACGGTGCGGTGCGGGCCATTCCTGCGGGTCAGTGGCAGTCCTGTGCAGCGCTGGGCATGAACCGGAAGGATACGCTGAGAATTTTACTGCCTTATGCCTTTAAGCGCGCCCTCTCCTCGTATTCGAATGAGGTAGTGCTGGTGTTTAAAAGCACCTCGCTGGCCTACACCATCACGCTGATGGAAGTGATGGGACACGGGCAGCTGCTGTATGGGCGAACCTATGATGTAACGGTGTTTGCCGCCGCCGGGGTCATTTATCTTATCGTTAATGGTTTACTGACCCTGCTGATGCGGTTGATTGAACGTCGGGCTTTAGCCTTTGAACAACGCAGCTGAGCGAACGATTTCTAAGTAAGGAACTGATAATATGAAAAAAATTATTCTGGCCTCGGTTCTGGCCAGCCTGACCTTTGGGGCGGCGGCGGCCGATAAAATTCGTTTTGCCTCTTCGGCGACCTATCCCCCGTTTGAGTCGCTGGACAGCGATAATCAGATTGTGGGATTCGATCTCGATCTGGCAAAAGCACTGTGTGAAGAGATGAAGGCCGAGTGTACCTTCACCAATAACCCGTTTGACAGTCTGATTCCGGCCCTGAAGTTCCGCCGCTACGACGCGGTGATTTCCGGCATGGATATCA
>CAJYIY010000066.1 GCA_913775305.1 uncultured Erwinia sp. | reverse complement strand
ATCTCCGGCATTGTCTGATTTTCAACGCTGCGGATAAAATGATGCGCGGCACCAGCAAAACCACGCTGCTCCAGAGTGCTCTGCCAGCCGGGAACAGGATCGATAACGATATGTCCTCCGCTCTCCTGCCGCCAGTCGCGCATGTCGTCGATGCGGTAAATCGCTCCGTCGTCCACCGCCTGTACCGCTTCCATCTGGCTTCCGCCACGTCGATGCATACTGGTGGTCACCAGGGTATCGCCGGCACGGAAATGATGTTCAGCATACAGCAGCTGCCCCTGTGAATTGGTTTGCAGGCTCCCGCTCTGTATGGTCCCTTTTCCGCCGCTCAGCCAGAGCGCGGTGTCAACCACGTGCAGATAGTCATCCAGCAGGGTAAACAACGCATCCTGAGGCCCCACGCTGTCGCTGCGATGTTTATCCATACGCAGCGAGGCAGGCCGGGAGAGCGCAGCGCGCAGTTGCAGATAGCGCGGCGCAAAACGTCGGTTAAAGGCCACCATCAGCTTACGGCCTCTTGAAGCGGCAAGCTCCACCAGTTGTTCGGCCTGCTCTAATGTCTCCGCCAGCGGCTTATCCACGCAGACATCGACACCGGCACGTAACAGCTGATCAACAATGCTAAAATGGCTGGCGGTACTGCTGTGCACAAATACGGCATCGCTGACCGCAGCCAGATCGCCGAGGGAAGCCAATAGCGGAATACGCCAGGCGTCGCAGACCGCGCGCGCTTTCTGCTGATTGGGCGAATATGCGCCGGAAATCGTCCAGCCCTCGGTACGCGTCAAAACCGGCAGCCACGCTTTCTGTGCGATGCCACCAAGACCCACAATGCCTACCCTGAGTGCAGCCATTTATTGATCCTCCAGACGTTCAAACAGAGCGGACAGCTGCTGCTTCAGCTGCGCAACCTCCTCTTCCAGTTGAGCAACCCGCGCGCTCAATCCTTCATCAGTTACGTTGCTGTCAACGCCTGCCAGGCTGGCTTCATCGGGCTCCCCGCTGAACAGATGCATATAGCGGCTCTCACGCTTGCCGGGTTCCCGCGCCAGGCGTACCACCAGTGCACCACCTTCGCGATTGCTCAGCCCTTCCAGCGTCTGCTCAACTTCTGCCATATCGCTGAAGTCATGCATCCGCGAGCTGCGGGTGCGCAGTTCTCCGGGCGTTTGTGCCCCGCGCAGCAGTAATGTGGTGATCAACGCCACTTCGGCCGGACTGAACTTCAGCTGGCCAAACTCTGAATTACAGAAACGCTGCTCATATTTCACCACCCGGCTACCAAAACCACTGATGGCCGTCAGCTGATGTTTTTTAATCAGCAGATCGAGAGTATTCTGCACCTCGCTGTCACTGAGCGACATGACCGGTTCACGATTGGACTTCTGATTGCAGGCGGTGACCACGCCGTTGAGTGACATCGGGTACTGATCCGGGGTGGTTACCTGCTTTTCCAGCAGACAACCAACCACTCGCGCTTCGATGGCGCTGAAAGGGTTCTTGATCATAGTAACGTTACGCTCCACGTCTTTCAGGCAGCCAGTCGTGCCAGGTCAACGCCGTCAGAACATGATCCTGCCAGCGTCCGTCAATTAACAGATAGTCTTTGGCGTAGCCCTCTTTTTCAAAGCCAAGGCGTGCCAGCAAATCGCCGCTGCGCTGGTTGTGCGGCATATAGTTAGCCATAATGCGGTGCATGCGCTGCTGTCGCTGCATGTAGCGGATGGCGCTCTGCAGCGCTTCAAACATCATCCCCTGACCCTGCCATCTTTCACCCAGTGAATAACCGAGGTAGCAGGCGTGGAACGATCCGCGCAGTACGTTGCTGAAGTTGGCCACACCGCGAATTTCATGCTCATCGGGATCCATCACCGCGAAGTAGAAAGCACTACCCTGCTTTTGCATTTCCGCGATCAGCCCCAGACGGGCCTGCCAGCCGGAAGGGTAACAGTGACTTTCGTCGCGAACCGGCTCCCAGGGCTTCAGAAATTCCCGGTTCTCAGAATAGTAATCTGCCAGGCGCCAGGCATCGCGCTCATGGACCAACCGCACGACCAGGCGGTCAGTAGTCAGGCGCACTTTCTGCGCAGCGGTACGATAGCCAAACATCTTTTCTCCTGAAATCCGTGGCCGGGGCAAAATTCTTCACTCATCAGGCCGGATGCACCAACGGGTACCGGCCTCGCTGCCTGTCACTATACCTGCCATCCGGATCCCTGGAAAATACTGATAACAAAAAATGTGTGAAACGAACATTTAAAACGGGCAGATAACAACAGGCTTTGTGCCATCCTGGCTCATTATTCGACATATTCAGTGGTGATTTTCCCCCGCCTTAATCGGCTTTGTCCTGGTGACGAATCCGGGCAAGTGGTGCATGCTGTCCCCCTGGCCGGGTTGGGAAATACCGGTGAATTCAAAGAGGATAATCATGAACAAACGTTACTTTGGCCTGTGCGCACTGCTGTTAGCGGGCTTAGTCACCGGCTGTAATCAGATTGCGCAGTACAGCATCAGTGAACAGGAAATTAATCAGGCACTGGTTAAGCGTAATAACTATGAAAAACAGATTGGCGTCCCAGGTCTGGTTGATGCGCATATTGTTCTCAGCGATCTGAACAGTCAGATTGGCCGCGAAGAACCCAATAAAATTACGCTGACGGGGAAAGCGAAAGTGAATATCAGTTCGCTGTTCGGCCCTCAGCAGGCGGATATGAACCTGAAAATGAAAGCCCAGCCTGCCTTTGATGCCGCCGCGGGTGCCATCTATCTGAAGGACATGGAGCTGGTTGACGTTGAGGTGCAGCCGGAGAAGATGCAGGGTGTGCTGAAAACACTGACGCCGTATCTTAACGAATCACTGAAAAACTATTTCAATCAAAAACCTGCTTATGTGTTAAGCACCGACCGCAGCAAAGCAGAATCGCTGGCCAAACGCTTTGCGAAAGGGCTGGAGGTGAAACCCGGTGAACTGGTGATCCCTTTCACTGAGTAATGCCACCGCGGTACGGTGGTCTGCCGTACCGTTTTTCACTTATCCGCCATAAACCTGGTGCATTCCAGCCGCTTTACCCCTATCCTTAGTACCCGGCCAAAACCTGCCATTCCCTTTCTCTTTTGCCGGAGCACATCGCATGACCGCACAACCTCAACAGTTAATTATTCGCCGCCCTGACGACTGGCACATCCATCTGCGCGATGGAGATATGCTGGAGGCGGTAGTGCCCTTTACCAGTGAGGTCTGCGGCCGCGCGATTGTGATGCCAAATCTGGTACCGCCGGTGACCAGCGTAGCTGCCGCACGTGCCTATCGCGAACGTATTCTGGCTGCCGTCCCCAACGAACACACCTTTACGCCGCTGATGACCTGCTATCTTACCGATGGCCTCGATCCGAATGAAATTGAAAAAGGCTTCCACGAGGGCATATTTACCGCCGCAAAACTGTACCCTGCGCACGCCACCACTAACTCCGCTCATGGCGTTTCCAGCGTAGCAAACATTGCTACGGTACTGGAGCGGATGCAAAAAATTGGTATGCCGCTGCTGGTCCACGGTGAAGTGACCGATGCGCACATTGACATCTTTGACCGTGAGGCACGCTTTATTGAAACCGTGCTGCAGCCGCTGCGTAAACAGTTCCCGGAGCTGAAGGTCGTGTGTGAACATATCACCACCAAAGAGGCCGCCGCTTTTGTACTGGAAGGCAACGAGTTTGTTGGCGCCACCATTACGCCTCAGCACCTGATGTTTAACCGCAATAATATGCTGGTGGGGGGGATTCGCCCACACCTGTACTGCCTGCCAATCCTGAAGCGTAACGTACACCAGCAGGCGCTGCGTGATGCGGTCGCCAGCGGCAACCGTCGCTTTTTCCTTGGCACTGATACCGCGCCGCACACGCGCGATCGCAAAGAAGCCAGCTGCGGCTGTGCCGGGGTATTTAATGCACCATCCATGCTGGCGGCTTATGCCACGGTATTTGAAGAAATTAATGCCCTCGAACACTTTGAAGCGTTCTGCTCTGAAAATGGCCCGAACTTTTACGGTTTACCGCTGAATGAGGGCACCATCACGCTGGAGCGTCAGCCCTGGACCGTAGCGGAAAGCGTTGCGGTTGGGAACGATGGCCACACCGTCATTCCGTTCCTCGCCGGTGAAACCCTCAACTGGCGCGTAAAACGCTAATCCTTTTTACTGAACGCCGATTGCCTTCGGTTACTTTACTGTATATATTTACAGTAAATAAACCGGAGGCTCTCATGCGTGTCGAAGTCACTGTAGCAAAAACCACCTCACTGCCCGCTGGCGCAATTGAAGCGTTGACGCAGGAACTCAGTAAAAGAATTGATAAACAGTTTCCAGACGGCTCCAATATCATTTCGGTGCGCTACGCCAGTGGCAATAATCTGACGGTGATGGGCGGCGGTAAGGAAGCGAAGGATCTCGTTAGCGAGATTTTACAGGAAACCTGGGAAAGCGCTGACGACTGGTTTATCACCGACTAACTCTCTCCTTTTCTATTACCTTTCTGCGTGGTGACCAACCCAGGGGATAGACGGCTCACGCATTATCCCCTAATCTGAATCTCTCATAACGTCGTTATTTTATCGAGGTGTCGCTAATGGTTCATGACAATCCTGAACAGGCAATGACTTTTGGTGAGCTGCTGGAGGTGATCGGTGAGCAACAGCGGCGTCTCACCGTGTTGGAAAACGCCTTTTCCTGGCTCACCTTCTGCCTTGATGACAAAGCTAACCAGCTGTTGATTCACAGCCTGCGGCTTGAAGGGCAAAACCAGAATCGTGACGAGCAGCTGCAAAAACACTTCGTCAGTTTTGCCGATGATATCGAAAAGCGACTCGGTTTTTCTGCCGCGCCGCCGGATAGCGATCGGCGAGAAAATGCTGTTTGAAAACCAGAGTAGCTATTTTTTACTTAGCATCGTACGATTCGTGTTCAAATCACGCCCTGATGTTTGCCGTTGAAAAATATAATTCTGTCATACTAAAAAGTGCTGTTATAATTACAAAGCTGTAATAAAAGAAGACGCATTGTACCTCGATAAATAACTTCGTTGTCATCATTAACACGAGTAACAAGGGGGTTATAATGGACAGTAACAACAAAGATGTCATCCAGACACATCCCCTCATCGGATGGGATATCAGTACAGTAGACAGCTACGATGCGATGATGATTCGTCTGCACTCCCTTTCATCCAATGAGCAGCCCAGTGATGAAGCGGAAGTTGGCCAGACCTATTGGCTGACGACAGATGTCGCTCGCCAGTTTATCTCCATCCTTGAAGCGGGTATTGCGAAGATCGAATCGACCGACTACCAGGACCGCGATTACAAGAAGCACTGATCTTCATCATGTTCCATACCGACAGGCACCCAACCGGGTGCCTTTTTAATGCCCGCAATAATTTGTTATTCTGCAGCAAACAGTGTTTTAACCTGAGGCCTGGTAATAATGGTTTACGATTTGATTGTGGTGGGCAGTGGCTCCGTAGGAGCCGCAGCAGGCTGGTATGCAACGCGTGCCGGACTCAAAGTACTGATGATTGACCGAGCCCATCCTCCCCATACGGCAGGAAGTCACCATGGAGAAACCCGTCTGATTCGCCATGCTTACGGAGAGGGCGCACGCTATGTGCCGATGGTACTGCGCGCTCAACAACTGTGGGACGAGCTGGAGAAAGAGTGCGGAGAACAGATTATGCACCGCAGTGGCGTGCTGAATCTGGGGCCGGAAAACGCCGAATTCATTCAGAACGTAATGAGCAGCGCGCGGGAGTTTAAGCTTGACGTGCAAGTTCTTCGCGGCGAAGAGGTCACCTCTCGCTGGCCGCAAATCAGTGTCCCGCAGGGCTATACTGGCGTATTCGAGCCGCATTCCGGCTACCTGAAATCAGAGGTCGCCATCAGACACTGGATCCGTCTGGCAAAAGAGGCAGGCTGCGCGCAGTTGTTCAATTGTGAAGTCAGCGCTATCGATGAACAGGATGGCCTGCAGACCGTCCATACAGCAGAAGGCGTTTATCAGGCGCGCAAGCTGCTGCTGAGCGCCGGGACCTGGGTCAAATCGCTCTACCCTTCCCTGCCGGTGACCCCGGTGCGCAAAGTGTTTGCCTGGCACCAGGCGGATGGACGATACAGTGAGAATAACAGGTTTCCCGCGTTTACCGCAGAAATGCCGGATGGCAATCACTATTACGGTTTTCCGGCAGATAATAATGCCATCAAAATTGGCAAACACGAGGGCGGGCAGCCGATCGATGCGCCTGAACAGCGCAGGCCCTTTGGCAGCATGGCGGAAGACGGCAGTGAGCTGTTCGGCTTTTTACGCCAGTTTCTGCCGGGCGTTGGCGTTTGCCTGCGCGGCGAGTCCTGCACCTACGACAATTCGCCGGACGAAGATTTCATCATTGACGCTTTCCCGGGCCATCCCAACCGGCTGATTATTACCGGTTTAAGCGGACACGGCTTTAAGTTTGTCAGCGTGCTGGGCGAGATTGCCGCACAGTTTGCCGCTGGCAAAGCCAGCGAGTTTGATTTAACACCGTTCACGCTCTCGCGTTTTGCCTGACAACAAAACGGCTCAGGTCTGAGCCGTTTATTACCCGCGCCGTTGTTGCGCAAATTACTCCTTCATTTCACCCGCCTGCGCTTTCTGGCTGCGCAGGCGCAGCCTGTTCACCAGTCGGTGCGCCTCGGCGCGACTGCCGACGGAGGGTGCCGAACCACGCAGTGGTTTCCGTGCTGTTTCACGCAGAGTGAAGACGGTAATGACACCAATCACCCCGGCGCCCATCAGGTAGTATGCAGGCATCAGCAGATTACCGGTTTTCTCCACCAGCCAGGTGGTGACCAGCGGCGTGGTGCCACCGAACAGCGATACCGAAAGGTTGAAGCCGATAGCTAATGCACTGTAACGAATATCTGTTGCAAACAGCGCGGGCAGCGTAGCCGGCATTGAACCGCTGAAACAGGTATGCAGTGCACCAAGGATAATCAGCCCGAGGAAGACCAGCAGCATATTGCCCGTGCCAATCAACATCAAGCAGGGGATCGCCAGCAGGATTAAGCCAACCGCACCGCCCCAGATAACCGGTCGACGACCCAGCCGGTCATTCCAGTGTCCCCAGAACAACGTCAGCGGCATCATCACAAACATCACCACCAGAATCAGCAGCAGGCTGCTCAGTTCGCTCAGTCCAAGGATACCGGTCAAATAACTCGGCATGTACGAGGTTAGCATGTAGTTTGAAACGTTAAACAGCAGCACCAGGCCGATACACTTCAGCATCTGCGCACGATATTTTTTCAGCATCCCCCACAGCCCGAGCTGCGGTTTGTTGTGCTCAAGCTGATCCTGTTTTTCCATATGCTTTTGAAACGCCGGGGTCTCCTCCAGCTTCAGTCGGATGTAGAGACCGAACAATCCCAGCGGAGCCGCAATAAAGAACGGGATCCGCCAGCCCCAGTCCAGCAGCGCCTGCTCAGACATCGCCGCCGTCAGGCAGGTTACCAGCCCGGCTCCCAGCAGATAGCCACCGAGCGTGCCGAATTCCAGCCAGCTGCCCATAAAGCCGCGGCGCTCATCGGTAGAGTATTCCGCAATGAAGGTGGCCGCGCCACCATACTCTCCGCCGGTAGAGAAGCCCTGAAGCAAACGCGCCAGCAGCAGCAGCACCGGGGCGTATATACCGATTGAATCGTAACCGGGGATCAACCCAATGCAGAATGTCCCAATGGACATCATGATCATGGTCAGCGCCAGCACTTTCTGGCGGCCAATACGGTCACCCAGCGGACCGAATACCAGCCCACCCAGGGGCCGCACCAGGAAGGCTGCAGCGAATGCTCCAAACGTGGCCAACAGCTGCGCGGCGGCACTGCCGCCGGGAAAGAAGACTTTACCGATGGTGACAGCAAGGTAGCTGTATACACCAAAATCAAACCATTCCATGGCGTTACCCAGCGCAGCCGCACCGACAGCGCGTTTTAACATGTCCTTATCAACAATAGTGATTTCGTCAACGCTCAGCTCTTTTTTAGCCGATTTTTTATGCCAGAAATGTCTCTTTTGCGGTGCTTTTTGCCCGGATAAATTGCTCATAGCGCTCCCTTTGACGCAGTAGATTGAGCAGCCTTATAGCTTTCTACGCCAGATCAAACGGAAATACACCACGGGTAAGAAAGCTATAATGCTGCGAAATGTGAGATGGCAATCAGCCTCGTAACTTGCTGGCCCTCTGATTTACATATCTTTAATGTAGGCAAAAATCCGCCATAATTCAAATAAACCACATTTTACTCTATTAAAAGCACGTCAAATGCTATTAAAAAACAATTATTGAGAATTTTTTAACTTTTTACACCATGAATAACACGAACTTCATTAAATATTAGTCAGCCTTATGTCTTTAAGCTGATAAAAACTGACAAAATATGACGCCAAATTGACGATAACTGTAAAAAAAGCAAAAAGACAGAATGATTTTTCAACATGAAGAGATGATTAAATTTCACCTCAAGAAGCAGTTACACGCCATACCCCCATCAACAACAACGGGTTTATTGAGCATAATTGACGATTAATATTCAAAAAAATTCACATAAATAATCTTTTTGTTACCAGAAGAAATTAGCTGTTGATTTTAATCTTTCACCTGGACAGTCTTATCAAAAAAAAGACATTGGGTGAAATATGCAGTGGAAAAATAGCGATACCCGTTACGGCTCTCTCAGTATCATTCTGCACTGGCTGGTGGCTGTTGTGGTCTATGGCATGTTCGGCATTGGATTGTGGATGGTGACGCTGGGTTATTATGATACCTGGTATCACAAAGCCCCCGAGTTGCACAAAAGCATTGGGATGGTGCTGTTCGCTGTGATGCTCATCCGCCTAGCATGGCGTTTTATCTCCCCGCCGCCTGAGCCGCTCAGCAGCTACTCGCCGCTTACCCGTTACGCCGCAATCGCCGCACATCTCCTGCTGTATGGCGTGCTGTTTGCTATTTTGATCAGCGGCTATCTCATCTCAACCGCAGAAGGAAAACCCATTAATGTCTTTGGCGTGGTCCCCGTCCCCGCCGTGTTTTCCGATCTCGGTCAGCAGGCGGATTTGGCGGGTGACATCCACCTCTGGCTGGCCTGGAGCGTGGTCGTCCTTTCCGTACTTCACGGACTTGCCGCACTGAAACATCACTTTATTGATAAAGACATTACGTTGAAACGGATGCTGGGTTCCCGCATCAAATAACCGTTGGAAAGGAGAAGTCTCGTGTTTAAAAATACTCTTCTGGGATTCACCACCGCCGCACTGCTGATGACCGCCGGCACCGCAGCAGCGGCAGAC
>CAJYIY010000065.1 GCA_913775305.1 uncultured Erwinia sp. | reverse complement strand
TGATACCTTCAGTCAGTCCGTCAAATAAACCCACCGGGGACCGGTCTTACGGCTGGTCCCAGTATTCATAACGGGTGCCGGTGGCACTGTTCCGCCGGAACATCCCCATTGCCGATACTTCCATCTCCCGCGAATAGCTCAGCGTGCAGTTTCCGCGTTCGTCCCAGAGCTGACATTGGTCCAGCGTGGTGGTGGCGCTGAACGGGGTATATTCCCGAATATTCACCCCCAGTTCACGCCCCTGCGGGTCATAATTCCACTGGATTGTGCTGCGGGCCGATCCTGACGTCTGCAGTTGATTCTTATCGTTCCAGCGATAGAAATAGTCGCCGTTGCTGCTGTTGTCGGTTCCCCGGACCACGCTGCGGATCAGCCGGGAATGGCGATCGTAATAGTTTACGGTCTCCGTAAAACCGTCTTCCCCCTGCATGACAAACTGCTCAGATGCACTGGTAATGCTGCCGTTATGTCCGGAAAAATAGAGCGTGGAGCCCTGCTTGTTATGCAGCACGACTTCACTGTTATTGCGCATGCCAAAGATGGTCATGTCATAGCGCGCCTGCCAGCCAACGCTGACCCGCTCAATTCTTAAATCCAGCTTGAGTCGGGTGTTGATATCCTGCCTGTCGTAGCTGATATCAGCCTGAGTCAGTACGCCGCAGCGGTCAAACTTTCCCAGCATGCGCTTTTGCTGGTCAACATCCTTACCGAACTCTCCGACGATAAACTGCTTCATCGGCCCTTTTGCCGTGCCGCCCAGCAGCAGCAGATTATTATTATCGTTGATCTGCTGCTGATTGACCGCACAGTGCGCAGGCTCAACCCTGGTTTTGCTTGCCGACGCAGCGGTCGTTTGCATCACCAGTAAACCTGACAGCATGCCCAGGACACAGCGCGTCTTCCTCATTCTCATCACGACTCTCGCAACCGTCTGAAAATCCATAGGGATAAGTGTATAAGCCACTGCCGTTTGCCGACATAGCCTGATGCGTAAACAGCAAAAAAAACCCCAACAAATCATGCTGGGGTCTGGTACTTGCAAACACCACGTCAGGGTTCGGCGTGCTGCGCGGCAAAATCTTGTCTTATCAGGCTACCCTGACTGGGGAACCCAGCATGATGACGCTTTTCATCGCTTCCACCACGTCACCGTCAACCACGCTGCGGCTGAATTCATCGTTATCAGCATCAGAGCACATGGAAACGCCGGCTTTACGGTAACACATCGGTGATGAAACTCGCTGGCTGGCTGAGCTGTGCAGTTCGCTGATGCCGGCATCAAGGAACTTTTGCAGATTGCTTAAGCGCACTCCCGCACCTGCCATTATCTTTGGACCGCGGGTGAGGTCGGTAAGTTCCCTTAATAATGGCAATCCGCTTTCCGCACTCTGCTGCTGGCCGGAGGTAAGGATCCTCGCCACGCCAAGATCCGTCAGCTGCTCCAGCGCAATCAGCGGGCTGTGGCAGAGATCGAAGGCACGATGAAAGGTTACCTCCATCCCACTGCACAAAGGCATAATTTGCAGCATGCGCGGCAGATCGATATGCCCGTACAGGTCCAGCAGCCCCAACACCACACCAGGGAAGCCGAGTTCACGGATGTAAGCAATATCCGATTTGATCTGCTCAAATTCCGTGACGCTGTAACAAAAGTCACCGCTGCGTGGACGAACAATCGGATGGACCGGTATGGATACGTGCGCTCTTGCCGCAATCAATGCCCCCGCCGATGGCGTTAATCCCCCCTCAGACGGGGACGCACAGAGCTCGATTCGATCGGCACCAGCACGCTCCGCAACCCGTGCGCAATCCACCCCGTAGCAGCATACTTCCAGTTTTTGCATTCCATTCTCCTGATAATTACTGCTGGCTGGTTGTTTATTCACAATCAGGGCTTTAGTCTGAAGTGATGCAGTACTGAACTATATTTTAACGGGAATCATTAGCATGGCATTCGATTTTGACCAACGGATAGACCGCCGTCACAGCGATAGTCTCAAATGGCGAAAATATGGTGATCGAGATATCCTTCCTATGTGGGTAGCCGATACCGATTTTCGTTCGGCGGACTGTATTACGGCAGCGCTTCAGCAGCGTATTGCTCACGGCGTGTTCGGCTACGGTTTTCCACCGGAAGAGCTGAGCGAGGTGATTGTTGAGCGCCTGTCACGCCGATATGGCTGGCAGATCCAGCCGGAGTGGCTGGTGTTTTTACCCGGCGTGGTGTGTGGCCTTAATCTGTGCGTGCGGGCGTTTACCTCGCCAAAAGAGAGCACCGTTGCCCCTACGCCGATCTATCCCCCTTTCCGCCAGGCGGCTAAGCTGGCCGATCGTGCACAGCTGAATATTCCTCTGCAGCTGCAGGGGCAACGCTGGGTACTGGATCTTGAGGCGCACGCATCGCAGCTGAACGGTTCAGAAAAGCTGCTGATGCTGTGCAACCCGCATAATCCCGGCGGCACGGTCTATCGACGCGATGAGCTTGAAGCGCAGCTGCGTTTCGCCCGGCGCCACGACCTGATTGTCTGTTCGGATGAAATCCACTGCGATCTGCTGCTGGAACCCGGAGTGAAGCACATTCCGTTTGCCAGCCTGAGTGAAGATGCCGCCCAGCGTTCCATCACCCTGATGTCGCCGTCGAAAACGTTTAATATTGCCGGACTGGGCGCCTCGGTTGCGATTATTCCCAATCGTGAACTGCGCGATCGCTTTTGCCGCGAGCGCAAAGGGATGGTGCCGGATGTCGACGTGCTGGCCTACGTTGCCGCGACCGCTGCCTGGCGCGAGGGTCAGCCATGGCTTGACGAGCAGCTGTCCTATCTGAAGCGCAACCGCGATGCGCTGGTCAACCACCTTCACTCCCTGCCGGAACTGAGCATGGTTCCTCCGGAAGGCAGCTATCTCGGCTGGATCGATGCCGGGCGGCTGGGTGTGAGCAACCCGCAACAGTTCTTTGAGCGCCACGGGCTGGGATTTTCCGCCGGGAGCGATTTCGGCGACGACCGCTTTGTACGCATTAATTTCGGCTGTCATCGCCTGCTGCTGGAAGAGGCCCTGCGCCGCATGACGCTGGCGCTCTCTTCACGCAGCAAGGCAGGCTGGTAAGCAGAGAAGCATCGGCACGGCACGTTGACTGACGACGAGCGTTGTCAGCGACAGCTTTTGTACCGGGCCGGAAAGCGTCAGCCGTGCTGGTCGGCTTCGCTGGCCACAATCTCTTTCAGGCTCCACGGATGGAACTTGATGGTCACCTTACCGTCGGTCACCGCCAGCGTCGGATTGGGCAGGCGTTCACCTTCCCCTTTCGGTGCGCTGCTTTTGACTGAAATTCCCTGCTGGATCAGGCCGTCGTCCGCCATCAGCGCCAGCGCTCGCGTGCCCAGCTGTGCCTCGTCGCCGCGCAGCACGATCTCAACGTGCTCCCAGCCTTCATGGCGATACAGCTTAGCCCCTGGCCACGGCAGCTCAACAACGCGGATCTGCCATGGCCCTACGGCCAGCGGCGTATGCAGTTCAAACAGCGCAATCGGCCTGCCGGCAATGTTCTTTTCGGAAAACAGCGTGCCGCACTGCATCAGCCCCTGCTTCCAGCGCTCGGCCGTGGTGTTCTGATGGCAGCGAACCGCAATGTGGTCGGCCTCCAGAGCGTTAAGATCCAGGCCAAGACGCCCGGCGAGATGGGTAAGATCCCCGACGAAACGCGCCAAATCCACACGTAAATCTTGCAGTTCAGCCTGGTGATTGATATCGGTCATCTGAAAAATCCTTGAGTAGGGCGCAGCGCTGGCGGAGCGGCATCTGGCCCGGAAGTGGCTTTCTGTTAAAGCGGGCTATGTTAACCGAAAAGGCAGCAAAATCTCACCCCGTCGTCGCGTTAAGGTTCCTGGAAAATCCTGGGCTAAATGCAGTATACTTCCCCCCTTGTTTTTTTAACGGCGGCGCAGCGGGGCTTCCCGCAGGCGGCGTCGCGAACGCGGCCCGCACCCTGTGCGTGCGGGCGTTTTCAGCATAATTAAGGTAACTCGGTGAATATTCAGGCCCTTCTCTCAGAAAAAGTCAGTCAGGCAATGATCGCAGTCGGTGCGCCTGCGGACTGCGAGCCCCAGGTGCGTCAGTCAGCCAAAGTGCAGTTTGGTGATTATCAGGCAAACGGCATGATGGCCGTGGCTAAATCACTGGGCATGCCGCCACGACAACTGGCAGAAAAGGTGCTGGAACAGCTGGATTTAAACGGCATTGCCCGCAAGATTGAGATTGCCGGACCGGGCTTTATCAATATCTTTCTTGAACCCGCCTGGCTGGCGCAGCAGGTTGACGACGTGCTGGCCGCGCCAAAGCTGGGCGTGGCGTCCGTTGAGCCGCAGACCATCGTTATTGACTACTCCGCGCCCAACGTGGCAAAAGAGATGCACGTGGGCCATGTGCGCTCCACCATCATCGGTGACGCAGCGGCGCGCACGCTGGAATTCCTGGGTCACAAGGTGATCCGCGCCAACCACGTTGGTGACTGGGGCACGCAGTTCGGCATGCTGATCGCCTTCCTGGAAAAACAGCAGAACGAACATCACGACGATATCGCGCTGGCCGATCTGGAGGCCTTCTACCGCGAAGCCAAACGGACCTACGACGAAGACCCGGCTTTTGCCGAACGCGCCCGTAGCTACGTGGTAAAACTGCAGGGCGGCGACGAATACTGCCGCGCAATGTGGAAAAAACTGGTCGATATCACCATGTCGCAGAACCAGCTCATTTACGATCGTATGAACGTCACCCTGACGCGTGACGATGTGATGGGCGAGAGCCTGTACAACGATATGCTGCCGGGTATCGTCGCCGACCTGAAAGCGAAAGGCATGGCGGTAGAGAGTGAAGGCGCCACCGTCGTATTCCTTGACGAGTATAAAAACAAGGAAGGCGAACCGATGGGCGTGATCATCCAGAAAAAGGATGGCGGCTATCTCTACACCACCACCGATATTGCCTGCGCCAAATACCGTTATGAAACGCTGCATGCAGACCGCGTGCTTTACTACATTGACTCCCGTCAGCATCAGCACCTGATGCAGGCGTGGACCATCGTGCGCAAAGCGGGCTACGTGCCGGACTCCGTGCCGCTGGAACACCATATGTTTGGCATGATGCTGGGCAAAGACGGCAAGCCTTTCAAAACCCGCGCAGGGGGCACGATTAAGCTCTCTGACCTGCTGGATGAGGCGGTAGATCGCGCGACCAAACTGGTGGCGGAAAAGAACCCGGATATGCCTGCCGAAGAGCTGAACACGCTGGCGAATATCGTCGGTATTGGCGCGGTGAAATACGCCGATCTGTCAAAAAGCCGTACCACCGACTACATCTTCGACTGGGATAACATGCTGGCATTTGAAGGCAATACCGCGCCCTATATGCAGTATGCCTACACCCGCGTGCTGTCGGTCTTCCGCAAGGCGGGGATTGACGAGTCCGGCATTGGTGGTTCAACGCTGATCGGCGAAGACCGCGAAGCCGCACTGGCCGTTCGCCTGCTGCAGTTTGAAGAAACCATTACCCAGGTTGCACGTGACGGCACGCCACACGTGATGTGTGCCTATCTGTACGAACTGGCCGGTCTGTTCTCAGGCTTCTACGAGCACTGTCCGATCCTCAGCGCGGAAAATGAGGCCACCCGACAGAGCCGTCTGCGCCTGGCGCTGCTGACCGCGAAAACGCTGAAGCAGGGTCTGGACACGCTGGGTATTGAAACCGTCGAGCGGATGTAATCCTGCGCGGCGTGGCCAGCGTGCCTGCTGCCCTGAAGTCAAAACCCCCAGCCGTTACCCTCCGGCTGGGGGTTTTTATTGCCTGTCGATCAGGCGAGTCGGGTGAAGCTGACTACCTTCTTTTCTTCCTTCTCCTGCTCGCTGCGCGGCCTTAAGGCTTCTAAATCCTGCAGGTAGCTTTTGCGCCAGTGGGTAATATCATTCTGCCGCAGCACCGCCATCATCTCGTTGTAGCGCGAAATACGTTCGGTGCGTGACATGGTCAGTGCGCGATCCAACGCCGCCGCGACCTCATCACGATCGTAAGGGTTGACGATCAGCGCCGAGGTCAGTTCGTTTGCCGCCCCGGCAAAACGCGACAGCACCAGCACGCCCGGATCGTCCGGGTCCTGTGCGGCAACGTACTCTTTTGCCACCAGATTCATGCCGTCACGCAGCGGGGTCACCAACCCAATATCGGTCAGGCGGAAGATTTTCATCAGTAAACGACGGTCAAAATGCTGGTTGAGATAGTAGAGCGGCGTCCAGCCAAGGGTGCCGTATTTTCCGTTGATCCGCCCCGCTTCGGTTTCAAGCTGGTGGCGTATATCCTGATAGGCCTGCACATCGCCGCGAGAAGTCGGGGCGATCTGCGAATAGCGGATTTTACCGCGGTGCTGCGGGAAGTTTTCCAGCAGCGCTTCATAGGCAAGGAAACGTTCCGGCAGCCCTTTGGAATAATCCAGCCGCTCGCAGGCAATAATATTCTGCAAATCGCCGAGATCTTTCTTCATTGCGACCATCTTCGGCGGCAGCGGACCTTCAGCCATCTCTTTAATACTGTCCGGCGCTATCCCAATGGGATAAACCTCGGTAGAAAAGCGATTGCCGAAGGCACGATGCTGTTTCCCGTCGCTCTGTACCGAAGTCAGCAGTGAAAGACATTCCAGAAAGGCCATGCGGTCACTTTCGGTCTGGAAGCCCAGCAGATCGTAGTCACACATCATTTCAAGCAGCGCAGCATGCGGCGGTAGTGCATTGAAAATTTCCGGCGTCGGGAACGGGATGTGCAGGAAGAAACCAATGCGGTTGGTCACGCCAAGTTCGCGCAGCTCTGCGGCGAAAGGCAGCAGGTGATAATCATGGATCCACAGGATGTCATCCGGCTGCAGTAAAGGCAGCAGGCGCCGCGCCAGCAGCTTGTTAACCCGGCTGTAGCCTTCCCATGCTTCGCGCTGGAAGTTCACCAGATCGAGCCGGTAATGGAATGCCGGCCACAGCACCGCATTGGAAAATTGCAGATAGTAGAGATCGTAATCGTTTTGGTTCAGGCCAAAAGAGGCATAGGTGATGCCGTCCTTTTCCAGCATGTTCAGCTCATCATCTTCTTCTCCAATTTCGTTGATCTCCCCATTCCAGCCGAACCAGACTCCCCCGGTGGTTTTCAGAGCATCAACAATGCCGACGGTCAGCCCTCCGGCACTGCTCTTGCTGCCATCCGGAATGGCGATACGATTAGATACGACAACTAAACGACTCATAACTTTGGCTCCTCGCCGGTGTGGTGGCGTCTTATTCTGGTTTTCATCGGCCCTGTGCCAGCCAGCGGTGGACGGCATCAACATCAGCCAGACGCTCCTGCGCAACGCTGGTACCGATGCCAACTTTAATTGAGATACCTGCCAGGGTATTGACTGCTTCGAAACCCGCTTCATCCGTCAAGTCGTCACCTATAAACACCGGGATACGCCCGACGAACGGGGACTGTTGCATAAAATCATTAATTGCCGCACCTTTGTTGACTCCGCGCGGCTTCAGCTCCAAAACACATTTACCCGGCTGCACCACCAGCTCAGGGAAGCGGACTGTCAGCCCGTCGGCCAGTGCTTCGAGGGCCCGCTGATGCTGTAACCCCTGGCGGTAGTGCAGCGCGAATGCCATCCCTTTGTTTTCCAGCGCTGTCCCCGGCAGGGCGGTTATCGCCTGCTCCAACTCGCGACCCAGCGTGGAAACCGTTGCCGGATCGAGCGCAATACGCGTCACCTTGCCCTGGAAGTCGCGCCGTTCGGCACCGTGTACTCCGGCAACAGGCAAGCGCAGCGGGGCGACCAGCGCATCCAGCTCGGCTACAGGCCGACCAGAAACCAGTGCAACTGCCCCCGCGCAGCGCTGCGCCAGTCGCTCAAGGTCACGCACGGTATCAACCGGGATCGACACGTCCTCCGGCCGTGGCTTAATCGCCGCCAGCGTGCCGTCCACATCGAAAAAGAACGCATAGCGCTCTGCCACCTGTAGCGAGGGAACGAAATCGGCTTGTCGGATCACCTCTACCTCCTGATTGATGTTTCAGAAAAATGCTGTGCATGAGGGTAGTTGCGTAGTCTGACGGGGGCGGCGTAATGTGGTTGCCTGTCGTCTGACGATGAGAGGGGCCGAGATTTTAAATCGCGTCGACCCTCAGTGCGGACAACATCATCTTTAAGTATAGTCGGGTTTTACGATACTGCCAGACACTGCCTTGAATCGGTACAGCTATGACGCGGTCAGCAATCAGTCATTGTGGTGAGTACAACAGCCGCACTCCCTCTTTACCTGACTTTTAATTATTACAGATAGATTGGCGCAATACTGATTACCGTTTATATCGCCCGTCGCCGTCTGAGCCTTGTCTGGACCGTGCGGAGGCACTCAGGGTTACGACAGCCCGGCGCATGGCGTCGCTCCGATACTGCATGCCGACGATGTTTCACGTTATTGCACCACCGAAGGTAAAGCCAAGATCGGTCATGATAACATCGGGTGTTGGTCAGGACACGGCGGCGAGCTACTCAAGCCCGGTATTGACGCGTTTTCCAATATCTTTCAGCTGCGAATATTTCTCCAGCAGCTGCGGCCCATCATCGAGGCTCGTGGCGAACATCCACATATAGGTCATCACCGAATAGATATGGCCCGCATCCACTCCACCTTTCAGCGTCATATAGAAAATAGTCAGCGCGAACAGGAGCGCTGTGGCACTGCCGATCGCCAGATAACCCCAGGCTTCACGATCCGACAGCCGGATACGCAGTCCGGCCAGTACGCGGTAATGGCGGGTCAGCGCTGGTTTATCAGCATGGGTTACAAAGCGGACCTCTTTCTCCAACCGATCGTTCAGGCGGCCGAACAGCCGCTCGTTTTTACGCGTGTAGCCACGCAGAAACAAGCTGAAAAAGACCAGAATCATCAGGCAGGCAATACCGGTCCAGAACTCGATTGCCAGCAGCATCACTGCCGCACCGGTCATCGACGCCACCGAGGTGATCAGTACCGGCAGATGCTGTTCAAAAAAGTCGACAAATTCTCGTGATAGCGCTACCCGGGCCGCTACGGTTGAGGGCGGATGGTTATGCTGGCGCTGCGCGAGGATCACCGGTACGGCCAGGCCGGCATAGATGCGGGCAAAAGTGCGCGTATCGACACTACGGCGTGCGGCACCAATCGCCCACATGGTAAATACAACTGCCGCGTATAAAACCGCATGCAGCGCCTCGCCGCTGAGAATGGCATTAATGGCAAAACCTGCCGCCAGCGGATAGAGCAGATAGGTCACATTTTCGGCGATTACCAGCAGCAGTGTAAGGATAAGTTTTTTGCCGTTGCGGCGGCCAAGTAATTTCAGCGTCGCGAACGCGCTGGCGGAAGTCGGTACAATTTCCGTCGGGGTACAGGGTTTCATCGGGTTATTTTCTGGTAAGATAAAGTTTGAGCGATTGCTCAAAAACCAGATACAGTCTATTTGAGCAGTTGCTCAAAGTCAACGTTTAGCGGAAATGAAAGAGACACGCGAGGCCCTGCGCGTGCGCATTCTTGACGGTGCGATGACTCTGTTTACCGCCAAAGGCATAGAGCGGATAACAACACGTGAACTGACCTGACAGTCAGGAACTTGTGCAGCCATAGCTGTCACTACTTTCGCGACTGGGCAACGCTGTGCAAGGCGGCAATAACACTGTTTATGCGGCGGGAGCTGCGTGCGTTTGCGATCACCAGCGCAGACTGCCGGCACTGCTGTCCGTAGAGGAGGTCTGGGGTGTAGGGCGACGCATCAGTAACAAGCTTAAGATGATGGGTATTGAGCGCGCGCTACTACAGCTGGCAGACTTTTTAGCAACGGCGTGGCGCAGCTGAACCTGTTTGAAAAGCACCATCCGCAGCCTGCCAGCACCGCGGTGATGGCAGCGATCGACGAACTGAACAGCTCAGGCAAAGGTAAAGTGTGAAGCCCCGCAGTTATCAGGGGCCAACCGGTCCTGACGGATCAGGAGAGAATGTTCTTTTCCGCCAGATCCAGCGCAAAGTAGCTGAAGATAATATCAGCACCGGCACGCTTAATCGCCCCCAGACTTTCCAGCACCACGTCGGTTTCACTGATGGCACCGGCCTGCGCGGCAAATTTAATCATCGCGTATTCCCCACTTACCTGGTAAGCCGCCAGCGGCAGCCGGCTGTGCTCGCGCACCTCGCGCAGAATATCCAGATAGGCGCCCGCCGGTTTCACCATCAGCGCATCGGCACCTTCAGCTTCATCAATCAGCGACTCGCGAAGCGCTTCACGGCGGTTCATTGGGTTCATCTGATAGGTTTTGCGATCGCCCTTCAGCGAAGTCCCGGCCGCTTCACGGAACGGACCGTAGAAGGAAGAGGCGAACTTGGTGGAATAGGACATAATCGCGGTGTCGGTGAAGCCCGCCGCATCCAGCGCCTGGCGAATAGCCCCCACCTGCCCGTCCATTGCCGCTGACGGCGCAATGAAGTCGGCACCGGCTGCAGCGGCCACCACGGCCTGCTTACCAAGGTTGATCAGCGTGGCGTCGTTATCCACGCGGTGATCATGCAGCACGCCGCAGTGGCCGTGGCTGGTATATTCGCAGAAGCAGGTGTCGGACATCACAATCATCTCCGGCACCGTGTCTTTACAGATGCGTGACATTCGCGCCACCAGACCGTTCTCATTCCAGCTGTCGCTGCCCGTGGCATCGGTGTGATGAGAAATACCAAAGGTCATCACCGAACGCACTCCGGCTTTAGCAATCCGCTCGATCTCATACGCCAGGCGCTTTTCAGGAATACGCATCACGCCCGGCATGGCGGCGACAGGTTTGTAGTCATCCAACTCTTCTTCAACGAAGATCGGCAGGGCCAAATCGTTGAGGCTGAGGCTGGATTCCTGGAACAGGGTACGAAGGGAAGCGGACTGACGAAGGCGTCTTGGGCGCTGCGCGGGAGAATAACTGGACACAATAACCTCAGTTTTAGCGGCTCATCGACCGGATAACGAACGCCGACGATGAGAAAAATGGACAGGCGCTAACAGTATACCTCCGCCCCGCGGATGACAATCTTTGCCGACTTTCTTCCCCGACATAACGGCACAGAATGTGCATTTGCATAGCGGGAAATATGAGGTAATTTAACATTAAAAACAGAGTGTTATATAAAATCCGTAGCCAATTTACTGTCAGTATCAGGAACTTTACTTTCCAGTTAGCCACCCCGGAAAAGTCTGACCGTTAGCGGTAATCGCCGCATCCGGATGCGCAGAAAAGCGGCAAACAGCTGTGCCAGCCTCCGATATCGCGTCCATACTGGAAAGTTGATTAAATCACGACAGGACTGAAAATGGGATTTCTTGGCTGGACTGCCGCCGCGGGCGGTCTGTTACTGCTGGTTTCACTGGCATCGGGCTGGATTAAGCGCGGGCCGGTGACCGCCTTTGCACTCTATCTGATAGCCGGTATCGTCTGCGGCCCGTGGGTGCTGGACCTGCTGCGCGTGGATATTGCCGCCCACGCTTCGCTGGCCAAAAATCTGACCGAAATCGCCATGGCCGCCTCGCTGTTTATCACCGGGCTGAAGCTTCGCCTGCCGCTGAACAGCGCTGGCTGGCGAATGGGACTTCGGCTGGCCTTTCCGGGCATGCTACTGACGGTCGGGGGCGTGATGCTGGCCGCCCACTGGCTGGCCGGATTTTCCTGGCCGCTGTCGCTGGCCTTTGGCGCGATTGTCGCCCCGACCGATCCCGTGCTCGCCAGCCTGATCTCCGTTAACGATGCGCGCGATAACGACACTCTGCGCGTTTCGCTCTCCAGCGAAGCCGGTATGAATGACGGTACCGCCCTGCCGCTGCTGATGCTGGCGGTGGCGCTGCTAACCGGAAGCGGTGAAATGTCCTGGGCGTACCTCAGCCACTGGGCGCTGGTGGATGTACTCTGGGCGGTGATCGGCGGCAGCGCTATCGGCTTTATCTTTGGCAAGCTCATTGGACAGTACGCCTCGCACCTGCGTCACACCTATCAGG
>CAJYIY010000064.1 GCA_913775305.1 uncultured Erwinia sp. | reverse complement strand
GATGCGCGATGAGGAAATTAACGGCCATTATGAGCATGAAACCGGTAATGTGATTGTTGAGACGTTAAATCATCGGGGAATTAGTGCGAAGGAGATACCTGCGGTGCTGGTTAACGGACATGGTCCCTTTGCCTGGGGCACTGATGCGGCCAACGCCGTACACAATGCCGTGGTACTGGAAGAGATTGCCTACATGAATCTTTTTACCCGCCAGCTGCAGCCCGCTGCAGACAGTATGCAGCAGACGCTACTGGATAAACATTTTCTGCGGAAACACGGGGCGAATGCGTATTACGGGCAGTAATTGCCTTCTTTGGCAGGGAAGTATCGTTTATCCGTATCGGCATGGTGCTGCTGCCATGCCAGCTTAGGGTATCGAAAAATAACAGGTGCTTATCGTTGCCATTGCTGCTGATTTCTGGAACATCATTTGCTTTGTGACAGTGAGTGGTGCCTTTTTTGCTGTCAGTGATTTATTTTCATTAAAGCGCATTAAAAGAAGGGTAATAGAGCCGGTTATGCTTTTGGGCATTATTAATGCCTGCCAGCCGGTGCTGATTTGATCACGACATCCCAATTCCTCGCAGTGACCCCCTGTGCCTCCGGTTCAGATATTTTCCACATTACCCCCCTGTTTTGTTGTCATGGCGAAAAGCTATAGAAAAGAATTATTATCGTTATGCCCCGGCATGCTATGAATGAAGCTTCGCTGATGTTACCGGATTTTTTTATTTAAATTCTAAAAGGTAACATTATGTTTAATATTTATGCTGTAAACTATTCATTATTGGATAACAAGAAAGCGGAAGATCTTTTTATGTTGAGAAAGCACACCTTTAAAGATCGTCTGCAGTGGGCCGTCAGCTGTTCAGATGGTATGGAATACGATCGGTTCGATAATGAAAAAACGGACTATATATTTGGAGTGGAAAACGGAGTGATATTATGCGGCACAAGGATGATTGATATGAAGCATAATAATATGCTGAATGACGCGTTTTCTGGATTTTTTAATGCGATCAATATACCTGAGGGGAATTTTGTTGAATCGACGCGTTTCTTCGTCGATAAAGAGAGAACTCACTCGCTGTTAGGAGGAAAATATCCGGTGACGATGAGTCTGTTCCTGTCACTGATTAACTACGCTAAAGATCGCCACTATGACGGGATCCTGGCGGTTGCCAGCCACTCGATGATGGCGATCATCAGACGTTCAGGCTGGAACGTGACGGTGTTGGAAATCGGCATGTCTGAAAAAAATGAACCTGTTTATCTCCTGCTTGGGCATATCGATACGCAAAGTCAGGAAAAGTTAAAGGCGAAAATCAGACGGCATAAGCAGCAGGATGAGCAGGAACTCAACGCCTGGCCACTGCCGTTTAGCGTACAGTAATCATTAAGTAACCGGTTTAATCAGCTGAAGCTCCACGCCTAAACGCACAGCATGCCGGGCATTGGCGACGCCCAGCTTTTTAACGATGTTCGACATATGGAATTTAACCGTGCGCACGGTTATTCCCAGAATAATGCCGGTTTCCTGATAGGTTTTACCGACGCTTGCCCAGTAGAGAATTTCATTTTCTCGCTCGGTGAAGCCTGCCGTTTTTTCTTTACCCGATGACTTTTTCTCAGAAAGAGAATTTAAGGCCAGATAAGTTTCATGTACCGATGCCAGTAAAATAGAAAGATCCCCTTTATGTTGAATCAGCGTTTGCATAACTTCAGCGCTGCTCTCCGGGGAGATAATAAAGGACAGGGTGACCAGATTATTATTATAATCATGTAAAACAAAGGTGTAGCCGTTGACTAAACCAAACGCTTTCGCCTCGGTAAAGGCATCGGTGAGGTTAAATCCTGAGCTGACCAACAGGTTTTCATCCCAGGCAAACGGCGTGAGCCGGTTTAGCGCGGTGATGACCACCGGATCGGTGTACTGCAGCGAGTTTTCACGATAGCGCTGCACCCACTCATCAGGATAATTTGTCACACCAAAAATGCACGACATATCTTTTTTGGAGAGCACCACATAGGCCCAGGTCAACTGTCCAAATTCCCTCAAGGTATTCTCAAGAAAATGCCTGATCACCTCCTCAACATTTTCTTCACTTCTCATTAACATAAACCGTCTCCTTGACAGTGATGGCTTGATGAACAGCAATGTAGGGTAAGCAATGTGCTGCCGGTTGGATTGGGCGATTTCTGCTTTTCATCTCTTCTCCCCATCAGGACAGCGACACAAGGTACAGTCACGACCTGTACTTTGGGTCAGATTATTTATCAGAATATTTGTAATATTATCTTCTACAGAATTACAGCGTGATACGCATTGTAGTATAAAAGCCCCGATGTGTTTTATATTTATTGGGGGCAAAATGCCAGACACCAGGGAAATTATTTACTAAATTATAAAAAAACATAAAAGCACAATCGTTGACGATTGTGCTTTTTTTATGTCCATAAAGCACGTTGTCAGTACAATATCCTGTTTTCACCCGCAGTTGTTTGATGAAAGGAAGCGGTATGCGATCTGTTTTTGTGAAAAATATCGTTTCACCAAGGTACTAAACATGTCTCATTTCTTCCACGCTTTTTCATTTACCTGGTGGAATAATGAATGTGAAGTTGAAAATTTAATCCAGTATTGTGGAAATTTGGCGAGAGAATCAGATTTTTTTAACAAAAATGATATTCAGTTAAGTCATTCACGATGCAGATGAGTGGAACGTGTTTATTTCAACATCATGCTATTACTGCAGCCGTGGACAGGCACTGTTGATACACCCGCAGCATTCGCTACGGGTGCGCCGGTAATGCGATTAACGCATGGTGACGAATTCTTCTGCGCCGGTGGGGTGGATTGCCACGGTGTTGTCGAAGTCTTTCTTGGTTGCGCCCATTTTCAACGCTACCGCGAAGCCCTGGAGCATTTCATCCATGCCGTAGCCGATACCGTGAATGCCGACAATTTTCTCATCGCTTCCCACGCAGACAAGCTTCATACGGCAAGGCTGACGATGCTGGGTGACGGCGGTGTACATGGCGGTAAAAGCGGATTTGTACACTTTGACCTGGTCATCACCAAACTTCTCGCGCGCTTCCGGCTCAGTCAGGCCTACGGTGCCGATCGGCGGATGGCTGAACACAACGGTGGGGATGTTGCTGTAGTCCAGATGCTCGTCCGGTTTGTTATTGAACAGGCGTTCGGAGAGGCGACGACCCGCCGCCACCGCCACCGGGGTCAGCTCTACCGCGCCGGTGTTATCGCCCACCGCATAGAGACCTTCTACGTTGGTATTCTGATACTTATCAACGTTGATGTAGCCTTTTTCATTCAGCGCAACGCCGGTCGCCTCCAGATTCAGGTTATCGGTCATTGGCTCACGACCAATTGCCCAGATCAGGCAGTCGACAGTTTGCTCTGTGCCATTTTCCAGTTGCAGGGTCAGGCTGCCGTCGCTGTTCTTCACGACCGCTTTGGGTACAGATTCTGTGTGCAGCGTCGGGCCTTCGGTGTTAATCACTTCCAGCAGCGTATCAACGATCAGCGGATCGAAGGTGCGCAGCGGCGCGTGCTTGCGCACAAACAGGTGGGTTTCAGAACCGAGTGCGTTCAGCACGCCGGCAATCTCTACCGCGATATAGCCTGCGCCCACTACCGCGGTGCGTTTTGGCAGCGCCTGCAGCTCGAAGAAACCGTCGGAGTTGATACCGTATTCGGCGCCAGGGATATCTGGCTGAACCGGACGGCCACCGGTGGCGATCAGAATATGGTCAGCGGTAATTTTTTCACCGTTAACTTCCACGGTGTGCGCATCAACAAAACGGGCGAAGCCTTTAATCACGTCCACGTTGTTTTTACCCAGCACGTTATCGTACGAGTTGTGGATGCGATCGATATAGGCGCTGCGGTTCTTCAGCAGCACGTCCCAGTTATGCTGGTTAACGGTGGTGTCGAAGCCGTAATCCGGGCCATACTGGTGAATGGCTTCAGCGATCTGTGCGGCGTGCCACATCACTTTCTTCGGTACGCAGCCCACGTTAACGCAGGTGCCGCCGAGCTCTTTCGCTTCGATCAGCGCACATTTCTGTCCGTACATGGCCGCACGGTTGATGGAGGCGATACCGCCGCTGCCGCCGCCGATGGCGAGATAGTCATAATGTTTGGTCATCGAATCTTCCAGTTCAGTCAGTGAATTATTTTGCTGAGCACAAGTGTAACGCCACTCGGCCAAATGCCGCAAAGATTGCGTCTATGATTGTGATAGGGCGGTGGCAACCGGGCAACCGGGACTGCACTTCTTTTTGATAAGCATGAGTGACGTTATCCCGGGCTCTACATGCTGCCCTGCCGGAAAGGGCGAATGATCGGCTGTAACGACGCACGATGCCCACCAGTGCTAAACTCGCAGCCTGTTATCCTGTTCGGGGCAGAATACAACGGTATGACGGAGTGGAAAGCGTATGGAATTGCAGTTCTTAGGTACAGGGGCCGGTACGCCGAGCCGTGAGCGAAATGTCACCAGTATTTCGCTGAGTCTGAATGAATACAACCGCGGCAGCTGGCTGTTTGACTGCGGGGAAGGGACTCAGCATCAAATCCTGCGCACGCCGATTAAGCCGGGAAAAATCGAGAAAATTTTTATTACCCATCTGCACGGCGATCATATTTTCGGCCTGCCGGGTTTACTGACCAGCCGTTCGATGAACGGTGCCAGCGAGCCGTTAACGCTTTATGGTCCGGCAGGCCTCAGGACCTTTGTAGAAACCTCGCTGCAGCTGAGCGGTTCGTGGCTGACTTTCCCACTGGAGATTATTGAAATTACCGCCGGGGAGGTGTGTCACGACGAGCAGTTCCGCGTCACGGCTTTTCCGTTAACCCATCCGGTGGAGTGCTACGGCTACCGCATCGATGAGCAGGATAAACCCGGCCCGCTGGATGCGGCCCGGCTGAAAGCTGACGGTTTTCTTCCCGGCCCCTACTATTACGATTTGAAGCAGGGGCGCACCGTCACGCTTGACGATGGCCGGGTGGTCAACGGCTGGGATTACGTGGGTCAGGCCATCAAAGGTCGCAGCCTGGCTATCTTTGGTGATACTGCACCAACGGAGGCGGCAACCGAACTGGCCGCGGGGGTTGATCTGATGGTGCATGAAGCCACGCTGGAACAGGCCATGGAAGAAAAAGCCAACGGCCGCGGACATTCATCGACGGTGCAGGCGGCTAAGGTGGCCAAGGAGAGCGGCGCGAAGCGGCTGATCGTGACTCATCTCAGTTCCCGCTATCTGCGGCATGACTGTGAGCGGCTGCTGGAGGAGTGCCGGGCGGTGTTTCCGGCGACGGAGATGGCGCATGATTTTTCGGTGTTTACCGTCTGATCACCGTGGGAATACAGGTGCCAGTCTGGGTGCGGGCAGGATGCCCGCCCCCAGAGGGCCAAAGTGAAGTGACCGCTCAATCCGCCTGAATTACCCGGCTCCCACACGGCGCCGCAGACATTACTCCGGGACGATCCACTCCACCTTGCTGTGCCCGGTTCCGGAGGGTACCAGCACCTTTTCCAGCCAAGGCAGCACATTCTTCATCTGCTGCTCCAGCTTCCACGGCGGGTTAATGACAATCATCCCCGAAGCGGTCATGCCGAAACGATCGCTGTCCGGGCGAACGCCCAGCTCAATTTGCAGAATACGGCGAATGCCGGTGGCCTCCAGCTCTTTGCACATGCGCTTAATCTGCTGACGCAGTACGACCGGATACCACAGCGCATAAACGCCGGTACTGAAGCGCTTATGGCCTTCCTCGATACCCTTCACCACCGCCTGATAGTCGCTTTTCAGCTCGTACGGCGGATCGATCAGGACAAAACCACGGCGGGACAGCGGCGGCAGTTTGGCTTTCAGCTGCTGATAGCCATCGGCACGCTCGGTACGTGCGCGGCTGTCTTTCAGGAACTCACCACGCAGTAGCGGAAAATCGCTGGAGTGCAGCTCGGTCAGCTGCAGCTTATCGTATTCACGCAGCAGATAGCGGGCAATCAGCGGCGAGCCCGGATAATAACGGAGCTTGCCGTTGGGGTTGAGATCCCTGACCGCTTTAATATAAGGCTCAAGCTCTGCCGGAAGATCGTCCTGCTGCCAGATTCGTGCGATGCCTTCCAGGTATTCTCCGGTGCGCTCGGCATGCTCACCGCTCAGCAGATAGCGACCGGCACCTGCGTGGGTATCAAGGTAGAGATAGGGTTTATCTTTCTCGTTCAGCGCGCTGATAATCAGGCTTTGTACGGTGTGCTTAAGTACATCGGCGTGGTTGCCGGCGTGAAAACTGTGGCGATAGCTGAGCATTATTTATCCTGTTGATTTTATGCGGCTTTAATTGATGGTAAATCAATTTTCTACAATTATTACCCCACGGATTACCCCACAGAACGGCGCACAGCAACGGATGCAGGAAAAAGCATGAGAACGAATGGCACCGATTATATCAGGTCGGCAAGCGTTGCCATACAGGATAGGTGAAGAACAGCAGGTGCAGCATGTTAAAGGAAAAATGCACCAGCGTCGCCACCCACAGACGGCCGCTCCACAGCCAGGCCAGGCCATAAATTACACCCGTCAGGGTGGCGAAAAACACCAGCATCAACCCGCCGGAGAAATGCGCCAGGCCAAACAATACCGAGGCAATCAACAGCGCCCGCTTATCGCCCAGCAGCGGGCTCAGACGCTGCTGGATATAACCGCGAAACAGCGCTTCCTCTGCCAGGCAGACGAAAAACAGGTTAGCCAGCATAAATGAACCTGTCCAGGTGGGCACATGAGGCTCCACCCGCAACGCCCCGAGCACGGTTGCCAGCAGCAGCAGCAGCGGCATCGACAGCAGCAGTACCAGCCACCACAGCGGATTCTTCGGCGGCTGTGAGGGACGCACCATCAGCGTCGGCATGCAGCCGAGCAGCAGGAAAGGGATCAGCGCTTTATCAAGGTTAAAATAGAAGGTGAACGGCAGGCTCTGTGCCCCGGCCTGTACACCGGAGGCGACGATTTGATTATTAAATCCCGGTATCATATGCAGCCCCAGTGCGATAGCGCCTGATACCAGCAGGATCTCACCGGGCAACGCGAACGGAGTTTGCTGCTGACGGTATCCCCAGCAGATAGCAATGCAGAATATGATACCCAGGGCGATAACGCCCGGTGGCAGCAGCGTCTGATTGACGACAGCCATCGCCAGAGTAATAAACAACACCACCAGTGCGCTGCGCGGACTAAATGATAAAAGCAACAAAGACAGCGCCAGCAAAAACCACATCATTACACTCCCTGTTAAATGAGTAAAACGTCGTAACAAAGCGAAAGATTATGCAACGTATAACCTGCACCAGCAAAGCTGAATGTGCGGCGAGAGTTGACCCCCGACGGCCGATGAAGAGCAGATGTTACGCGGGCAGCCATTGATTTTCGCTACACTTAACCTCATGTTAGAGAAATCGTGCGTAAAAACGCGCTCCTTACACCGATTAAAGGACTTCTGCGCTATGACCAACCCGTTACTCTCTCCTTTTACTCTTCCTCCGTTTTCCGCCATCAAACCTGAACATGTGGTTCCTGCCGTGACAAAGGCGCTGGATGATTGCCGTGCGGCGGTAGAGAAAGTCGTGGCCCAGGGCGCTCCCTACAGCTGGGATAACCTGGTACAGCCGCTGGCTGAAGTGGACGATCGTTTAAGTCGTCTGTTCTCCCCGATTAGCCACCTGAACTCGGTGAAAAACAGCCCGGAGCTGCGTCAGGCCTACGAAAAAACGCTGCCGCTGCTGTCTGAATACAGCACCTGGGCGGGTCAGCATGAGGGATTGTATCAGGCTTATCGCGATCTCAAAGAGGGTAGCCATTATGCTGCACTCGATCTGGCACAGAAAAAAGCGGTAGATAATGCCCTGCGCGATTTTGAACTGTCTGGTATTGGCCTGTCGAAAGAGAAACAGCAGCGCTATGGTGAAATCGCTGCACGCCTCTCCGAGCTGGGGTCGACCTACAGCAACAATGTCTTAGACGCCACCATGGGCTGGAGTAAGCTGATTAGCGATGAAAGCGAGCTGTCCGGCCTGCCGGAGAGCGCGCTGGCCGCCGCCAAAGCGCAGGCGGAGGCCAAAGAGCAGCAGGGCTGGCTGCTGACTCTGGATATCCCAAGCTACCTGCCGGTCATGACCTACTGCGATAATCAGGCACTGCGCGAAGAGCTGTACCGCGCTTACTCCACGCGTGCCTCCGATCAGGGACCGAACGCCGGTAAGTGGGATAACAGCGAAGTGATGGCCGAAGAGCTGGCCCTGCGGCACGAGCTGGCTCAGCTGCTGGGCTTTGACTCCTACGCCGATAAATCGCTGGCGACCAAGATGGCCGAAAACCCGGCGCAGGTGATCGACTTCCTGACCGGGCTGGCCAAACGTGCGCGTCCTCAGGCGGAGAAAGAGCTGGCCGAACTGCGTGCCTTTGCGAAAAAGGCGTTCGGCGTGGACGAACTGCAGCCGTGGGATCTCACCTACTACGGCGAAAAGCAAAAACAGCACCTCTACTCGATCAGTGACGAACAGCTGCGCCCGTACTTCCCGGAAGCGCGCGCGCTGAGCGGCCTGTTTGAAGTGGTGAAGCGCATTTACGGTATCACCGCCAGCGAACGAAAAGATGTAGATGTCTACCATCCGGACGTGCGCTTCTTCGACCTGTTTGACGAAAGCGGTGAGCTGCGCGGCAGCTTCTACCTCGACCTTTATGCGCGCGAGCACAAGCGCGGCGGGGCCTGGATGGATGACTGCGTGGGACAGATGCGTAAAGCCGACGGTACCCTGCAAAAGCCGGTGGCCTATCTGACCTGTAACTTTAACCGCCCGCTCAACGGCAAGCCCGCGCTGTTTACCCACAATGAAGTGACCACCCTGTTCCATGAATTTGGTCACGGCCTGCACCACATGCTGACCCGTATTGAAACTCCGGGCGTGTCCGGCATCAGCGGTGTGCCGTGGGATGCGGTCGAGCTGCCGAGCCAGTTTATGGAAAACTGGTGCTGGGAGCCGGAAGCGCTGGCGTTTATTTCCGGCCATTATGAAACCGGCGAACCGCTGCCGCAGGCGCTGCTGGAGAAAATGCTGGCAGCGAAAAACTACCAGGCGGCGCTGTTTATCCTGCGTCAGCTGGAGTTCGGCCTGTTTGACTTCCGCCTGCATGCCGAGTTTGACCCGGCGAAAGGAGCCCAGATCCTGGAAACGCTGAAAGAGGTGAAATCGCTGGTGGCGGTGGTGCCGGGTCCGTCGTGGGGCCGCTTCCCGCACGCCTTCAGCCATGTCTTTGCCGGTGGCTATGCCGCTGGCTACTACAGCTATCTGTGGGCAGATGTGCTGGCGGCCGATGCCTGGTCGCGTTTCGAACAGGAAGGGATCTTCAACCGCGAAACCGGGCAGTCGTTCCTCGATAATATCCTGTCGCGCGGCGGTTCCGAGGAGCCAATGGCGCTGTTTAAACGCTTCCGTGGCCGTGAGCCGCAGCTGGATGCGATGCTGAAACATTACGGCATCAAGGGATAAGCGGTTTGAACATCTGTTTACTGGATGAAACGGGCACCGGAGACGGTGCCTTATCCATTCTGGCCGACCGCTGGCAGCTGACGCATGACGACAGTGCCTTAATGGCGCTGGTGATGACGCCGCAACACCTGGAGCTGCGCAAGCGCGATGAACCAAAGCTTGGCGGTATTTTCGTTGATTTTGTCGGCGGAGCAATGGCGCATCGCCGCAGGTTCGGCGGGGGGCGCGGTGAAGCGGTGGCGAAAGCGGTCGGCATCAAAAGCGGCTATCTGCCGGACGTGGTCGATGCCACGGCGGGGCTGGGGCGTGACGCGTTTGTGCTGGCGTCCGTTGGCTGCCGCGTCAGGATGCTGGAACGCAATCCGGTGGTGGCGGCGCTGCTGGACGATGGTCTGACGCGCGGATATGCCGATGCGGAGATTGGCGGCTGGCTGCGTGAGCGGCTGACGCTGCTGCATGCCTCCAGCCTGACGGCGCTGGCGGAGATCGTGCCGCGTCCGCAGGTGGTGTACCTCGACCCGATGTTTCCGCACAAGCAGAAAAGCGCACTGGTTAAGAAAGAGATGCGGGTGTTTCAGTCGCTGGTGGGGCCGGATGGGGATGCTGACGGGCTGCTGCAACCGGCGCGCCAGCTGGCGACCAAACGTGTGGTGGTGAAACGCCCGGATTACGCACCGCCGTTGGCCGACGTTGCCACGCCGAATGCGATAATCACCAAAGGGCATCGGTTTGATATTTATGCGCCGCTAACATCGTAACAGGGGGCCGGGGATACCCGGCCTCACTGAGGAGTCGTTAAAACAACGGCATTAATCTTCGTCTTCATCGTTCAGCGGCACAATCAGCATATCAATATGCACCGTGTTAATCAGCTGGCGGGCAGAAGACATCAGCTTGCTCCAGAAATCCTGGTGGTGGCCACACACGACCAAGTCGACCTGATACTGCTTAATCGCATCAACCAGCACCTGGCCAAGATCGCCGCTGCCGCTAAGGGTTTCAGCAACAGGATAACCGGCGCTGTTTGACAGTTCGGTTAGCGCGGAGTGGGTCTCTTCGGAAATGCGTTTCTGCATATCTCCCAGATTAACGTCAATCAGTCCGGTGTAGAGGTCCGAATAATTCACATCAACGTGGATCAATGAGACTTTGGCATCATAAGGGCGGGCCATCGATACGGCTTTCTCAACCAGCAGTTTACTCTCAGGCGACAGGTCTACAGCAATCAGAATATGTTTGTAAGCCATGATGAATACTCCTTTTCGCGTAAGTTCTGATACAGACGGTATACCAATGAGTATAGCGAATTTGTTAAAGGACTGGGTGGCAGTCTGCGGTGTTTGCGGACAGGATCAACATGAATTTTCTTCCGTTTATTGCGGATACGGGGCAGAGCGCTGGAAAAAATTTGTGCACATCTCCTACACTGATATCAGGCGCCTGTGAGCGCTTTCTTATCGTTGCCTCGGCCGGCGGACAGCCGTAACGGGCCGATATCGATAACAGGGGCAGTTCAACCATCGCAGGGCGCCGCGGCTTGCCCGTCTGACGCTCTCTGTGATGAATGGCCGGGAGGGGATCATGATCAGCACCATCGCGCTTTTCTGGGCTCTTTGTGTCGTTTGTTTGGTGAATATGGCGCGCTATTTTTCTTCGCTGCGTGCCTTGCTTGTGGTGTTACGCGGTTGCGATCCTTTGCTGTATCAGTACGTTGATGGAGCAGGATTTTTTACCTCGCATGGACAGCCGGGCAAACAGGTTCGGCTGGTGTACTACATCTGGGCCCAGCGCTATCTCGATCATCATGACGATGAGTTTATTCGCCGCTGTCAGCGTGTACGCGGTCAGTTTATTTTGACCAGCGCCCTCTGCGGGCTGGTGGTCATTAGCCTGATTGGCCTGGCGGTCTGGCACTAAGCGCAGGATGCAGCGATAAAAAAAGCGGACCTGAGTCCGCTTTTTACCGTTTCTGTCCGGGCTGCCTTAAATCAGCTTCAGCGCAATCCAGTACAGCACACCGGAAAGAAGAATCGACACCGGCAGGGTAAATACCCACGCCAGCAGGATACTCTTAATGGTTCTGCCCTGTACGCCACCGCCGTCAACCAGCATTGTACCTGCCACCGAGGAGGAGAGGACGTGCGTGGTTGAAACCGGCATGCCGGTATAGCTTGCCACGCCAATCGAAACTGCCGCGGTCATCTGCGCCGACATGCCCTGCGCATAGGTCATGCCTTTCTTCCCGATTTTTTCACCGATAGTGGTGGCAACACGACGCCAGCCCACCATGGTGCCTAATGACAGCGCCAGCGCAACCGCCACGATAATCCATACCGGAGCATATTCGATGGTGTTCAGCAAATCCCCTTTCAGCTTGGTCAGGAAACGCTTGTCATCCGCGCTGGTTTCCGGCAGCTTCGCCGCTTTTTCCGCCGTATCCGAAATACACATCAGCATGCGACGCAGATGGCTGCGCTCTTCAACGGTCAGGGCATCGTAGCCGGAAAGATTATTCAGCAGGCTCTGAGCACGCTGGATGACGGGCAGCGCACGCGCGGCATCACAGTGGAACTCATGAGGACCTGACGGCACCTCTTCCGGCGACGGGATCGCAGGCGGTGACATCTGAATAATGTGTGTCAGTGAAGCGGCGTGCTCCTGGTAATACTGCTCCAGATGGTTAACGGCATCACGCGTGCGGGTGATGTCATAACCGGTGGAATTCATATTGACCACAAAGCCTGCCGGCGCCACGCCAATCAGCACCAGCATAATCAGACCAATGCCTTTCTGGCCGTCATTGGCACCGTGTGAATAGCTGACGCCAATCGCCGACACGATCAGCGCAATACGAGTCCAGAACGGTGGCTTTTTCTTGCCATCGATCTTTTCACGTTCCGCGGGAGTCATGTGTATACGGCGACGTTTCTTGTTACCGCTCCAGTAACGACGCAGCAGAAACACCAGTCCGCCCGCAATGACCAGGCCAACAATCGGCGAGATAATCAATGACATAAAGATACCAATCATCTTCGGCACATTCAGTGCATCAACAACCGAAGTTCCGGTCAGTAACGCGTTAGTCAGGCCGATACCGATAATGGCACCAATCAGGGTGTGAGAGCTGGAGGCCGGTAACCCAAAATACCAGGTTCCGAGATTCCATATTATGGCGGCAAGCAGCATGGAGAAGACCATCGCCAGCCCGTGAGCCGATCCAACGTTCAATAACAGATCGGTGGGTAACAGATGGACAATGGCATAAGCTACGCTCAGGCCGCCCAACAGTACACCAAAGAAGTTGAACACCCCAGCCATGACGACCGCTAGCTGCGAGCGCATTGCACGGGTGTAGATCACGGTTGCGACCGCGTTGGCTGTATCGTGGAAGCCGTTAATCGCTTCATAAAACAATACAAACAACAGAGCCAGAACCAGTAGCAGGCCGGTATGAAAATCAAGACCAGCAAATAGATGTAGCATAAGCGTTACGCCATTTTGGAGGACATGAACGCGGCGCATTATCAGCGACAAACCGCACCGGGGGAAAGTGAAATATAGACTTTTTTTGACATTAATGTGTCAGGGCAGTGACAGTTCTCAGAGAAAATTATGTTAAATCATTAAGTTACAAAATGTTTCCGCTGAGATTTCGTCTGATGCTGGTTTCCCTGCCGTCAACTCTCTACAATCAGCGTTTTTGTTGGGCAGTACCGGGGTGAGCAGTGGAAAACTATGACGTTATCGTAATTGGCGCGGGCGCTGCTGGCCTGTTTTGCGCAGCGCAGGCGGGCCAGAAAGGGCGGCGCGTGCTGCTGATTGATAATGGGAAAAAAGCCGGACGAAAAATCCTGATGTCCGGCGGAGGCCGCTGCAACTTCACCAATCTCTATACCGAACCGACGGCCTACCTGTCGCACAACCCACACTTTTGTAAATCCGCACTGGCGCGTTATACACAGTGGGATTTTATCGATATGGTCAACCGCCACGGTATCGCCTGGCATGAGAAAACCCTCGGACAGCTGTTCTGCGATGACTCAGCCCAGCAGATCGTCGATCTGCTGCTGAAAGAGTGCGAGGCCGGTAAGGTGACCCTGCGGCTGCGCAGCGAAGTGATTTCCGTAGCCCGCGACGAATCTGGCTATACGCTGCAGCTCAACGGCGCCGAAGTGCAGGCAGAAAAACTGGTTATCGCCAGCGGCGGTCTGTCGATGCCGGGGCTGGGCGCCTCGCCGTTTGGCTATAAGATTGCCGAACAGTTCGGTCTGAAGGTGTTCCCGACCCGCGCCGGACTGGTGCCGTTTACCCTGCATAAGCCGCTGCTGGAACAGCTTCAGACGCTCTCTGGCGTATCGCTGCCGTCCATGATGACGGCCGAAGACGGCACGGTCTTCAAAGAAGCGCTGCTGTTCACCCACCGAGGCCTGTCCGGCCCGGCGGTGCTGCAGCTTTCCAGCTACTGGCAGCCGGGAGAGTTTGTCACCATCGATCTGTCGCCGCAGCAGGATATCGTGGCGCTGATTAATGAAGAGCGTAACCTGCACCCAAACCAGAGCCTGAAAAACACCCTGGCGAAGCGGCTACCCAAGCGGTTGGTCGAATGCCTGCAGGCGCTGGGCCAGGTACCGGAATGTACCCTGAAGCAGCTTAACAGCCGGCAGCAGGGCGAGCTGGCGACGACGCTACACCAGTGGCGTGTGCAGCCCAACGGTACCGAAGGCTATCGCACTGCCGAAGTGACGCTGGGCGGCGTCGATACCACGCAGCTTTCTTCTAAAACCATGGAGGCGCGTGATGTGCCGGGGCTGTACTTTATTGGTGAAGTGGTGGACGTCACCGGCTGGCTGGGCGGCTACAACTTCCAGTGGGCGTGGAGTTCAGCCTGGGCCTGCGCGCAGGCGCTGTGATGTTACTGGGATAATGCTAAGATGCCCGGCTGTGACGGGCGATTTTCAGATCAAGGGCTGAATGATGGAAGTGCTAAGTTCCGGCGATCCGCTTTACACATTGTTTATGCACCCGAAATCGAAACTGATCGTCAGCCGGTTCCGCAGCCTGGCCGGTGAAAAGAAAATGAGCGAGTGGCAGGTTTTTTGCGTGCTGCTGGCGGGCTTTCTGAACTGCTGGGCCACCAGGGCGGATAACTTCAAGATTCATATTGCGTTTACGAAATCGCATCACTTCGATTTTCTGTTCGATAAGATCAATATCAGGGTGTCGATTGAGGGCATGTCGGGCGATGTGCATCTTCAGGGACCGGATTTCTCGTTGCCGCAGTACGATTCTCCCTATGAATTTTGCCGGCTGGTGAATAAAAAAGAGTACGACTCGCGTACCACCTACCTGGGCATGCACGGTAAGTCATATCATAAAGCCAACTTCCTGAGTCTGTCGCAGCCGGATGGGCAGTCCGTGCTGACCTGGGAGGGCACGGTGATGGTGTATGACAAAGCCTTTTTCCATCCGAAGAATTTCGCCACGACAATGGGTTTTTTGCAGGATGACCTTCATCGCATCATTTCCGAGGCATTAGTCAAAAGGTTCACCCAGTTTTCGCCGCTGTATGATTATGTCTTCCGGCCGCTGCGGGCAAGAGAAGCCTGAACCGGGGTCGTCCTGAAGAGCGAAGCTCTCTCTGGCGGCGTTACCCTTTCCTGCTGCGGATACCCCGTACTGCGCTTCTACCTTCCCCTTAATTCCCTTAATTCCCTTAACAGTATTCCGCTGCCGGAAAACTTCACTTGATTTTGAGCGCTTGCTCAAGTACTTTCCTGCTCTTGAGCAACCGCTCAAAAATAGCAAATCCGACGGTCGGGCCATAGCCTCCGTCGATCAGAGAGGTTTTCCCGATGTACCCTAACAACCGCTGGCTGGTGCTGGCGATCGTCACCAGCACACTGTTTTTGATTGTGATTGATATGACAGTGCTGTATACCGCACTGCCGCACATCATGCAGGATCTGGACGGCACGGCGGCGGACAAATTATGGATTATCAACGCTTACCCGCTGGTGGTGGCAGGGCTGCTGCCGGGCGCGGGCATTCTTAGCGATCGTCTGGGCCATAAACGACTGTTTATCAGCGGACTGCCGATGTTTGCCCTTGCCTCGTGGTGTGCGGCATATTCGCCGACCGCCGGGCTGCTGATCGCCTCCCGCGTGTTCCTGGCCGTTGGTGCGGCAATGATGATGCCCGCCACACTGGCGATTGTGCGTCACATCTTTAGCGACGAGCGTGAGCGGGCGCTCGCGATTGGTATCTGGGCCGCGGTGGCGTCCGGTGCGGCAGCGCTGGGGCCGGTACTGGGCGGTGTGCTGCTGGAGTATTTCTGGTGGGGCTCGGTATTTTTGATCAACGTTCCGGTCGCGATGGTCGTGCTGCCTTTCGCCTGCTGGCTGATTCCGCATCACGACGGCAATCGCCAGAGGACTTTCGATCTTGTGGGTTCACTGCAAATTATGTTTGGCCTGGTCGGCGTGGTCTTTGCCCTGAAAGAGCTGAGTCATATTAACGCTTCACTGTTCTCGGCGGCGGCGGCGGCCATCATTGGCGCACTGTTTCTGACGCTGTTTGTTCGTCGCCAGCAGCGTGCCGTGCAGCCGATGATCGATTTTTCACTGTTTCGTAACGGTGGCTTTTCTGGCGGTGTGGTGATTGCGATCGTCTCCGGCGTCGCGCTGACCGGCGTTGAACTGGTTCTGACCCAGCGCCTGCAGCTGGTACTGAATATGTCGCCGCTGATGTCGGCATTAATTATGCTGCCACTGCCGGTGGCTGCAGTGCTGGCGGCTCCGCTGGCGGGTGTACTGCTGCCGCGCTACGGTGAGCGTTCGGTGATTATGTCCAGCTTTGCCATCAGCCTGCTGGGCATTATCAGCATGCTGGTGCTGTTTAACCGTGGGGTGGCCTGGCAGATGCTGGCCATGTTTGTGACCGGAGGCGGCTTTGGCGCAATGTTTACCGCGGCTTCGACCGCCATCATGCTCAATACGCCGGAAGAAAAGGCCGGCATGGTGGCCGCGATTGAGGACGTTTCCTGGGAGCTGGGTGGTGTACTGGGCGTTACGCTACTGGGCGGCATAATGACCGCCGTCTACAGTTATGGCCTGACTTTACCGGATGGATTAGTTAACGGGGAAGCGGCTTATGATAGCATTGACGAAGCTCTGCGCATTGCCGCCGGTATGGGATCAGAGCGTGCCCATTGGCTGATCGTCCTGGCGCAGGCGGCTTTCGATCGCGCCTACCTCGCCGTGCTGGGCAGCGCCGCAGTGCTACTGTTTATCACTTTTCTGGTTCTCAGGAGGGTGCTGCGTCCGGCTCATTGTTCCGGGCAATAAATTCAGATGTCACACGGAATAAAAGATGAAAGAAACGGCAGAAGAGCTGAGAGCCAAAATTCTCAGCAGCGCGATCGCGTTATTTATTGAGAAAGGCCTGGAAAAAGTGACCACGCGTGAACTGACCGAGCGCGTGGGTATTTCCCGTAGCCATATATATCACTATTTCCGTGACTGGCAGACGCTGTGCCTGGAGGCGCTGACCGTCTGTATGCAGGCCGATCTGGACAATCTGAAGGCCAGAGTCCTCGGTAAGCCTGCCAGAGAGCAGCTGCGTTTACTGATCGACAACTATTTGCCTGAGGTACAGGATGCGGTCTGGCAGCTTTACGGGTCGCTGTGGCAGCTGGCCGTGCATAATGAAGAGTACGGTACGCTGGCGAGACTGATGGTGGACAGATGGCAGCAGCTGCTGGCTGATATCATCACGGCGGGTATGGCTGAGGGCGTGTTCAGCAGCAGCGATCCGGCCCGCATCACCCGCCAGCTGGGCGCGATCATTAACGGCTACAGTGATTTGCTGATCGTTGAGCCTTCCCCGCTGGCGCGGCAGCAGGCGATGGAGGATATCAATGCTTTTATCACGCAGGTTCTGCTGACGCCAACGGCGCTGAACGAAGGGTAATGCCTTCGCCGGATTTTAGCCGCCGTCACGGAGTAGCGCGTGCCGGTGGTCAGACAGAGGGCAGCGAATTACCGTTTTTCTTCTGCCGTTTCCTGCTGCGTGGGTCGCCACAGCTGAATCCCGTTCCGGCCCGCGCGCTTCACGCAGTAAAGGGCCAGGTCGGCGTGGCTTAACCACTGTTGCAGGTCTTCTGCCTCGCTGGCGGCGGCAATGCCGATGCTGATAGAGCAGTGGAAATCCGCAGAGGCCGGTAGCCGCAGTTGGGCAATTTTCAGCTGCAGATTTTTGGCCATATTGAGGATACCTGTCTCATCGGCATCGTGAACAATGACCCCCAGCTCATCGCCGCCAAAGCGCGCCGGAATATCCTGCTCATCCGCCTCGTTGCGCAGCAGGGCAGAAATTTCCGCCAGCAGATAAT
>CAJYIY010000063.1 GCA_913775305.1 uncultured Erwinia sp. | reverse complement strand
TCAACGGTGTCGCCAACTTTCACCATGATTTCGGTGACTTCAACTTCGTCGCCGCCGATATCCGGTACGTTTACGTCTTTCGGGCCGCTGGCCGCAGCTTTCTCTTCCTGCTTAGCCGGTGCGGCTGGCGCTTCCGCTTTCGCAGCTGGCGCAGCGCCTGCCACTTCAAAGACCATCACCAGGGAACCCGTGCTGACTTTGTCACCGGCGGCAACTTTGATCTCTTTCACGGTGCCCGCGAACGGTGCCGGCACTTCCATGGAAGCTTTGTCGCCTTCAACAGTCAGAATCGACTGCTCGGCTTCAACAGTGTCGCCAACCTTCACCATGATCTCGGTGACTTCAACTTCGTCGCCGCCGATATCCGGTACGTTAACGTCTTTCGGGCTGCTGGCCGCTGCGGCCGGAGCCGCTGCGGCTTCTTTTTTCTCTTCAGCCGGAGCGGATGGCGCTGCTGCGCCACCTGCTGCTTCGAAGATCATGATCAGTTTGCCGGTTTCGACTTTATCGCCGGTAGCAACTTTGATCTCTTTTACTACGCCCGCCTGCGGAGAAGGGACTTCCATGGAAGCCTTATCGCCTTCTACCACGATCAGCGACTGCTCAGCTTCTACAGTGTCGCCAACCTTCACCAGAATTTCGGTGACTTCAACTTCGTCAGCGCCGATGTCCGGTACATTGATTTCGATAGCCATTACTCTTTACCTCTTATGCCAGACGCGGGTTAACTTTATCAGCATCGATTTCGAACCTGGCGATAGCGTCCGCTACCACTTTCTTATCGATTTCGCCGCGTTTAGCCAGTTCACCCAGTGCTGCAACGACAACGTAAGATGCGTCCACTTCGAAGTGGTGACGCAGGTTCTCACGGCTGTCTGAACGACCAAAGCCGTCAGTACCCAGTACGCGATAGTCGCTGGCTGGGATGTAGCTGCGAACCTGTTCTGCGAACAGCTTCATGTAGTCGGTTGATGCAACGGCCGGTGCGTCGCTCATGACCTGAGCGATGTACGGTACGCGTGCTTCTTCGGTCGGGTGCAGCATGTTCCAGCGCTCACAGTCCTGACCGTCACGGGCCAGTTCGGTGAAGGAGGTGACGCTGTACACGTCAGAGCCCACGCCGTAGTCTTTCGCCAGGATCTCTGCGGCTTCACGAACGTGACGCAGGATAGAACCTGACCCCAGCAGCTGAACTTTACCTTTTTTACCTTCGAGAGTTTCCAGCTTGTAGATACCCTTACGGATACCCTCTTCAGCGCCTTGCGGCATCGCTGGCATATGGTAGTTTTCGTTCAGCGTGGTGATGTAGTAGTACACGTTTTCCTGTGCATCACCGTACATACGAACCAGACCGTCGTGCATGATCACCGCAACTTCGTACGCATAAGCCGGATCGTAAGAAATACAGTTAGGGATGGTCAGAGACTGAATGTGGCTGTGGCCATCTTCGTGCTGCAGACCTTCGCCGTTCAGCGTGGTACGTCCGGAAGTCCCGCCGACCAGGAAGCCGCGCGCCTGCTGATCGCCTGCTGCCCAGCACAGGTCACCGATACGCTGGAAACCGAACATGGAGTAGTAGATGTAGAACGGGATCATTGGCAGGTTGTTGGTGCTGTAAGACGTTGCCGCCGCCAGCCACGATGCGCCTGCACCCAGTTCGTTGATGCCTTCCTGCAGGATCTGACCTTTTTCGTCTTCTTTGTAGTAAGCAACCTGCTCACGGTCCTGCGGGGTGTACTGCTGACCATTCGGGCTGTAGATACCGATCTGACGGAACAGACCTTCCATACCGAAGGTACGCGCTTCATCGGCGATGATAGGCACCAGACGATCTTTGATCGATGGGTTCTTCAGCATCACGTTCAGGGCACGCACGAAAGCGATAGTGGTTGAGATCTCTTTGTTCTGCTCATCCAGCAGCTGGCGGAAATCTTCCAGCGTCGGCATTTCCAGCTTCTCGCTGAACTTAGCTTCGCGCGTTGGCAGGTAGCCACCCAGCTTCTGACGCTGTGCGTGCAGGTAGGTGTGCTCTTCTGAACCCTCAGCGAAGGTCACATAAGGCAGTTTTTCGATGGCAGCATCGTCAACCGGCACATTGAAGCGATCGCGGATGTAGCGCACGCCGTCCATGTTCATTTTCTTCACCTGGTGAGCAATGTTTTTGCCCTCCGCGGTGTCGCCCATACCGTAACCTTTGATGGTATGTGCCAGGATAACCACCGGTTTACCCTTGGTGTCCTGCGCTTTTTTCAGTGCCGCGTAAATTTTCTTCGGATCGTGACCGCCACGGTTCAGTGACCAGATCTCGTCGTCGCTCAGATCTTTCACCAGCTCGGCGGTTTCCGGATATTTACCGAAGAAGTGCTCACGCACGTAGGCACCGTTTTTGGATTTGAAGGTCTGGTAGTCACCGTCAACGGTTTCGTTCATCAGCTGGATCAGCTTACCGCTGGTGTCTTTACGCAGCAGTTCATCCCAACGACCGCCCCAGATCACTTTTAACACTTCCCAGCCAGCACCGCCAAAGATGCCTTCCAGTTCGTTGATGATCTTACCGTTACCGGTTACCGGGCCATCCAGACGCTGCAGGTTACAGTTGATGATGAAGACCAGGTTATCCAGTTTCTCACGGGTGGCGATAGTGATCGCACCTTTGGATTCTGGCTCATCCATCTCACCGTCGCCCAGGAAGGCGTAAACGGTCTGCTGAGAGGTATCCTTCAGACCACGGTGTTCCAGATATTTCAGGAATTTAGCCTGATAAATCGCGCCCAAAGGACCCAGACCCATTGAGACGGTCGGGAACTGCCAGAAGTCCGGCATCAGTTTAGGGTGTGGGTAAGAAGACAGGCCTTTACCGTGAACTTCCTGGCGGAAGTTGTTCATCTGATCTTCGGTCAGACGACCTTCCAGGAAGGCGCGAGCATAAACGCCCGGAGAGATGTGGCCCTGGAAGTAAACCAGATCGCCGCCGTCTTTTTCCGTACGCGCACGGAAGAAGTGGTTGAAGCACACTTCATAGATAGTGGCGGAAGACTGGAAGGAGGACATGTGGCCGCCCAGTTCCAGATCCTTCTTCGATGCGCGCAGAACGGTCATGATAGCGTTCCAGCGAATAGCAGAACGGATACGACGTTCTAAAGATGTGTTGCCCGGGTATTCCGGCTCATCTTCAACAGCAATAGAGTTGATGTAGTTGCTGGCTCCAGCACCTGCGGCCACTTTCACGCCGCCTTTACGTGCTTCGCTCAGTACCTGGTCGATCAGGAACTGTGCGCGCTCAACACCTTCTTCACGGATGACCGATTCGATCGCCTGTAGCCAGTCGCGAGTTTCGATCGGATCCACGTCATTGTTTAAACGTTCTGACATGGGGGGTATTCCTTATCTGTGTCTAATACGTTGAATTGTCTGGAGCCTGTCTCTTTGCTTTCTGTCATTCAGAAGGCAAAGAGACAGGCTCGTCGTTTATACCCTGCGTCCCTGGTGCTGGCGCTGTGTTAGCCGTTACGCCAGTGGTTTCAGGTATGGTGCCGCGTAATCTTTACGCGCGTCCTTACGTTATTCCCTACGTTGCTGTAAACGTCGAAGGGAGCGCTCTCTACGGCTCTGCTCCCGACTTCTGTCCAGCAATATTTCCTCGATAAACGCCAGGTGGCGATGTGAAGCTTCGCGAGCCTGTTCCGGTTCGCGCGCCACAATCGCCTGAAAAACACTGGCGCGATGTTCGCTCACTTTCACCAGCATCTCCCGACGCGAGTAGAGCAACTCGAAGTTTTGTCTTACGTTCTGTTCCAGCATAGGGCCCATACTGCGTAGCAGATGCAGCAACACCACATTATGTGCGGCTTCTGTGACAGCAATCTGATACTGCATTACCGCCCCGGCTTCTGCGTCCAGATCGCCACTATCCTGAGCGGTCTGAATTTGCAGATGGCACTGCTGTATACGCGCAATATCGTCGTCTGTACCGCGAAGAGCGGCATAATAAGCGGCGATCCCTTCCAGCGCATGGCGCGTTTCCAGGAGATCGAACTGAGATTCAGGATGGCCAGCAAGTAGTTCAATAAGCGGATCGCTCAGGCTTTGCCACAGGGTTTTCTGGACGAAGGTGCCGCCTCCCTGACGACGCAGCAGCAGACCTTTTGCTTCCAGGCGCTGGATAGCTTCTCGCAGGGAAGGTCGGGAGACATCAAACTGCACGGCCAGCTCACGCTCGGGCAGTAATTTCTCACCGGGACGCAACGTCCCTTCCATAATCAGGGATTCAAGCTGCTGTTCGATGGCGTCAGAGAGCTTTGGTTGGCGAATCTTACTGTAAGCCATTATCCCTTCTTCTACGATGTGCCAGAGTTAATTGGTAATACCAATTTAAAAAAGGTGCCCGTAAAGTAACAAAGTATTCACCTGATGTCTATATGACAACCCGGCGAAACCAGACCCTTGTCTCGTTCCCGGCAAGAGATAAACTGCATTTTTCTCGGCGCCCCGAATGCACAATAAATGTTATTTATTAAAACTTTTTTGAAACACGGCAGCAGCTTAGTTGAAAAACCCCCATGAATGGCGCCAAATGCGTTTAGCCATTTCCTTTATGCTGCTCCCTGAAATTGTTATGCATACCTCCGGTGCGATCGGTGTTTTTTTAATCACAATGTCGCACAGAATGAGAAAGGAAGTGCAAAGCCCCTCGCATGCCACTATTCTCTGCCCGACGCCAGATGCAGCCAGCATTTACTGCATCGACAAGTGTAAACATTTCAGTACGTTATTAGATTCAACCCTTTTGGCAGACATCAATAAAAAAAAGAATCACGAGGAAGAGTATGAAACATCAGCAGGGCGAAACGCTGCATCGCGGGTTGAAAAACCGCCATATACAGCTGATCGCATTGGGCGGCGCCGTGGGCACCGGCCTGTTTCTGGGCAGCGCATCGGTCATTAAATCAGCCGGCCCTGCGGTCATTCTGGGCTATGCCATCGCCGGTATTATTGCCTTTCTGATTATGCGCCAGATGGGTGAGATGATCGTTGAAGAGCCCGTTGCCGGTAGCTTCAGCCACTTCGCGCATAAATACTGGGGCCCGTTTGCCGGGCTGGCATCCGGCTGGAACAACTGGGCGCTCTACGTGCTGGTCGCCATGGCCGAGCTGACCGCCGTTGGCAAATATATCCAGTTCTGGTATCCGGAGATCCCAACCTGGGTCAGCGCTGCGGTGTGCTTTGTTCTGATCAACGCCATCAACCTGACCAATGTGAAGGTTTTTGGCGAGCTGGAATTTTGGTTCGCGATTATTAAGGTTGTGGCGGTAGTGGCGATGATCGCCTTTGGCGGCTGGCTGCTGTTCAGCGGCAACGGCGGCCCGCAGGCGACGATAAGTAACCTTTGGGATCACGGTGGCTTTATGCCGAACGGCCTGCACGGGCTGGTGATGATGATGGCGATCATTATGTTCTCCTTTGGAGGCCTGGAGATGATCGGCCTGACCGCGGCAGAAGCCGAGAATCCAGAGAAGAGCATTCCCAGGGCGATCAACCAGGTACTGGGGCGCATTCTGGTCTTCTATATTGGTTCGCTAACCGTGCTGCTGTCACTGATGCCGTGGACCCGTATTACCGAAAACACCAGCCCGTTCGTCCTGATTTTCCACGAGCTGGGTGATGGGCTGGTGGCGAATGCCCTTAACGTGGTGATCCTGACCGCCGCGCTGTCGGTTTACAACAGCTGTGTTTACAGCAACAGCCGTATGCTGTTCGGGCTGGCGCAACAGGGTAATGCACCCAAGGCGCTGATGAAGGTCGATCGCCGTGGCGTACCGGTTAACGCCATTCTGATTTCTGCTGCCGCGGCGGCTGTCGGCGTGCTGATCAACTATCTGATGCCGGGCGAAGCGTTTGCTCTGCTGATGTCACTGGTGGTTTCCACCTTGATTATTAACTGGGCGATGATCAGTCTGGCGCATCTGCGTTTCCGCAAGCGCGCTAACCAGCAGGGAACAGAACCCCGCTTCAAGGCGCTGTTCTATCCTTTCGGCAACTGGCTGTGCCTGGCCTTTATGGCCTGCGTGCTGGTGATTATGGCGATGACGCCGGGCATGGCGATTTCCGTGTGGTTGATTCCGGTGTGGATCGCCATTCTGGCGATTGGCTATGTCTTTAAGCGCCGTTCAGTGAAGGCGTAAAACGTTATCGGTGCCGGAAAAGCCCGGGCAACGCAGGGTGAAGACTAATTCCCCTGTACGCCCAGCGCGGCAAATGCTCCGATGAGACAGCCGCCCGCTTGATCATCACAGAAGCAGCACATCACAGACCAGGCTGCCATTTTTCACTGCGGATGATCGTCAATATCTCCTGTCGGCCATAAGAGAATGTTATTCGTCATTTGCACCAATTTGTGACAAAACATAGACAGTAAAAAATGAGACAGCACGCTGCTTATTTAGTCATTTCTGCGCGTAAGGCACAGAAATCGAGTGCAAACCTCTGCATATAACACTATTCTCTTCCTGAGGCTACGTTCTGGCTCATATTTACTTACACTAAAAACGTAAACTTTTCGAAACAGTATGACGACAGGGCATGCTGAGAAGAAGAAAAAATAATAAAACATCATGAGGTTAGACATGGGACAACAGCAGGGCGAAACGCTGCACCGTGGCCTGAAAAACCGCCACATCCAGCTGATCGCGTTGGGTGGGGCCGTGGGTACCGGCCTGTTTTTGGGCAGTGCGTCTGTTATTCAATCTGCCGGACCAGGCGTGATTCTGGGGTACGCGATTGCCGGATTTATTGCATTTTTGATCATGCGCCAGCTGGGAGAGATGGTGGTGGAAGAGCCGGTCGCCGGTTCATTCAGCCATTTCGCTTACAAATACTGGGGTAACTTCGCCGGTTTTGCTTCCGGCTGGAACTACTGGGTACTCTACGTGCTGGTTGCCATGGCTGAACTAACCGCCGTCGGTAAATACATTCAGTTCTGGTATCCGGATGTGCCCACCTGGATGTCCGCCGCCGCCTTCTTTGTACTGATCAACGCCATCAACCTGACCAACGTTAAAGTATTCGGGGAAATGGAGTTCTGGTTTGCCATTGTTAAAGTGGTGGCGGTAATCGGTATGATCCTGTTTGGCGGCTGGCTGCTGTTCAGCGGCAACGGCGGCCCACAGGCGACCGTGCGCAACCTCTGGGATCAGGGGGGCTTCCTGCCGAACGGCTTTACCGGGCTGGTTATGATGATGGCTATCATCATGTTCTCCTTCGGTGGTCTCGAACTGGTCGGCATTACTGCAGCAGAAGCGGACAACCCGGAAACCAGTATTCCTAAAGCCACTAATCAGGTGCTGTGGCGTATCCTGATCTTCTATATCGGGTCACTGGCCGTGCTGCTCTCGCTGCTGCCGTGGGTCCGCGTCACGCCGGATACCAGCCCGTTCGTACTGATCTTCCACGAACTGGGCGATGCTCTGGTGGCTAACGCACTGAACATCGTTATTCTTACCGCCGCGCTGTCGGTCTATAACAGCTGCGTGTATTGCAACAGCCGTATGCTGTTCGGTCTGGCTCAGCAGGGCAACGCCCCGAAAGCCCTGCTCAAAGTTGATGGTCGCGGTGTGCCGGTCATTTCGATTTTGTTCTCCGCTATCGCCACTGCGCTTTGCGTGGTGTTGAACTATCTGATGCCGGGTGAGGCCTTTGGCCTGCTGATGGCTCTGGTGGTTTCCGCTCTGGTGATTAACTGGGCGATGATCAGCATGGCGCACATCAAGTTCCGTCGTAAGAAAGATCAGCAGGGCGTAAAAACGCGCTTCCCGGCCCTGCTGTATCCGCTGGGTAACTGGATCTGCCTGATTTTCCTCGCCGGAATTCTGGTGCTGATGGCCATCACCCCGGGTATGGCTATCTCGGTCTGGCTGATTCCGGTTTGGATCCTGATTCTGGCCATCGGCTACTGGCTGAAGAACCGAACCCGCAAGGCGTAATCGCCTCGTAAAAACGCAATCAGGCCAGCAATGCTGGCCTGATTATTATTAGCGCAAAACCACTCAGACCAGCGTGCCGTAAATCGTCAGCAAAGCGACCACGACCACCAGCACCAGCGACACTTTCTTCGCCAGTGATACCGCCAGCCTTGGCGTTTCAACTTTATCCAGGTGCGGGTCACGTGCCAGCGAGAACTGCGCCAGACGGGTCAGTACCTGATACTGCGGCGTATAGCGATCGCCCAGTGAAGCCAGCCAGGCGGGCAGCGCACGCTCACCATGCCCCAATAATGCGTAAGCCACTCCAACCAACCGCACCGGGATCCAGTCAATCCAGTGCAGCAGCGCGTCCACGCCGGACTGCGAACGAATCAGCGGCGCCCGCTGCCGTGCCAGCCAGCTCTGCCAGGCACGCAGGAAAGCATAGCCTGCCAGCAGCATCGGCCCCCATGGACCGCCCACCACAAACCAGAACAGCGGAGCGAGATAGAACCGATAGTTAATCCATAACAGCGCGTTTTGTAATTCGCAGAGATACTCGCGCTCACTGCACTCACCGGGCACGCCGTGGATCAGGGTCAGCTCTTCTGCCATTGCATCATGCGCATGCACATCATTGTGGCTGGCAGCACGAAGATAAGCGTGATAATGGAGCCGAACTGAGCCCGCTCCGATACACAGCAGGCCAACGACGATCCAGAAAAGCAGCAGCGGGACGCCGAAAAACCAGCCTTTCAAAGCCAGCATCAGTAATGCAACAACGGCCATGACCAGCAGCATCATCAGCACGGTACGCAGCAGAGAGAAATGCTTCATTCGGCGAAACAGTGGTATCAGGTGATGATCCAGCTGCCAGTGCTCGCCCATCTTAAACAGGCGCTCCCATCCGAGAACCAACAACAGGCTAAATAACGTCATGCCTTAACTCCCCTCTTTTTTATCCTGAATTTGCAGCGCCAGCGCGGTGCGGAATCGAGCCCAGTCGAAAGCCGGACCGGGATCGGTTTTACGCTGCGGTGCAATATCGCTGTGCCCGGTGATATTCAGGGCCATTGCCGGATACTCCGCAATCAGCAGTTCGGTAACGGCCTGCAGCGATCGATACTGCGCATCGGTATAGGGCAGCGTATCGGTACCCTCGAGTTCAATACCGACAGAAAAATCATTGCAGGCATCGCGGCCCTGATAGTTTGACACCCCTGCGTGCCAGGCTCGCAGCTGAAAGGGAACGTACTGCACAATCTCTCCGTCGCGGCGGATCAGACAATGGGCGGCAACCTGAAGGTGGCTGATATCAGCAAAATAAGGATGGGCGTTGGGATCCAGCTGGCCGGTAAACAGATCGTCAATCCAGGGGCCACCAAATTCTCCGGGCGGCAGGCTGATGTTGTGGATCACCAGCAGTGAGGGTTTTTCATCATCCGGTCGCTGGTTAAAATGCGGCGACGGCACCTTTCTGGCCGCCGAAATCCAGCCTTGTTGCAACTGCATACCCTGCTCTCCTGTCGTCAGAATTCCTTCAGATTAGCATGATTTATTTTGGCTCCGGCAAACTTCTGCCGCGCGTTTAGCTCGCCGAAAAAATATTTTCATTTTATTGCATCCGTTTTTCATCGCTGAACGTAGATAGACATGTGAGGCAAATACGCCTTCTCTTACCTGAGGAATTCAGCATGAAAACTATCATCCGTTCCGCTCTGTGTGCGTCTTTTCTGTTTAGCGCTGCCGCTCTGGCTGAGATGTCACAAAACACTGTGATGGTGGGCGGTGCAGCCATGTACCCGTCTAAAAATATCGTTGAAAATGCGATGAACTCGAAAGATCACACCACGCTGGTCGCCGCAGTTAAAGCCGCCGGACTGGTCGATACGCTACAGGGTCCCGGTCCTTTCACCGTCTTTGCTCCCACTAATGCGGCTTTCGCCAAACTGCCGGCCGGTACCGTTGACACACTGCTGAAACCTGAAAATAAAAGTAAACTGACCGCCGTACTCACCTATCACGTCGTTGCCGGTAAATATGACATGAAAGCCCTGGAGAAAAAGGTCAAACAGGGCAATGGGCGTGCCGAGCTGAAAACCGTTAACGGTGCTTCGCTGTGGGTCATGCAAAATGGACCGCACAACCTGCAACTGAAAGACAACCAGGGCAATGTCGCGAATATCAGTACCTATGACGTACAGCAGAAAAACGGCGCTATTGACGTCATTGATACTGTCCTGATGCCATAACGCTAAAAAGGGTCTATACCTTGTGCAGAGGGGGCGTAGGGTCCCCTCTGCATTGCTATCAGGATGGTTCATGGCGGAAGAATCAATCGACAGTCAGGTTTTACTGATTAAGGCTGTGGCAGCTGGCGACAAACGCGCTTTCGAAGCGCTTTATCGCAGCTACTCGCCCTATTTGTTTGCCATTGCGCTCCGTCTGTTACACCGGCGCGGCTGGGCTGAAGATGTTCTTCACGACAGTTTTCTTACGTTGTGGCAACGGGCCGACACTTTCGATCCGACGCAGAGTGCCCCCAAAACCTGGCTGACGAATATTGTTCGCCATCGCGCCATTGATTATCTGCGTTTACATGACAACCGCGTTATGGAACTGGACGATGAAGATGATTCGACAGCGGACGAAAGTGAGAATGAGTCCCCCCCGACAACCACGGAGTCGCGCAGGCTTCTGACTTGTATGGAATCACTACCCGCAGAGCAACGGCAAAGTATCGTTCTTGCTTATCATCACGGGCTGTCGCACAGTGAAATCGCGCTGCATCTGCAACAGCCTGCCGGTACCGTTAAAAGCTGGATCCGCCGGGCCTTATTACATTTAAAAGGCTGCCTGGGCATATGAAAAGCAAACACGATATTGATTCCGCTCTGGCCGCAGAGTATGCACTTGGCACACTGCGAGGTGCGGCGCGCCGGCGTTTTATGCGCCGCACAGCCCATGAGCCCGAACTGGCGGCAGAGGTCTTACGCTGGCAAAACGCGCTGGCCGAACTGGATCGGAATGTGATACCGATTGTACCGCCGGAAACGCTGTGGTCGCGCATTGCGGGTGATATCCACGCTGAATTACCTTACAACGCATCCTCGTTTACGCCTGCCACGCAGCCGGTAAAAAGATCGCGCAGCGCGTGGCCGATGTGGCTAGGCTGGGGCCTGGCTGCCTCTTTTGCCGGTGCCTTGCTGTATACCCAGCTGGTTCCGCCACCTGCGCCCCCGCAGGCAATGGCTGTTTTGAGCAACGTTCAGCAACAGGGGATCTGGGTTATCGGCATTAATCCGGCACAAAATCGACTCACCGTGCAGACGGCTGTGCCACCAACGATAGGTCCTGGCAAAAGTCTGCAGCTCTGGCTGATCCCGCCCGGCGGCAAGCCGCAGTCGCTGGGGCTGCTGGATGTCTCCGGCCACCGCCGTGTCGACATCGCGCCACTGCAGCCTGATGCCCTACCGGATCTGGCCATCAGCCTGGAGCCGGCTGGCGGTTCGCCAACCGGACAGCCAACGGGTCCCGTGCTGTTCAGCGGTAAAATATCTCTGCTGTAGCAGGCGGCTGTGTCGCAGGCAGGGCCAGTCGTTCCAGCAGAATATCGTGCAGTCGCTCCGCAGCAGGACTCAGCCGCGCCTCTGTTGTATGCAGCACAATCCCCACCTCCCCCAGCGCAGGCAGCTTCGAATGCTGCAGTACCTTCAGCCCGGCGGGCAGTCCAAAACGGCTACGCAGCGTGATCCCCAATCCTGCGGCGGCAGCGGCCCAGATACCGCTCAGGCTACGGCTGGTAAAGGCAATTCGCCAGGGAATGGCCGCGCGGTCCAGAGCATCAATGGCACAGGTGCGCATCAGGCAGGGCGCATCAAACAGCAGCAGCGGCAGTGCCTCCTTCCCCGCCAGCCAGCGTGCCAGTTCAGAATCAGAGCGCCCAATCCAGTGAAGTGGCGCGGCAGGCAACGCCTGCATCAATCGCGTATTTTCTTCACCCTGCCAGCACAGCGCCAGATCCAGCTCTCCCTGCCGCATCGCCTGCAACAGTTCCCCATTGCGGCCAATACGTGCTGACACCTCAACCTGCGGAAAAGTGCGGGAAAACTGCCCAAGCAGCGCCGGAAGCAGAGCTTCTCCAAAGTCTTCCTGAAGCCCAAGACTCACGCTGCCCGCCAGATGGCAACCACTCAGCGCGCTGACGGCCTCATCATTGAGAGCCAGCAAGCGGCGTCCATAAGCCATCAGTAGTTCACCGTTGGCGGTAAGTTCTAGCCGACGTCCGGCTTTTTGAAGCAGCGGCAGGCCACTTTGCTGCTCCAGCTTTTTCAACTGGGCGCTGATCGCTGAGGTAGACCGATTAAGCCTCAGAGCCGCCAGCGCAAAGCTACCCAGCTCAATCCCTGTGACCAGACTACGCAGCGCCTCAAGGTCAAAAGTCACGCGTCTCATTTGCGACATAAATATCCTGCTTTTCGGGATTGTTGATCCTAATATATGCGATTTTTTAAATGATTACTTTCACCTAAGCTGGCATTCACTCATTAATATTCACAGGAGTGAGTATGCCTCACGCTTTAACTCGCGAGGATCTGGCCGCGATCGCGCCCCGATTTTCCACAATTACTAATGAAATACTGTTCGGCGACATCTGGCAGCACAGCGAATTGAGTATGCGCGAGCGTAGCCTGATTACCGTTGCGGCGTTAATGGCGTCAGGCCGCCACCAGCAGCTGCCGTGGCACCTGAATTTTGCCCGAGAAAATGGCCTCAGCCGCAGCGAGCTGACCGAGGCAATCACGCATCTGGCGTTTTACTGCGGCTGGCCTGCGGCAGTCACCGCACTTGGTCATCTGCATTTTCCTGAGGAATAGACCATGCCTTTTAGCCGTATTGCCCTGCCCGCCGGAAAAACGGTGGATTTTCGCCAAAGGCTTTCAACACTGCTGCATCAGACACTGGTCGATTTTTTTGACGTGCCGCAGGACGATTGCTTTCAGCTGTTTGATGAATACGCTCCCGGGCTGCGTGTTTTCTCGCGAGACTATCTTGGCGGCCCTCGCTCAGAGGGATTCATCTGGTTTCATATCACCGCAGGCCGACCACGTAGCACGGAGCAGAAACATCTCTTCTATCAGCAACTTTCGCAACGCCTCTCAACTGAGCTACAGGTGCGCCCGGAAGATGTGATGATTACATTAAGCTTCAGTCAGCCTGAGGACTGGTCATTCGCCAGCGGCAGTCCGTTCAATTTAACGCAGGAGAAATCCCAATGATCGCAATGCAATACCGCTTTCGCCTTCCCATCGACTACGACATGCGCATTATCGAAAATCGCGTGCGGGAAAATGGCCACCGCCTGGATAACTTTCCCGGCCTGATCCTCAAAGCCTGGTGCTTTGCTAACATCGGCGACCCGCAGATATCCGGCGAACCCCTTTATGCTCCGTTCTATCTTTGGCAGGACAGCGCCAGTATGGCTCGGTTTATACAAAGCGACGGTTTTAAAAAGCTGGTTTCAGACTTTGGCAGGCCTGCGATCGACGACTGGCTGGTATTGGACTACCTGCCGGGTCATGACCTGCACCGTTCCGCCTTTGCCCAACGAGAGATCGAGCCGATTGCCGCAGACAGTGATTTAAGCCGCATCAACACCATGCCCGTTCCACCAGCCGGTATCACCCGCATTCTTGCCTGGGATGTCCGGCAGTGGCGGCTACTCAGCTTCCAACTCAGTAGCCAGCCATTTAACGATGTGCCGGGCGCTGAACGCTATCGCGTTGGACATCTCTCTCTGCCTGTCCGTTAGCAAACAAAAGTCAGAGCCAGCCTGCAGCGGATGCCATTGTTCTTTCTGCCGGGTAAGGGAAGAAAATGTCGGGTAACCGGTCCCGCTGAAGGCTGACAAACCGGGGAAAAACAGGCTAGCATGGCAATATCTGTTACCCGACCTTTTCGGAGTTAAATCATGACATCCCGCCGTTACGATCCAGATACCCGCCGTATTGAGCTGATGGCGCGTATAGAGGACGATATTCCCCCTGCCGTCGCGCAGGCGCTGTGTGAAGACCTGGGCGGCGAGGTCGATCCCAGCAATGACCTCACTGCTGGCCTGCTGCCAGAGAATACCCAGGCTCACGCGGTGGTGATCACGCGCGAACCGGGGATATTCTGCGGCAAGCGCTGGGTTGAAGAGGTGTTTATTCAGCTGGGTAATAAAACGCAAATCATCTGGCATGTTAGCGACGGGGAGACAATTACCGCCAACCAGACCCTGTTTGAAGTTAGCGGTCCGGCGCAGCTGATCCTGACGGCAGAACGCACCGCGCTGAATTTTGTTCAGACGCTGTCCGGCGTGGCAACGGAGGTCAGCCGCTATGTTGCGCTGCTGGAAGGCACGCACACGCAGCTGCTGGACACACGCAAAACGCTGCCGGGACTGCGCACCGCGTTGAAATACGCCGTACTGTGCGGCGGCGGCGCCAACCATCGCCTGGGCCTGTCCGATGCTTATCTGATTAAAGAGAACCACATTATCGCCTGTGGCTCGATCGCCAAAGCGGTTGAAAAAGCCTTCTGGCAACATCCGGATGTGCCGGTCGAAGTCGAAGTCGAGTCCCTTGAAGAACTGCAACAGGCGCTGAACGCCGGTGCAGACATCATCATGCTGGATAACTTCAGCATTGAGCAGATGCGCGAGGCCGTTGCGATGAGCAATAACCGTTCGCTGCTGGAGGTTTCCGGCAACGTCACCGATGAAACGCTGCGAACCTTTGCAGAAACCGGGGTGAATTACATTTCCGTTGGCGCACTGACCAAGCACGTGCGCGCACTGGATCTGTCGATGCGTTTTCGTTAACTCTCTTTCGTTTTTCATACTTCACTCCAGGGTCAGCCTTTCGTGCTGACCTTGCTTCTCTGAAATGCCCCTGATTAACACCGCACAGACCCGGAACCTCTGGCCGGGTGTGGCAAAAGATACTCCGTGTGCTCAGCAAAACTAAGCGCTTAACCGATAATGTGCGGCACTCGCCATAAACCTTTTATGCAACGTTGCTGTCCCGATGTGTTGTTCTGAAGATGCCTCTGTATTAACCGATTTCCCACTACTCCTCGCTTTTATTCAGAACTATGGTGCACCTGTTCACTACAAGGAGACTTACCATGAGCCAGCAGGGATTTACGTTGATTGAATTGATGATTGTTATTGCCATTGTCGCCATTCTGAGTGCGATCGGCCTGCCCGCCTATCAGAGCTACCTGCAGAAAGCTGCGCTGACCGATATGCTGCAAACGGCGATGCCGTATAAAACCGGCGTTGAGCTGTGTGCTATTGAGCACGGCGGCATTGCCGGCTGTAACGCCGGCAGTCAGGGTGTGCCGTCGACGCGTACCTCTCGTTACGTTTCAGCGATAACGGTAAAAGCAGGCGTTGTTTCGCTCACCGGTCAGGAAAGCCTGAAAGGGTTGGACGTGGTGTTGACGCCACAATGGGACAGCAGCGATGGCTACCTTAGCTGGCAGCGCAGCTGCACCAGCGACAGCAGTGGATTAAAAGAGGCCTGCGAGGAACTGTTCCGCTTTGATGAGGAACAGAAATAATGACCACCGCCAGCCAGCGAGCCGTTGAAGCTATCTGCCAGCGCTATCAAGCTGCAATTGTTGAATTCAACAACCAGCGCCTGCACATTGCACTGGCCGGAACGCCACCGCACGAAATGATGACAGAACTGCGCTTTATCACACCAGGTGTTATTGATGTGGAGTGCTGGCCACAGGCACGCCTTGAGCAATTTTTACATCGCACAGGAGAAAATCCGGAAGGTGCCGATCGTACTGATGAAGTGGGGGCTGGCGCAGTGGAGCGCGTTAATCACCTGCTGACCCTGGCTCTGCAAAAGCGCGCTTCCGATGTGCATATCGAACCCCAGGAACACGGCCTGCGGATCAGATTAAGGGTGGACGGTGTTTTACAACAGGCGATGGCCCTCAGTGAGGGCAGCGCACCGCTTATCGCCCGGCTTAAAATCCTTGCCAGCCTGGATATCGCGGAACGGCGCGTCCCGCAGGACGGTCAGTTTTCACTGGCACTTGGTGATAAAACCGAGTCATTTCGGCTGTCGACCCTGCCCACTCGCTGCGGCGAAAAGGCAGTGATACGGTTATTGCAGAGCGACGAGCAGGCGATATCGCTGGAAAAACTGGGTATGCCGGCAACATTGCTCAAGCACTACCGTACTGCGCTCGCTAAACCCCAGGGGCTTATTCTGGTAACCGGCCCCACAGGTAGCGGCAAGACCTTCACGCTCTACAGCGGCCTGAGCTGGCTTAATGTACCCAGCCGCAATTTATGCAGCGTTGAGGATCCGGTTGAGATCCCGCTTGCGGGAGTGAACCAGACCCAGATCCACACGCGTTCCGGGTTGAGTTTTCACCTGGTGTTACGCGCCCTGCTTCGTCAGGATCCCGACGTCATTATGCTGGGGGAAATTCGCGACGGTGAAACCGCTGAGATAGCCGTAAAGGCCGCGCAAACCGGGCATCTGGTCCTGTCTACTCTGCACACGAATTCCACCACGGAAACCCTGGTCCGTATGGGGCAAATGGGCGTTCCCGGTTATATGCTGGCCTCGGCGCTTAAACTGATTGTTGCGCAGCGTCTGGTCAGAAGGCTGTGCCCGCACTGTCGCGAGCCAGCGGAAGCGCTGGCGCATTTTCCCAGCGATATCTGGCCAGGAACGGTACAGAACTGGCGAGCCGTCGGATGTGAGCGCTGCTTTTCAGGATATTACGGTCGGGTGGCGCTGTTCGAGATGCTGCCGGTCTTCCCGGCATTACAAAATGCACTGGCAGAAAATGCCAGCCCGGAAAGGCTGGCCAGGTTGGCCCACCAGCAGGGCATGGAGTCCTTGTTCGTCGGCGGGCTGCGCTGTGTGAATAAAGGAGATACCACGCTGGAAGAGCTGACGCGAGTGACTGGAGGACCGGATGAGTAAGCGCTATCTGTTTCGCTGGCAGGCAATCGACGATAGCGGAGCCGTTCATAGCGGCTGCGGCTTTGCGTCAGATACCGGTAGGATTGTCGATGAGCTCGTCAGTATGAAACAGCTCCCGCTGAAAATTTCCCGCGGCCGCCGCTACCGATCGGGTGACTGGCAGTGGCAGCACAAAATCGCCTTCATCCGTCAGCTTGCAACGCTGTTAAAAGCGGGAATGCCACTGGTCGGCAGCCTCCAGCTACTGGCAGAGGGCCATCCTGATTCAGGCTGGCGCGCACTCCTGCTTCATCTCCAGGAGATGATCGCCACCGGAGAACCCTTTTCTGCGGCGTTAAAGGAGTGGCCGGACGTCTTCTCATCGCTTTATCCCGCGCTAATCCACATTGGTGAACTGACCGGAGAACTGGATGAATGCTGCCTGCGGCTTGCTCAGCAGCAGGAACGGCAGCAGCTGTTGCAGCAAAAAGTGAAGAAAGCGCTGCGCTATCCGTTGTTTATACTGGCGGTAGCGCTGCTGGTCAGCACCGGCATGCTGATGTTTGTGCTGCCGGAATTTGTGGCGATCTATCAGACTTTTGATGCGCCGCTACCTGCCTTCACGGCAGCGGTGATTGCCTTCTCAGATTTGTTACAGCATCTGGTACCACTGCTGATGCTGCCCTTCGTTGCAGGAGCCATGTTCTACCGCCGACAGCGTAAAAAAATGCCGAACTGGCAAAGAGCAGAGCAAAAGCTGCTGTTAAAGATCCCACTGCTGTCACCGCTGTATCGCGGTAGCCAGCTCAGCCAGATTTATACCACCCTGGCACTCACTCAGCACGCGGGCCTGACATTACTGCAAAGCCTGCAGGCGGTGGAGCAAACGGTCAGTGCGCGACTCTGGCAGGAGGCTATCGTGAAGCTGCAACGGCATATTGCGGCGGGTAATCCGCTGCATCAGGCGCTGGAACCCCGGGACCTGTTTACCCCCTTATGCTATCAGCTTATCAAGGTGGGCGAAGAGTCTGGATCGCTGGACGCAATGCTGACGCGGCTTGCCAGCTGGCATGAAGCCCAGACGCATCAATTGGCCGATACGCTTGCCGCTGCACTGGAGCCGCTGATGATGGTGGTTATTGGTGTCATCGTGGGAGCGCTGGTGGTGGCGATGTATCTACCCGTGTTTCGCCTTGGCGATGCGCTGGGCTGAACCTCATCACGCCTCAACGTGGGGAGGTTCAGCAGAGGTAACTAACGGTTAAAGACGCGGTTTTCCTGCTCGGCAACACGAATGAACGTCGTACGTTTGGTCAGCTCTTTCAGACGTTCTGCACCCACGTAGGTACACGCCGAGCGCAACCCACCCAGAATGTCACGGGCGGTCAGTTCAACCGGACCACGTAGCGATAGCTTAACGGTTTTGCCTTCTGCCGCACGATACTGCGCGACACCACCAACGTGGCGCTTCATGGCGGACTCGGAGCTCATACCGTAGAACAACATAAACTGTTCGCCGTTCTCTTCAACAATCTCGCCCTCGCACTCATCATGAGCGGCGAGCATGCCACCCAGCATGACGAAGTCCGCGCCGCCGCCAAAAGCTTTAGCAACATCACCCGGCACGGAGCAACCGCCGTCACTGACGATCTGCCCACCCAGACCGTGCGCGGCATCGGCACACTCAATGACGGCAGAGAGCTGCGGATAACCCACTCCGGTTTTTACCCGCGTGGTGCAGACAGAGCCGGGACCGATACCCACCTTCACGATGTCGGCTCCGGAAAGAATAAGCTCTTCAACCATTTCACCGGTTACTACATTTCCGGCGCAGATCGTTTTTTCCGGACAGGCTTCACGCGCGCGTTTCAGAAACGTAACAAAATGCTCTGAGTAACCGTTGGCAACGTCAATGCAGATAAAGTTCAGATGAGGCGAGAGGGCAAGTATCTGCTGGAGCCTGATAAAGTCCTCAGCAGAGGTTCCGGTTGATACCATGACGTGTTGCAGCACCGACTGCGGAACCCTGGCAATAAACTGGCTCCACTGCTCAACGCTGTAGTGCTTGTGCACCGCCGTGAGGATATCGAACGAAGCCAGTGCTTCTGCCATGCTGAAAGTACCAACGGTATCCATGTTGGCGGCGATGATCGGTACGCCTGACCAGGCGATACCCGAATGCTTGAAGGTAAACTGACGCGCCAGTTCCACCTGAGAACGGCTTTGTAACGTTGAACGCTTAGGCCGGATGAGGACATCTTTAAAGCCTAACTTGATATCTTCTTCAATACGCATAACGATTTTCCTGGTTTATGGCGTTGATTCAGAAACGTCCGCAGTGCAGGAGCCATTTCCAATCACAGGCTGAATGCCAGTTCCAGTGACGTTATCATACGCGCTAAAAACGCGCCGACAAGACTGCGAAATATGAAATATTTACGCTACAATCCGATAAATTTACCTGTGAATATCTCTTGTGATCTGTGCCTCATATTTGCCGTCCTCCGCATTGTAAAAACCCGGTAACGTTGCAGATGCGCAGTGACAGGACAGCGAGAATAAAGCTTATGGCTTACACCGTGGCGCTGACCGGCGGAATCGGCAGTGGAAAAAGTACCGTAGCTAATGCCTTTGCCCGGCTGGGTATTGAGATTATTGATGCCGATATTATTGCCCGCCAGGTCGTTGAACCGGGGCAGCCAGCGCTGTTAGCGCTACATGGAAGATTTGGTGATGGCATCCTGCTGCCGAATGGCGATCTGAACCGCGCCGGGCTACGTCATATCATTTTTAGTTCTGCCGTTGAGAAGCGTTGGGTTAACAATTTGTTACATCCTCTTATCCATGCAGAGACGCAACGACAGTTAGCATTAGCACGTTCTGCATGGTGTTTATGGGTAGTTCCGCTGCTGGTAGAAAACGGACTACAGCGTCTTGCTGACCGGGTTTTGGTTGTTGATGTGGATCGTGAAACTCAGTTGATCCGCACCATGGCTCGCGACAATATCAGTCGCGAACAGGCTGAGAACATTTTGGCCGCCCAGGCCTCACGCGAAGAGCGACTGGCGGTGGCTGATGACATTATTGATAACAGCGCTTCTCCGGAAACGGTGATAGTGCGTGTTGCCGAACTTAACCAGCGCTACAAAGCACTGGCGACGGCAAGCGATCGGGATTAACAGCATGAGCACAACGGTTCTTTTTGAATACCCACTTAATGAAAAAATGCGCACCTGGCTTCGCATTGAATTCTTACTTAATCAGCTTTCAGCGAGCCAGAAGATAGTCGACCATCTTGGTGCACTGACCTTCTTTCGCAATGCGGCAGAGCTGCTGGACGTTTTTGAACGCGGCGAGTTAAGAACCGAAATTTTGAAAGAGCTGGAGCGGCAGCAGCAGAAGCTGCGCTCATGGGCTGAGCTGCCAGGCGTCGATATCACCTTAGTCAATGCTCTGAGCAGTGACCTCAGAAAGCGCAACGATGCGCTGATGGCCGCACCGCGGATGGGGCAGGTGCTTCGAGAAGATCGGATGATCGGTCTGGTCCGTCAACGCTTAAGCATTCCCGGCGGGTGCTGCAGTTTTGACCTTCCTACGTTGCATATCTGGCTTCACATTGAACAATCGGTACGCGATCGCCAGGTAAATCTGTGGCTCAGCTCGCTGGAGCCGATTCGCTCTGCGCTCACCACTATTCTTGATTTGATACGCCAGGCCGGGATCTTCCGCAATCACACCAGCCTGAATGGCTTCTTTCAGGATAACGCCGAAAACGCCGATCTGCTGCGTTTACAGTTAAAACTGGAGGATTCTCTCTATCCTCAGGTTTCCGGTCATAAGAGCCGTTATGCCATTCGCTTCCTGCCGCTGGACAGTGAACATGGTGAAGTCCCTGCCCGTCTCGATTTCGAGCTGGCCTGTTGTTAAGGTAATAAAATATGAGTGATGTAACGATGGTGGATTGCCCCACCTGCGGCAAGCCGGTAGCCTGGGCTCAACAAAGCACCTGGCGCCCTTTCTGCAGTAAGCGCTGCCAGCTGATTGATTTAGGTGAATGGGCCGCTGAAGAAAAATATATCCCCAGCCATAGCGATCAAAATGACAGCGATGACTGGAGCGAACAGCAAGACGAATTCCGTTAACGATTCATAAAAAATTCTGGCCCGTCGTAATTATCTCCGGCGCTTTTGCGCTGGCTTTCAGACGGGCAATAACTTCAGCATTTGCCGGAGGGAATTCTTCCGCAACCAGTTCGCTTTGGGCAACCCAGCGTTGCGGTTGTCCTTCTCGCCCATAAGGTTCCCCTCGCCACGCTTCGACGATGAAAAAATCAATTTTCACGTGCCGATCGTCAAATTGATGTTCAGTTGTCATAAAGGGGATAAAACTCACTGCCTCAATTCCCACTTCTTCATTAAGTTCACGTTTTAATGCCTGTTCAGCCGTTTCCCCGGGCTCCAGCTTCCCTCCGGCAAACTCCCATTTATTGGCCATGTGAGAGTCAGCGGAGCGTTGAGTCAGGAAAATACGCTGCTGTGCATCGCGTATAATCCCCACTGCAATCTGCAGATGCTTCATAATTACCACTCTGATAGAAAAAGATGCTTAAACATTAGCACTTAACCAGCTTAAGCCGCAATACGCCTCTCGCCCTTCCCATGAATTTTGCTGTCTGATAAGCATCAACTTAAAGAGTGAAGCAACTTCACTTAGAAAGCGTCATGAATCCGGCAGATAAAAAACACTCTTTTTTCATAGAAAAACAGAAAACAACCTGACAGAAATGCATCAAAGAAATGCTAACTTTGTTTTTAATTTATTATTAAACAATATCATAAATTATAAATTAAATACTTTAAAATCAATAACATAAATACATTAATTTTTTATTAATCATGTCTTAATAATTTTGCCCTATTGCAAGTAAAACCGCTTAAACCTAGGATTGCTGACATTGGAAAGATGAATAACCAGGAACTGAAAAAATGTTTAGCACTGAAGAATGCATCGAAATTCTTAATCACAACTTGTTAGAATTATCTGAAGGCGTAATCGTTAATTGTGACACTAATACACTTGATATAGCTTCACGCCAGCTCAGCGTTACTTTAAATGAATCACAGAAACGATTACTGGTGTGCCTTATAAAGAAAATTTATAACAAGCGGGATATTATCAATATTGTTTGGTATGAAAATCATCAGCGAATCAGTGACAACAACTATCATCAACTGACATTCCAGCTCAGGGCTTTACTACATCGTAATAACTTACCCGATAACCTTTTGGTTACCGTACCTTATTATGGGTTAAAGTTAAATGAATCCCAGTGGAAAACGCTGGCGGAAAATCAGGTTAAAGACCTCACGCCAGTAAAACCCATAGCAGTCGTAGAGAATACCAGCACTGATAATGAAAATATGGTTAAGGATGCGGAAGAATATCGGGGAAATATTAAACAAGGACGATTTTTCCTGACGGAGCAGCTCATGCGTGCATCCTGTTTATCTCAACCTTCACTTGCCCAAAATACCTTTATTCTGTGTATGTTTGTGGCACTGGCCTTATTTATCTGACAGCGCGGGTGTAAAGAATAAGAGAAACTGCGTGCGGGTTTCCATAGTCTCAATATCGCTACCACGAATACTGTACTCGGCTGATAAATGGCGGTAGCTTCACGTTGCGTTCACGCAAATCGGTGATAACACGCCATAAACGCTCCGTATCATCCGCAGCAACGCAGCAACGCAGCAACGCAGCAACGCAGCAACGCAGCAACGCAGCAACGCAGCAACGCAGCAACGCAGCAAAAGACTGCTGATATCAGACAAGGATGTAAAGGGTAAAGGAGTGACCTGATGAGCACTATGACTCTCTTCTTTTTCGCCGCACTGCTGGGGATCTGCTTTGGTAGCCTGCTCAATATGGTTATCTGTCGCCTGCCGCGTATGATCAAGCGGCAGGCGGAAGCGGGTTATAATCTGTGGCAGCCCCGATCCCACTGCCCTCACTGCGGCCACGTCCTTGCCTGCTATGACAATATTCCACTTCTCAGCTGGCTGATACTGCGGGGTAACTGCCGCTTTTGTTCGCACGCAATTTCGTACCGCTATCCGCTGGTTGAATTGAGCAGCATGCTGTTATGTATGCTGATGGCAGCACTGCTGCCGACAGGAGGAACGTTGATTGCCGCCTGGACGCTTGTCTGGCTGCTGCTGGCACTGGCCCTGATCGATATTGAACATCAGCTTTTACCTGATTTACTGACGATACCGCTGCTATGGTTGGGGATGCTGTTTCAAATACTCCACTGGCTGCCGCATATTTCACTGCCGCAGAGCGTGATCGGTGCACTGAGCGGATATCTGATGCTGTGGCTGCTTGCGCAGGGTTATCGCTGGCTGCGGGGAAAAGATGCGTTGGGGATGGGCGATGCCAAGCTGCTGGCCGCCTTAGGCGCATGGCTCGGCTGGCAGGCGTTACCGCTGCTGTTGCTGCTGGCATCGGGCAGCAGCCTTATCTGGCTTTGCACCAGCCATCTGCTCTATCGCCGTCCGCTCACCACGCCCTTCCCCTTCGGCCCCGGACTGGCTTCAGCTGGCCTCATACTGTTTATTATCGGGAATGCTGGCTGACAGTTGCCAAACTTTCAGCCGTTGCTTCCGGGGCATAAAAAAAGGCCGGGATATTCACCCGGCCCTGATTCATACTCTGGCGAACTGGCTGATTACGCCAGGCGACCGTGACACTGTTTGTATTTTTTACCTGAACCGCATGGGCAGAGGTCGTTACGACCCACTTTACGCTCACCGGTCTGCGCAGCAAGTTCCTGAGCGGCTTCAGTCTCGTCATCGACGTGGCTGAGATGCTGCTGCTGAGCCAGACGTTCAGCTTCCTGACGGCGCTGTTCTTCCATCTGTTCCACTTCTTCCGGCATACGGACCTGAACCTTGCTTAGCGTGCTGACAACTTCATACTTCAGCGACTCCAGCATGGCAGCAAACATAGCGAAGGATTCACGCTTGTACTCCTGCTTCGGATCCTTTTGCGCGTATCCACGCAGATGGATGCCCTGACGCAGATAGTCCATTGCGGCAAGGTGCTCTTTCCACAGTGAGTCCAGCGTCTGCAGCATCACGCCTTTTTCGAAGTTACGCATCATCTCGGCGCCAACCACATCTTCTTTACGCTGATACTGCTCTTTGGCCTGATCCATAATACGTTCGCGCAGTGTTTCTTCATGCAGGTCTGGCTCTTTATCCAGCCATTCTGCAATCGGCAGGTCGAGATCGAAATCCGTTTTCAGACGCTCCTGAAGGCCAGGGATATCCCACATCTCTTCCAGCGACTGCGGTGGAATATAGCTGTCGAGGGTGGCTTTAAAGACGTCTTCGCGAATGCTGCTGATGGTTTCTGACACGTCGGAAACATCAAGCAGTTCATTACGCTGGGTGTAGATTGCGCGGCGCTGATCGTTGGCCACGTCATCATATTCAAGCAGCTGCTTACGGATATCGAAGTTGCGGCTTTCAACTTTGCGCTGTGCGTTGGCAATCGCTTTGGTGACCCATGGATGCTCAATGGCTTCGCCCGGCTTCATTCCCAGCTTACGCATCATATTAGAAACGCGATCTGAAGCGAAAATACGCATCAGCGCATCTTCCATAGACAGATAGAAGCGGGAAGAACCGTGGTCACCCTGACGACCGGAACGTCCACGCAGCTGATTATCAATACGGCGCGATTCATGGCGTTCGGTACCGATAATATGCAGACCACCGGAAGCCAGCACCGCATCATGTCGGACCTGCCACGCACTCTTAATCGCGTCGATTTGTTCCTGAGTAGGTTCGGCCAGCTGGGCGACTTCCGCCTGCCAGCTACCGCCCAGCACGATGTCAGTACCACGACCGGCCATATTGGTGGCGATGGTTACCGCACCTGGCTGCCCCGCCTGCGCAACGATATCTGCCTCGCGGGCGTGGAATTTGGCGTTCAGGACTTCGTGTTTAATACCCGCACGGGTCAGCTCGTTGGAAACCACTTCTGATTTTTCAATCGAGATGGTCCCGACCAGTACCGGCTGTCCGTTGGCAGTACGCTCACGGATGTCTTCGATGATGGCATCAATTTTCTCTTTCTCGGTCATGTAGACCAGGTCAGGGAGATCTTTACGCACCATCGGTCGGTTGGTAGGTACGACAATGGTATCCAGCTTGTAGATTGAGCTGAATTCAAAGGCCTCTGTATCCGCAGTACCGGTCATACCGGCCAGCTTGTTGTACAGGCGGAAATAGTTCTGGAAGGTAATCGAAGCCAGCGTCTGGTTTTCGTTCTGGATTTCCACACCCTCTTTTGCTTCAACTGCCTGATGCAGGCCATCAGACCAGCGACGTCCCTGCATGGTACGACCGGTGTGTTCGTCAACGATGATCACTTCACCGTCTTTTACGATGTAATCAACATCGCGGGTGAACAGCACGTGGGCACGCAGCGCGGCGGTGACATGATGCATCATCATGATATTGCCCGGCGAGTAGAGAGACTCACCCTCTTCCATAATTCCTTCGCTGACCATCAGCCCTTCGATTGTTACCAGACCGCGCTCGGTCAGGTGAACCTGGCGCGCTTTCTCATCCACCGAGAAATGACCTTCGCCCTGGAAGGAGTCGGAGTCTTCTTTCTCCTGACGGATCAGATGAGGAATAATTTTATTCACTTTAATGTACAGCTCTGAACTGTCTTCAGCCGGACCGGAGATGATCAGAGGCGTACGGGCTTCATCGATCAGAATCGAGTCCACCTCATCCACCAGTGCATAGTTCAGCGGGCGCTGTACGCGATCTTCCGGGCTGAAGGCCATGTTGTCACGCAGGTAGTCAAAGCCGTATTCGTTATTGGTACCGTAGGTGATATCTGCCGCGTAGGCAGCTCGCTTGGCTGGCGCTGGCATACCCGGCAGGTTAATGCCGACGCTGAGACCGAGGAATTCGAACAGTCCTCGGTTGTTTTCGGCATCACGCTGTGCCAGATAGTCGTTGACGGTGACCACGTGAACCCCTTTGCCACTCAGGGCATTGAGGTAGGCTGGCAGGGTGGCCGTCAGGGTTTTACCCTCACCGGTACGCATCTCTGCAATGCAACGTTCGTTCAGGACCATACCGCCAAGCAGCTGGACGTCAAAGTGACGCATCCCAAACACGCGGCGGCTGGCTTCTCGAACCGTGGCAAAGGCTTCCGGGATCAGGTTTTCCAGCACTTCGCCTTTTTCAAGACGGGCGCGGAATTCGTCGGTTTTGGCTTTCAGCTCTTCATCCGTCAGCTTCTGGAAATCTGGTTCCATCTTGCCGATCTGCTCAACGACTTTGCGCATGCGACGAAGGGCACGGTCATTGCTGCTGCCAAAAACTTTAGTCAGTAATTTTGTAAACATAATAAATGATTTCTCTCAGCCACGGCTGCTTGCCACGGTCAAACTGTTTGATTATTAGTGATTTTATTTAAATTCAGCTGAGAAAGCGTGGACCGGCACGAATGCCACGAACCTGGGCCAGCCACAGGCCGATATCATGGGAGGTAAGAACCGCCACTTCAGGCTGAGCGGTAGTGCGAATAATAACCGGCGGCCGGGCTTCATGTGTCAGCAGCGCGTTAAGCGTGTCCAGCAGCGCCAGTTTATGTGCCTGCAGCGGCTGCACTTCTTCGGCAGCGGGGACGACCGAAGGCGTAAGAGCAAAGGACAGATGGCGGATCACCGTGCGAATAGCGTGCTGGTGCCAGTAGTCTACGCTGAAGGCAGGACGGCGAACGCTCTCCTGCAGCAGTGCCAGGCTGTCAAAACGCGTGGTGCTGCCGATATTGAGGCTTCGGGATGAGGTTTCTGATAAGGTAGTCCGGTCATGCGCTGACGCCTGAGGCAGGCCGAGACTCGCCGCGACCATCCCCAACAGGAGATGCGGCCAGAAATAGCGTCTGCCAAATTGTCGCCAACGATTTAGAATACCGATCACTGTGTTCCGCCGGAGCTAGCTATGCGTGATAGTCGCCCACAATCAATTGAAAGTTATTTCGACCAGGCCCAGGATAAAAGCATGCTGCAAAATATTCAGCAGCGTGCGATTGCTTTGAATAAGCTTAACCGCGCGGTGCAGGGGGTTCTTCCCGCTCAGCTGCATCCCTGGTGTCGTGTGGCAAATTTTCGCCAGGGAATTCTGGTGATCGAAGCGGCTAACGCCAGCTGGTTGATGCGTTTACGCTATGAACAATCCAGCCTGCTGTCAGCATTACGTGCACAAATACTACCATCATTGACGTCGATCGACATCAGGATTAATCCTTCCCTGGCGGCAAAAGGGCATGAATTTGTTCAAGAATGCAGCACTCAGGTGCAAAAAGAAGAAAAACCGCCTGTCAGACAGCTGAGTGAGCATAGCGCAGAAATTTTGCGCAGTGTCGCGAGCCAAAGCCCGGAAAAACTGAAGAAAATATTAGAACGGCTGGCCTCGCTGGCCGGAGAGAGTACCAACTCAACCAGTCGTTAGAGTGGTTATGGCTTATGCCAGAACCAAATTGGGTGCCTTGAATGTCACCGGGAGTTCAGCTTCGTCTTCGAACGTTGCCCATTCCCATGCTTCCTGCTTAGCCAGAACCGCCTGCAGTAACTTGTTATTGAGTGCATGGCCAGATTTGAATGCAGTAAATGCACCGATAATGTTATGGCCACACATGTACAGGTCACCGATTGCATCCAGCATTTTATGACGTACAAATTCATCTTCGAAGCGTAAACCGTCATCGTTCAATACGCGATAGTCGTCCACCACGATTGCACAGTCAAAACTGCCGCCCAGACACAGGCCACGGGACTGCAGCGCTTCGATATCACGCATAAAGCCGAAAGTACGAGCACGGCTGATCTGACGCGCAAAGGCTTCCGCAGAGAAGTCCATGCGGTAGCGCTGAGAGCTGGAGTCAATTGCCGGATGGTTAAAATCAATGGTGAAATCCAGAGAGAAACCATTGTGCGGTGAAAGCTCGGCCCATTTATCGCCCTCTTCAACCCGGACAGGCTGTTTGATGCGGACAAATTTCTTAGCGCTATTCAGTTCTTCAATGCCGGCATCCATCAGCAGATAGATAAAGGGTGCTGCGCTACCGTCCATAATAGGAATTTCAGGCGCGTTGACTTCCACCACAATATTATCAATGCCAAGACCGGCAAGGGCAGCGTTCAAGTGTTCGACTGTCGAAATACGCACGTCATGCTCATTGACCAGGCAAGTACAGAGCATGGTATCACGCACGGATTTTGCATCAGCCGGGAAATCAACCGGTGGATTCAAGTCAGTGCGGCGATAGATGACCCCGGTATTAGCCGGCGCAGGGCGTAACGTCAGCGTGACTTTTTTGCCGGTGTGTAAACCGACGCCAGTCGTCTGAACAATACGTTTTAATGTCCGTTGTTTGATCATCGCATTATCTCGCAAAAAAAACCTATCCGATTGCCAGTCTACTGCACTGGGGGGCAGAAAGTTTAACACAAAGAGTGAATTTTCCCAATTTTTAGGTAAATTCTTAATCCGCCTGCTTACGCAGGAAGGCCGGAATATCCAGATAATCAGGCTCTTTGTTAGTCTGTGGACTTGGATCGTTAACCACTTTTGCAGCCGGTTTTTGTTCCTGCGGCAGAGGTGACATACCGTGCTGACGGTAACGATGGTCCATCACAGGCTGAGAAGACTGCTTATTAGTCACCAGCGTGATTTCCGGACGCTTGTCCATGCCGATACCGGTTGCCACCACGGTAACGCGCAGTTCGTCGTTCATTTCCGGATCCAGGGATGTACCGATAACCACGGTCGCATTGTCGGAGGCAAAAGCACGGATAGTGTTACCGACAGTTTCGAACTCATCAAGACGCAGGTCGAAGCCCGCGGTGATGTTAACCAGCACGCCGCGCGCACCAGACAGGTCGATATCTTCCAGCAGCGGGCTGGAGATGGCCATTTCTGCCGCTTCTTCCGCACGATCTTCACCGCACGCCACGCCGGAACCCATCATCGCGTAGCCCATTTCGGACATCACGGTACGCACGTCGGCAAAGTCAACGTTCATCAGGCCTGGACGGGTGATCAGTTCTGCAATACCCTGCACGGCTCCCTTCAGTACGTCGTTAGCCGCGCCGAATGCATCCAGCAGAGAGATACCGCGACCCAACACTTTCAGCAGCTTGTCGTTAGGGATGGTGATCAGTGAATCAACATGCTTAGACAGTTCAGCGATACCCTGTTCGGCAAACGCCATGCGTTTTTTGCCTTCAAAATTAAATGGCTTGGTAACCACGGCAACGGTCAGGATGCCCAGTTCTTTCGCCACTTCGGCCACAACAGGGGCAGCACCTGTTCCGGTACCGCCGCCCATACCGGCAGCGATAAACACCATGTCGGCACCATCCAGCGCCTGACGCAGTGCTTCACGATCTTCTTCGGCAGAGTTACGGCCGACCTCCGGGTTTGCACCCGCGCCAAGACCTTTGGTAATTCCGTTACCGATCTGGATTGTCTGGCCTACGGCAGTCTTGCGCAGGGCCTGAGCATCAGTATTTACCGCGAAGAACTCAACGCCTTCGATACGTTCACGCACCATATGCTCTACGGCATTTCCACCGCCGCCGCCGACGCCGATGACTTTAATCACCGCGTCATTGGTTAATTCCATAGGTTCAAACATAATTTCTCTCCGTTTATGTGCCTGTTCGCCTGGAGATCACTAAATACTGTTAAGACTATCATGATCTCTGTGGTAAAAATCAAAACTCTTTTCTCAGCCAGCTGTTGATTCTCTTGAACCAGTTACCCACTGAGGCTCTTTTTTCTACATCTGCTTCACCGCTGAGGTGAGATTCTTTTCCATAATGCAGTAAGCCTACCGCCGTTGAGTAGTACGGCTCCTGCGCGTAATCCGTTAGTCCTGTGATGTTAAGCGGCTGTCCGATACGGACCTGCGTGTGGAACACACGCTGGGCACAAGCCGCCAATCCTTCAATCTGCGCCGCGCCGCCGGTCAGAACGATACCGGCCGCGAGGTGATGTTTAACGCCCTGCTGGCGAAGCTGTTCCTGCAGCTGCAAAATCTCGTCATTGACCAGATTCAGCAGCTCGGTGTAACGCGGCTCAATCACTTCAGCCAGCGTTTGACGCTGCAGGCTGCGCGGTGGTCGGCCACCAACGCTTGGCACTTCAACATTTTCATCTTTGCCAACGATAGAGCCAAGCGCACACCCGTGACGAACTTTAATCGCCTCGGCATCCGTTGGCGGCGTACCGAAAGCATAAGCGATATCGCTGGTTACCACGTTACCCGCATAGGGAATCACTTTGGTATGACGCAGTGCGCCGCCGGTGTAAACCGCGATATCCATCGTGCCACCACCGACATCAACGACGCAAACGCCCAGTTCACGCTCGTCTTCGGTTAACACGGCAAAACTTGAGGCCAGCCCGGCAAAAATCAGCTGGTCAACTTTCAGGCCACAGCGCTCAACCGCTTTAACGATGTTCTTCGCCATATCGTTGTGGCAGGTGATCAGATGCACTTTCGCCTGCATGCGCACGCCGGATAATCCTACCGGATTTTTGATCCCTTCCTGATAATCGATCGCATATTCTTGCGGAATAACATGGAGGATGCGGTGTTCATCACGAACTCGAACGGATTTCGCCGTATGAACCACGTTTTCCACATCTTCCTGGGTTACTTCCTCTTCTGAAATAGGAACCATCCCTATTTCGTTCTGGCAGCTAATATGTTTGCCCGACAGCGCCAGATAAACCGAAGAAATCTGACAATCCGCCATCAGCTCTGCCTGATCGATAGCGCGCTGAACGCATTTCACTACCGATTCAAGGTCGTTAACGCCGCCTTTATCCATTCCGCGAGACGGGCAGCTACCCACCCCGATAATATTGACCATGCCATCGGGCAGGACTTCTCCTACCAGGGCGGCGACCTTCGCGGTGCCTATCTCGAGTCCAACTACCAGTTTTCTGTCCGTCGACTTGATCATTGTTGTTTAGCCTGTACCTGATTCTGTTGCTGATGACTTTCAGCGCTAGTAATGAGTTCGGGTGTCCATCCTACTGCCGCGCCAGAGTCATAACGCAGGTCCACGTAGCTGATGCGCTTATTTTCCGCCTGGCCCTGCTGTTGCAGAGTTGGGTAGAGATCGATAAAGCGTTTTAGCCGCTTCATATCCTCATTACGCCCCAGCTCCAGACGGGTATCATCGTCTAACACCAGCTGCCATGAACGACGCGCGGTCATTGAAGCAGCCTTTAACTTAAACTTGCTCGCCGCCAGGACGTCTCGCATCTGGCGATAGCCGGTCAACACTTCCGTTTCGCTTCCTTCCGGGCCATACAGCAGCGGTAAAACCTCTTTGTCCTGATGGCTGGCCGGCACGCTGAACGATTTCCCCTCAGCGTCAACCATGTGCACATCATTCCAGCGTGCAAACGGCACATACTCAACCAGATGAATCTTTAATTCGTCCGGCCACTGCTTGCGTACGCTTACCTGCTGGATCCACGGCAGACGTTCGATCTGCTGCTGGATAATATCCACATCCTGCGACATAAAGGTGCCGGGCTCACCCAGCGATAAAATCGCCTGACGGATATCATCGTTGCGGGTGTAGTGGGTTTGCCCGGTCACCACCAGTTTCGACAACGGCAGTCTTGATGCATCGTTCATCCACTTCAACACCATAAAACCGCCCGCCAGCATCGTGCCGATGACCATCAGCAAAAACAGGATCCCAGCCAGGCGGGATCCATTGCTGCGCCCGGTTCGCGCTTTATCCTGCTTCGCGTCGCGGTTTCGGACATTTAACGCCGCCTGAGACATATCAGTCGGCCAGTTCCAGAATGCGTACTACCAGCTGTGAGAAGCTCAGACCAGCCTGTTTTGCCGCCATCGGCACCAGACTGTGGCTGGTCATACCCGGCGAGGTATTGACCTCAAGCAGATAAAAACGCCCGTCCCCACCCATCATCACGTCTACTCGGCCCCAGCCGCTGCATCCCAGTGCGCGCCATGCGGCGATCACTAACTGGCTTAATTCGGCTTCCTGCTCGTCGTTTAATCCTGACGGGCAGAAATATTGCGTCTCATCAGAAATGTACTTCGCCTGATAATCATAAAATTCGCTGGCAGCCTGAATACGGATTGACGGCATAATCTGGTCGCCAATCACCGCAACGGTGTACTCCGGGCCGCTCAGAAAGGCTTCCACCAGCACTTCGTCATCGTGGCGGAAAGCTTCCACCAGCGCCGCATGCAGTTGAGAAGCATGATTCACGCGAGAAATGCCCACGCTTGAGCCTTCGCGACTTGGCTTAACAAACAGTGGCATACCCAATGCGGCGATGCTGTCGGCCACATCACCGTCAATACCCGCATCCATCTGCTTGCGGGTCAACGCCACAAAAGGAGAAACCGGCAATCCACAGCCCTGCCAGAGGAACTTGCTGCGCAGCTTATCCATCGTAATAGCCGATGCCATGACGCCACTGCCGGTGTACGGCATGTCCAGATACTCAAGCACTCCCTGCAGCGTGCCGTCTTCACCGCCGCGGCCATGCAGAGCTATAAACACTTTGGTAAAGCCCTGTTCTTTCAGGCTCATAACAGGAACATCACGAATATCAACCGGATATGCGTCCACGCCCGCTTCAGTTAATCCGGCCACTACGGCGGCGCCTGATAACAGGGATACATCACGCTCTGCGGACGTTCCACCCAGCAGTACCGCTACTTTATCAGCCATGATATTCCTCTTCTTTCGTCTGCGGTTGTAACTTCAGCTCAGCCAGTTTGCGGGCAATACGCCCGACGTTTCCTGCGCCCTGTACCAGGATCAAATCATTGCCGGAAAGCTTCGGCAGCAGGGTTTCCAGTACGGCATCATGATCGGAAACAAGAATCGGATCGACCTTGCCACGGCCACGAATGGTGCGGCACAGTGAACGGCTGTCAGCCCCGGGAATGGCCGTTTCACCCGCAGAATAGACGTCCAGCATCAGCAGCACATCAACCTGCGACAGCACGTTAGCAAAATCGTCATACAGATCGCGAGTCCGCGTATAACGATGCGGCTGGAAAATCATCACCAGGTTTTTGTCCGGCCAGCCCGCCCGTGCAGCTTTAATCGTCACATCGACTTCGGTTGGATGGTGACCATAGTCATCAACCAGCATGGCTGTACCGGCCTGACCGTTCGCTTCGGCCAGCGGGTATTCACCGAGGAAATCAAAGCGACGCCCGGTTCCCTGGAAGCTCTCCAGCGCGCTGAGGATATCTTTATCCTCAATGCCTTCTTCGGTAGCAACTGCCACTGCAGCGGCGGCGTTCAGCGCGTTATGGTGCCCCGGCGCGTTAAGCGTCACGTGCATTAACGGCTTATCCTGACGAACCAGGGTAAAGAGACCCTGCGCGCCGCGCTGTTCGTAATTCTCAATTCGCACATCGGCATCATCGCTGAAACCATAGGTGGTGATCTGACGCCCGACGCGTGGCAGCAGATCGCGGATCACCGCATCATCGATGCACAGCACCGCACGCCCGTAAAAGGGCAGGTTGTGCAGGAAGTTGATAAACGTCTGCTTCAGGTTCTCAAAGTCGCCATGGTAAGTGTCCATATGGTCGGCTTCAATGTTGGTGACAATCGCCACCATCGGCTGCAGGTGAAGGAATGACGCATCACTCTCATCTGCTTCCGCAATCAGGTAGCGACTGCTGCCCAACCGGGCATGCGTGCCCGCGGCCTTAACCAGCCCGCCGTTAACAAAAGTCGGATCCAGCCCACCTTCGGCATAAATGCTGGAAACCATCGCCGTGGTGGTGGTTTTACCGTGCGTTCCGGCAACGGCAATACCGTGGCGGAAACGCATCAGCTCGGCCAGCATCTCTGCACGGCGGATCACCGGAATACGCGCTTCACGTGCCGCCACGACTTCCGGGTTATCCTGCGCCACCGCTGTAGACACCACTACTACGCTGGCGTCGCTGACGTTTTCCGGGCGGTGGTTAAAATAAATGGTTGCGCCCAGCGCGCTCAGATGTTGGGTCACCGCATTAGGTGCCAGGTCAGAGCCGCTGATTTCATAACCTTCATTCGCCAACACTTCAGCAATACCGCCCATGCCGGCACCACCGATGCCAACAAAGTGGATGTGCCGGACGCGTCGCATCTCGGGCACGATAGATCGCAGTTTTGCCAGTTGTTGTGTATTCATCTCTTCTTTGCCACACCTGTGTTTCTTTGAAGCGGGTACTCCCGCTTCAGCAAATAGTGTTTACCGCGCCGCTTTGCTGACTTCTGCAGCGACGCGCTCTGTTGCATCCGGGATAGCAACGGCGCGGGCCTTTTCGGCCATTTGCAGCAGCGTTGCACGATCCCAGCCTGCCAGCGTTGAAGCAACCGTTTCAGCGGTAAACTGCGGCTGCTCATAAATTTTCGCGGCGCCGGCCTGTTCCAGCGGCAGTGCATTCCAGTACTGCTGACGATCTTTATGCTGGAACGGGACAAAAATCGCCGGTAGTCCCGCCGCAGCGACTTCGCTGACGGTTAACGCACCGGAACGACACACCACCACGTCCGCCCAGGCATAGGCTGCCGCCATGTCATCGATAAACTCTGCGACGTTATGCCGGGTCTGTCCCACTTTCGCGTAAGCCTGATTAACGCTGTCCAGCGCGCCCTTCCCCACCTGATGCCACAGCGTAATGCGATCGCCGAGAATGGCGGCCACCTCAGGCAACGTCTGGTTCAGAACGCGCGCGCCCTGGCTACCGCCAATGACCAGCACGCGAATCGGGCCCTGCCGTCCGCTCAGACGTTCAGCCGGTAAAGGCAGCGCCAGCACATCGGTGCGCACCGGGTTGCCCACAACTTCAGCGTCAGGAAACGCCCCGGGGAACGCCTGCATGACTTTTTTGGCAATTTTAGCCAGCCACTTGTTTGTCAGACCGGCAATGCCATTCTGTTCATGCAGCACCACGGGGATCCCGCAGCTCCACGCCGCCAGGCCCCCGGGACCGGAAACATATCCCCCCATCCCCAGCACCACATCCGGCTTCCAACGCTTCATAATCGCCCGAGCCTGGCGCCAGGCATTGAAGATGCGCAGCGGCGCAGCCAGCTGCGCCTTGATGCCTTTTCCTCGCAGCCCGCTAATGCGAATAAATTCAATGTCGATTCCGTGTTTTGGCACCAGGTCCGCTTCCATCCGGTCAGCGGTTCCCAGCCAGCGTACCTGCCAGCCCTGTGCCATCAGATGGTGCGCTACCGCCAGTCCGGGGAAAACGTGCCCCCCGGTTCCACCGGCCATCACCATCAGTCGCTTTCCACTCATCGACTAACCTCGCGTAAACGCCTGGGCTTTTGCCAGACGCGTTTCATAATCAATACGTAACAACAGTACGATAGCGGTCGACATAATAATCAAACTCGACCCGCCGTAACTGATCAGCGGCAGCGTCAGACCTTTGGTCGGCAACATTCCCGCTGCAGCACCAACGTTAACCAGTGCCTGGAAGCTGAACCAGACGCCGATTGAGCACGCCAGGAAGCCGGAAAATCGCTGATCGATCTCCAACGCTTTTCGCCCGATGGACATCGCGCGAAAAGCGACGAAGAATACCATTAACAATGCGAAAACCACACCGATATAACCCAGTTCTTCACCAATAATCGAGAAGATAAAATCGGTGTGTGCTTCGGGTAAATATTCCAGTTTTTGCACCGAGTTCCCAAGGCCCTGGCCCCAGAATTCGCCGCGACCAAATGCCATCAGCGACTGGGTTAACTGGTAACCGCTACCGAAGGGATCTTCCCACGGGTTCCAGAACGATGTCACTCGCCGCATACGATAGGGTTCAGCGATAATCAGCAGGCAAACGGCAAAAATGCCAGAACCGATGATCGCCAGGAACTGCCAGAGTTTTGCCCCGGCAAGAAACAGCATCGCCAGCGTGGTCACAAACAGCACCACTACGGTTCCGAGGTCCGGCTGCGCCAGCAGCAGGACTGCCAGCACCACCATCACGCCCATCGGTTTACAGAAGCCCCAGAAATTATGGCGAACCTCTTCAACCTTACGCACCAGATAGCTGGCCAGATAGCAAAACAGTGACAGCTTTGACAGCTCCGCTGGCTGAATACGCAGCGGCCCAAGGGCAATCCAGCGCGAGGCACCGTTAACCGAGCTGCCCACCACCAGTACCACCAGCAGCATCACAATCGTCACCATCAGCATGATGTTGCTGTAGCGCTGCCAGAAGGCCATAGGCACCCGCAGCGTGATCAGCGACATACCCAATGCCAGTGCAATATAGAACGCATCACGCTTGGCGAAATAGAACGGATCGTCTGAAAGACGCTGTCCCACCGGCATTGATGCTGAAGTCACCATGACAAAACCGATTATCGCCAGGCCGAAGGTCAGCCACAGCAACACCCGGTCATACAACACCATCGAATTGGTATCGCTTTCCCGCGATCCCATCACCCAGCCCTTCAGGCGCTCGGAAATACCACCGGCAAGGCTAAGACCAGGTAAGCGCATCAGCCCATCTCCTGTGCCAGTTGGGCAAACAGGTCGCCGCGCTGTTCAAAGTTTTTAAACTGGTCAAGGCTGGCACAAGCGGGAGACAGCAGCACCATATCGCCCGATTTAACCTGACCGGAAATCTGCGCCATCGCTTCCGCCATTGTCTCGGTCTGCACGGAGATCTCTGGCCGCAGCGCCGCCAGCTCTGCGCCATCGCGGCCAAAGCAGTAAACGCGAATGTTATCGCCCTGGAGAAAGCGGGTCAGCGAACTGAAATCGGCTGATTTACCGTCCCCCCCCAGCAACAGCCACAGCGTACCGGCAACCTGCAAACCATTCAGTGCCGCCTCGGTACTACCGACGTTGGTGGCTTTGGAATCGTTAATCCAGCGCACGCCGTTATTTTCCCGCACCAGCTGAAAGCGATGTGCCAGGCCGGTAAAGGTAGTCAGGGCTTTCAGGCTGGTCGCCCGCGGCAGGCCAACCGCATCCGCCAGCGCCAGCGCGGCCAGCGCATTAGTATAGTTATGCTGGCCCGTCAGGTTCATTTCAGCGGTATTCAGTACCTTCTCACCCTTCACGCGGAGCCAGATACTGCCCTGCTGACGATTCAGATGATAGTCTCCAACGTCAACGCCAAAGCTGACGCAGCGTGCATCAGCGCCGCGAACCGGCATGGTCATGGCATCATCCGCGTTGACCACGCAAACCGCCGCATTTTCATAAATCCGTAACTTAGCCGCACGATACTGCTGCATACCCAGCGGATAACGGTCCATATGATCTTCAGTCACGTTGAGGATGGTGGCCGCCGCCGCGTGCAGGCTGCACGTTGTTTCCAGCTGAAAGCTGGAAAGCTCCAGTACGTACAGCTGCGCCGGTTTCTCCAGCAGCATCAGCGCCGGAAGGCCGATATTGCCGCCAACCCCCACCTGCCAGCCAGCGGCCTGCGCCATTTCACCCACCAGCGTGGTGACGGTGCTTTTACCGTTAGAACCGGTAATGGCGACAATGGGTGCCTGGGCTTCACGGCAGAACAGTTCGATATCACCGACGATTTCGACGCCCGCTTCCGCCGCAGCCATCAGTGAAGGGTGCGCCAGTGCCATACCCGGGCTGGCGACTATCAGGTCAGCGTCCAGAAGCCAGCTGTCGTTCAGCGATCCCAGCCAACGTTCTACTGCTGCCGGGAGTTTTTCCAGCCCTGGCGGAACGACACGGGTATCCATCACGCGCGGAGTTACGCCGCGCGCTAAAAAGAAATCAACACAGGAAAGACCGGTCAGGCCCAGCCCGATGATGACGACTTTTTTACCCTGATAGTCAGCCATGATTAACGTACCTTCAGCGTTGCCAGGCCAATCAGCACCAGCATCAGTGAAATAATCCAGAAGCGCACAATCACACGCGGTTCAGGCCAGCCCTTCAGTTCATAGTGGTGGTGAATCGGCGCCATGCGGAAAATACGCTGGCCGCGTAATTTAAATGAACCAACCTGCAGAATAACAGACAGGGTTTCGACCACGAATACGCCGCCCATAATCACCAGCAGGAACTCCTGGCGCAGCAGAACAGCAATAGTCCCGAGCGCGCCGCCAAGAGCCAGAGAGCCAACATCCCCCATAAAGACCTGTGCCGGATAGGTGTTAAACCACAGGAAGCCCAGCCCGGCCCCTACAATAGCGGTACAGACAATGACCAGTTCACCAGCATGGCGCAGATAAGGAATATGCAGATATTCAGCAAACTTCACGTTACCGGTCGCCCAGGCAACCAGCGCAAACCCTGCGGCAACAAATACCGTTGGCATAATCGCCAGGCCGTCCAGGCCATCGGTCAGATTGACGGCATTACTGGTGCCAACGATAACGAAATAGGTCAGCAGCAGATAAAGCAGGCCAAGCTGCGGCATCACGTCTTTAAAGAACGGCACCACCAGTTGAGTCGCGGGGGTATCTTTACCAATTGCATACATGGCGAAAGCCACAGCCAGCGCAATCACCGACTGCCAGAAGTATTTCCAGCGAGCGATAAGGCCCTTGGTATCTTTACGCACCACCTTGCGGTAATCATCCACGAAGCCCACAATGCCATACCCCACCAGCACAAACAGCACGCACCAGACATAAGGGTTAGACGGATAGGCCCACAGCAGCACGGAAATGGTGATCGACGTCAGGATCATAATTCCACCCATGGTCGGCGTGCCGCGCTTGCTGAAGTGCGACTCAGGACCATCGTTGCGCACCACCTGACCAAATGACATTTCCTGCAGACGGGCGATCATCCGGGGGCCCATCCACAGCGAGATAAACAGTGCGGTCAGCAGGCTGACAATGGCGCGAAACGTCAGATAGGAAAAGACGTTAAAGCCAGAATATAAAGAGACCAAATGCTCGGCCAGCCAGACTAACATGCGCCTTTCTCCTGTAGGGTGCGTACAATCTGCTCCATTGCAGAGCTACGCGACCCTTTAACTAAAACGGTAATCTTTTGATGTTCAGAAAGCAGCGCCAGCGCGCGCGCGCTGAGTAATGCCTTATCACTGAAATGCTCACCCACGCCGCTGGCATCGCTGATGCCACGGCTGAGGTTGCCTGTACTTAACACTTTATCGATCCCGGCCAGACGAATCGCTTCACCGACCTGACGATGGCATTCGGCGGCCTCCGCCCCCAGTTCACCCATATCGCCGACGATCATGACGCGATAACCGGGCATCTCTGCCAGTACCTGCGCCGCTGCGGTCATTGATCCAACGTTAGCGTTGTAGCTGTCGTCCAGCAGCAGTCGATCGGTATCCAGTAAAATCGGGAACAGACGGCCAGGAACGGCCTGCAGCGAACTCAGTCCCTGACGAATGGCGCTCAGCGGTGCATCCACCGCCAGTACGAGCGCAGCGGCGGCCAGCGCGTTGGCGATGTTGTGGCGTCCCGGCAGCGGCAGGGTTATGTCAATTTCACCCTTCGGCGTATGCAGTACGAAGAGCGTTCCGCGAGTGCTGAAGCGGATGTTGCTCGCATAAAAGTCGCTGTCGGCCTGCTGTTCCGGCGAAAATCGCCAGACGGTTTTACCGTGAAGCGACGACTGCCAGTGCGGCCAGTCATTGCTGTCGGCGTTCAGGATGGCCACGCCGTTCAGCGGCAGACCGTTGAAGATTTCGCCTTTGGCTTTTGCCACGCCGGCAAGAGAACCAAAACCTTCCAGATGCGCCGCTGCCAGATTATTGACCAGCGCCGCTTCAGGACGGGTGAGTTCCGTGGTGTAGGCAATCTCGCCCTGATGATTTGCACCCAGCTCAATGACTGCATACTGGTGTTCTGCTGTCAGACGCAGAAGCGTCAGCGGTACGCCGATGTCGTTATTCAGATTGCCAGCGGTGTAAAGCGTTTCACCGCATTCACGCAGGATCGCGGCGGTCATCTCTTTTACTGACGTTTTTCCGGAAGATCCGGTCAGCGCGACAACGCGGGCAGAAGAGTGCTGACGTACCCAACCGGCAATGCGGCCAAGCGCGAGGCGCGTATCTTCAACCACCACCTGAGGGACCTCTACTGGTAAGCGCTTACTCACCAACAGTGCTGAAGAACCGGCATTAACCGCCTCCTGCGCGAAGTCATGAGCGTCGAAACGCTCCCCCTTCAGGGCAATAAAGAGGCACCCCGCGGTCACTTTCCGGGTGTCTGTCGTGACGGCATCAATGGTGAGGCTGCGACCGCACAGCGTTCCTCCGGTAATTTCAGCCAGCTGCTCCAGGGTAAAGGCGATCATGCCACCACCCCCAACAGCCGTGCGACGGTTAACCGATCGGAATAATCAAAACGCTGCTGGCCGATGATTTGATAATCTTCATGGCCTTTTCCCGCTACCAGCACGATGTCTCCTTCCTGTGCCTGCATTACAGTGTTAGTGACCGCTTGCGCACGACCGGAAACGACGCGGGCGCGGCCGGGATCCAGCAGGCCGCTGAGCACATCGGCCACAATCGCCGCCGGATCTTCACTGCGTGGGTTGTCATCGGTGATCACCACCAGATCAGCAAACTGTTCGGCGATAGCTCCCATCAGCGGACGCTTGCCTTTGTCACGGTCGCCACCGCAGCCGAACACGCACCATAGCTGCCCTTTACAGTGCAGACGGGCCGCCGCCAGCGCTTTTTCCAGCGCATCTGGCGTGTGCGCGTAATCCACTACCACGGTTGCTTTACCCGGTGCAGAAAACACTTCCATACGGCCGGTTACCGGCAGCAGCTGGTTGGCGGTTTGGGTGAGAGCAGTCAGAGGATAATCAAGTGACAGCAGCGTCGCCAGCGCCACCAGCAGGTTGCTGACGTTGAAGGCGCCCATCAGGCGGCTTTCAAATTCACCGTGGCCCCAGCTGGACGAAAACTTCACGCGCGCACCGCCATCGTGATATTGCACGTCGGTCGCTTTCAGCCAGCGCCCATGGCAGTCCGGCTGCACATTGTTTTCCATCGTCACAGCAATAGCGTCGGGTAGCTGCTGCAACCAGCGGCGACCGACTTCATCATCAACATTGATGATGGCCTGCCCCACCTGGTGCTCGGAGAAAAGCAGCCATTTTGCTGCTTCGTAATGCACCATGTCACCGTGATAGTCAAGATGGTCGCGGCTGAGATTGGTAAATGCCGCAGCGGCAAACGGCAGCGCGGCAACACGGTGCTGCACCAGGCCGTGGGAAGAGATTTCCATCGCCGCGAGCGTGGCGCCTTTCTCAAGCAGCGATGCCAGCTGATGCTGGACGTCAACCGCTGAGCCGGTGGTATTTTCCGCAGCGGCAAGCTGGCCATACAGGCCGTTACCCACGGTTCCCATTACCGCGCCGGTCTCACCCAGCAGCTGTGCCCACTGTGCCAGCAGCTGAGTTGTGGTGGTTTTGCCGTTGGTTCCGGTCACACCAATCAGCTTTAGTTTTTCACCAGGCTGCTGATAGAAACGTCCGGCCAGCGCAGACAGCCGCTCCGGAAGCTGTGACAGGTAAATAACCGGCACGCCGTGCATTTCCACCACGCTGCCGTCTTCCGCTTCGCCTTTGGCGTCAGCGATCACCGCCGCTACGCCCTGGGCTATCGCCTGAGGAATAAAACGGCGGCCATCTGCCGTATGGCCCTTAATCGCGACAAAGAGATCGCCGGAAGCCGCTACGCGGCTATCCAGTGTCATTTCATTCAGCGCACGCGCAGGCAAACCAGCCACCCAGGGCGCCAGTAAGTCGCGCAGATTACGATCGGTCACGCGATCCCTCACTCTTATTAGTTACCATCTCACTTTTGTCACTGGTCGGCAGCGCATCCGGTTCAACGTTCATGGTGCGCAGTACGCCACCCATAATTGCGCCAAATACCGGTGCGGAAACCGCACCACCGTAATATTTGCCGGCCTGCGGATCGTTAATCACCACGACCAGTGCGAAGCGAGGGTTGCTTGCCGGTGCAACACCGGCGGTGTAAGCAATGTATTTATTCACGTATTTGCCATCCGGCCCGACCTTTTTTGCCGTACCGGTTTTAATCGCAATACGATAGCCCTTAACTGCCGCTTTCACGCCCCCGCCGCCCGGCAGAGCCACGCTCTCCATCATATGGACTACGGTGCGAACAACAGCTTCAGGGAAGACGCGTTGCCCCGCGACCGGGGGATCAACTTTCGTGATCGACAACGGGCGATACACGCCGTAGCTGCCAATCGTTGCATAGACTCGCGCTAACTGTAACGGTGTTACCATCAGCCCATAGCCGTAAGAGAAGGTGGCCCTCTCTATGTCAGACCACCGTTGTTTTTGAGGATATAAGCCACTGCTTTCTCCGACCAACCCCAAATTGGTCGCTTTGCCAAAACCAAAGCGCGCGTAAGTCTCTACCAGCGCATTGGATGGCATCGCCAACGCGAGGCGAGACACCCCGACGTTAGACGACTTCTGGAGCACCCCGGTCAGGGTGAGTTCGTTGTAACGCGCCACGTCTTTAATTTCGTGACCGTTAATTCGATAAGGCACGGTGTTCAACACGCTGTTTTCGCGCACCACCCCGCGCTGCAGGGCGGTCATTACCACCATTGGCTTCACGGTGGAACCCGGTTCAAAGATGTCGGTGATCGCACGGTTACGCATCACCTCTTTGGTGGTTCCGGAGAGATTATTCGGGTTGTACGCCGGGCTGTTTGCCATCGCCAGCACTTCACCGGTGTTCACATCAACCAGGACCGCAGTACCGGATTCGGCTTTGTTAAACGCCACGGCGTTGTTCAGCTCACGATATACCAGCGCCTGCAGACGTTCATCAATACTCAGCGCCAGGTTATGTGCCGCCTGACTGTCTACGGAAGAGATATCTTCAATCACTCGTCCATTACGATCTTTGCGCACCGTCCGCTCACCGGGCTGGCCGGTCAGCCATTTATCAAAGCTCTTTTCAACGCCCTCAATGCCCTGGCCATCGATGTTGGTAAAGCCAATCAGATGCGAAGTCACCTGCCCTGCCGGGTAGTAACGACGAGACTCTTCGCGCAGATGAATACCCGGTAGCTTAAGTTTTTTGATGTAATCGCCAATTGCCGGATTAACCTGACGCGCCAGATAAACAAAACGCCCGTTAGGGTTGGCATTCACGCGGGTTGCCAGCTGGTCGAGAGGAATGGACAACGCATCGGACAGCGCTTTCCAGCGGC
>CAJYIY010000062.1 GCA_913775305.1 uncultured Erwinia sp. | reverse complement strand
GTCCGGATCGATGCGCATCACATCGCCGTAGAGCACGGCCAGGGTTTCAACCACCGACATACTGCCGCCATAATGGCCAAAACCAAGATGGGTCAGCGCTTTCAGAGTTTCCACGCGGATATCTCTGGCAAACTGCGTCAATTCTCGGTTGTTCATGGTTCTACCTCCTTGTCTTTGTTACTGCTATCGTTCACCGGTCCGGGCTTGCGCAGCAGGTTATGCAGTACCAGCAGCGCGAAAATGCCGACAATCACTGCGGTAATCATCTCTTTAGACAGATACTGCGCCAGGTTGCCCAGTATGATGCCCACCACGCCGAAATCAGCATCTGAGAAGGTGGTATTGGCGAAGCCCAGCGCGCCGAGGACCGGCAGCAGCAGCACCGGCAAAAACGTGATCAGCAGGCCGTTTGCAAACGCTCCACACATCGCGCCGCGACGACCGCCGGTGGCATTTCCGAAGACGCCTGCGGTGGCCCCGGTAAAGAAGTGCGGCACCACGCCAGGCAGGATCAGCACCAGCTTAAGCTGGCCCAGCAGGAACAGCCCTACCAGCCCGCCCAGGAAACTGAACAGAAAGCCAACCAGCACCGCGTTAGGCGCATAAGGATAGACCACCGGGCAGTCGAGCGCGGGCCGCGCATTGGGGACCAGTTTTTCAGAAAAACCAGTAAAGGCGGGGACGATTTCCGCCAGAATCAGCCTGACGCCCTGCAGGATGATAAACACCCCGGCGGCGAAGGTGATAGCCTGGATGATCGCATACACCAGGAAGTTCTGGCCGCCGCTCAGCTGCGTTTCGACATACTCACTTCCCGCGCTGAAGGCCATAATCATATAGATGACAATCATCGTCAGTGAGATAGAGATCGAGCTGTCGCGCAGGAAGCTGAGATTTTTCGGGAGGTTCATCTCTTCAGTAGAACGCGATGTTCTACCGGTTTTACTGCCGATCCAGCCAGCCATCACATAGCCAATCGTACCGAAGTGACCGAAACCGATATCATCATTGCCGGTGATTTGTCGCATATAGCGCTGGGCGATGGCCGGGAAAATCGCCATAATCAGCCCCAGCGTCAGTGCACCGGTAAATACCAGCATGACGCCTTCAAAACCCGCCACGCTGAGAATAACTGCGATCATACAGGCCATGTAAAATGTATGATGGCCGGTAAGAAATATGTATTTAAGACGGGTAAATCGCGCAACGATGATATTGGCGACCATGCCAAACGCCATGATTAAGGCGGTGGATGCCCCGTATTTCTCCAGCGCAATTGATACGATCGCTTCGTTATTTGGAATAATTCCCTGAATATTAAATGCGTGCTCAAACATTCCTCCCAGCGGATTAAGTGAACTGACCAGCACCATGGCACCACCGCCCAGCACGATAAAACCTAATATTGTTTTTACCGTCCCTTTCACCACGTCGGTAAAAGGCTTTTTTTGCGCGAGCAGCCCAATCATTGCGATCAGGCCCACCAGTACAGAGGGAACTTTTAATATATCTACCACAAACTTCAGCGTTTCCTGGATAATCATATCCGCCTCGCATCGAAGGATTAATGGGAAGAAAAATATTCCTTGAGTTTAGTTTCCAGCTCCGCCATATCAATAATACTTTTCAGCACCACCAGCCTGTCAGGAGGGACGTTGGCACTCTCCGCAATATCCCTCGCCATCACAAACAGATCCGCTGCTCCGGGGGTAGCCGATGAGAGGTCAGAATGTTCAACCTCCGCTTCAATATTCAGTTTTTTCAGGACCTTTTTGATATTCATTTCAACCATAAAACTGCTGCCAAGACCTGAACCACACACGGCCATGATTTTCATAACGTCACCTTATTTAAAGTCAAACGGAACCCTGCCGATAAAAGCACAGCGCAGTTATATTTTGAGTAACCTCAGAACAGTTCGATAACTTTTTTAATTTCCTCCCGCGTTGTCGCACAGCGAATTTCATTCAGCGCCTGGTCACTGGAAAATAATTCACTGAGGCTGGATAGCATCGCAATATGCGTCTGGCTGTCCTTCGCCGCCAGCATAACAATGACGTTCACCGGATCGAATTCCGCTGCACCAAAATTCACGCCGCGACGCAGTTTAAGCAGGGACAGCCCCATTTCGCAGGCACCTTCTTCGGGACGGGCATGTGGCATAGCCAGACCCGGCGCTAACACATAATAAGGGCCCAGTTTTTGGTGACTGCGAATAATCGCTGAAACATAGTCATCGCTAATAATGCCTGCTTTCAGCAACGGGGCGGCACAATAATTCAGTGCCTGCTGCCAGTCAGATATTTCATCAACCAGCTGAATCGTGCCGTCGTGCAACCAGTGATTTAACACGTCACCTCCTGTAGTTCGCCTGCTGCTGAATGTACAAACTGTAATCAACGGATAGCGGAGCAACCGTGACTGTTCTCACAAAGATAGCGCTATCAAAGGTTGTTCTTCGATTTTGTGATAGCGCTATCATAATAATCAGACGGTGAGCAGGTTTTTTACCTGTCTCACAGCCTGGCGCCTAACATGTTCTGTGCAGATACTGTTAAATTGACAGTTAAATGGACGCCATTAAACGGAATCAGCCATGTCAGTGAATCGAAAACGACGCGGCACGGGACGGGTAACGCTGACCGATGTCGCCAATCTTGCCGGGGTGGGAACGATGACCGTCTCGCGGGCTTTACGCACTCCCGACCAGGTTTCCGACAAACTCAGGAAAAAAATTGACGCCGCCGTCAGCGAGCTGGGCTACCTGCCCAATCTGGCCGCCAGCGCCCTCGCCTCTGCTTCCTCGCGCACTGTCGCCATGGTGGTTCCCAGCCTTGCCGAAGCGGGATGTTCAACGATGTTTGCCGGACTGCAGCAGGTTCTGCAACCGGCGGGCTATCAGATTATGCTGACCGAGTTGCACCATCGTCTGGAGAGTGAGGAGGCGCTGCTGGAAACCCTGTTGTCGTGGAATCTGGCAGCGGTGATCCTGCTCAGCGTTGAACATGGTCCGGGTCTGCGCCAGTGGCTCAGTTCTGCCCGCATACCGGTCATGGAGACCGGTTCCATTCGCAGCGATCCGCTGGATATGAATATCGGTATTGATCACGCTGAAGGGATGTTTCAGTTAACCAGCCTGCTGGCCGGACGCGGCTATCAGAATATCGGGCTGCTGTGCGCCAGCCAGCAACAGCGCCTGTTTCAGCAACATCTGCACGGCTGGCACAAGGCCATGCTGCGCCATCATATGTCGCCTCATCGGGTGATTAACGCCGCCACGCCCGCCAGCTTTTCTGCCGGAGCGCGGCAGCTGCCGGAGTTTATCCTCAACTGGCCAGAGCTCGATGCCCTGATCTGCGTTTCCGACGAGCTGGCCTGCGGCGTAATGTACGAGTGCCAGCGACGTCGTATCAGGATCCCGGAAGATTTAGCCGTTGTCGGCTACGGCAACAGCGATGTCAGCCAGGTCTGCCAGCCCGCCCTGACCACTGTTACCATTCCCTATCAGCAGATCGGTACTCACGCCGCAAAAGCGCTGCTGGCAAGGCTGGAGGATAGATCGTGGGAGGCCAAACCGCTGGCACCCACGCTGTGCCTGCGCGACAGCTGTTAGGACGGGGGTGTCAGAAGCCGTGCGAGACAGACCAGAACAGGGGCAAATTTCTCCGCCATCTCGTGCTCTTCTACGCAGGCAAAGCCCAGCAGCAGGCCGCGTCTGACGGTGCCGAGCTGATAGTAAGCCGACAGCGGACGGGTCAGCACGCCGTTTTGCTCCAGCCCGGCGCTGAGCGCCACATCGTCAATGTGCGCCGGTAGCGAAAGTACCAGATGCAGGCCCGCATTACTCTGTCGGGCAATAAACGCCTCCCCCAGACTCTCGCGGATCACCCGCACCAGCTCGGCGCGGCGTCGACTGTACAGCTGTCGCATTTTCCGTACATGTGCAGCGTAGTGCCCCTCACGGATAAACGCTGCCAGCGTCAGCTGCACCAGACCGTTACCACCGCGGTAGAGTTCGGACAGGGCCACTTTCATTCGTGCCGCCAGCGGCTCAGGCACCACCATATAGCTCAGCCGCAGCCCCGGATAAAGGGTCTTGCTGAAAGTACCCAGATAGATCACCGGCGCATCCGGGGCCAGTCCCTGTAACGCCGGGATCGGCGATTCAGTAAAACGAAACTCGCTGTCGTAATCGTCCTCAATCACCCAGCTTCCCGCCTTGCTGGCCAATGCCAGCAGCTGATGCCGCCGCCGCAGACTCATCACCGAACCCAGCGGATACTGGTGCGAAGGCGTGACGCAGATCAATCGCGGTGGCCGCACGTCAGCGTCTGCACCGTTCAGGGTCAGCCCTTCCTCATCCACCGGCACGGGCTGGAGTTCAATGCCGTTGACCGCCAGAACGTTGCGGATCCCCCAGTATCCCGGCTCCTCAATCCACGCCCGATCGCCGGGATCGCAGAGCATTTTCGCCAGCAGGTCCAGCGCCTGATGAGTGCCCGCCGTGATCAGAATCTGCTCCGGCGTACAGTTGACCGAGCGGATAACCCATAGATACTCCGCCAGCGCCTGTTGCAGCTGCAGGCAGCCACCGTGGCTTGAGTAGCTCAGTGCCTCCACCGGCATGCGGCGACTAAGCCGAAGGTGAATTTTTCGCCAGATATCATGCGGCATATGGCTGACATCGGGCACGCCGGGCATAAACGCCCCCCACTGGTGCTGCCCCGCCCCGCTGTGCATCAGCAGACGAGAACCGCGGGTGGACAAGCGAGCGACGTTAAGCGATTGCTGACCGATGACCGGTGCCGCTTCCTCTGTCACCTGCGGCACGCCCTCAGGAAGCACTTCGCAGACGAAGGTGCCGCTGCCAGCGCGGGTTTGCAGATAGCCTTCGGACTGCAACTGATCGTAGGCCGACAGTACGGTATTGCGGGAGACAGATAAGTCTTTCGCCAGGTCCCGGCTGCCGGGCAGCCGACTGCCGGGAGCAATAGATCCGTCCTGAATGGCACACTGCAAAACATCATACAGACGTTTGTTCAGCATTCCCGGCGGGGTCTGGCTCAGACGGGAGGCAAGCAGGTCACCGAGCAGTGTTCGCAAAATTGGTTCCTTGTAATAAAAAAAACTGGCTCTGGATTATAGAACGCCAAAAACGTTAAAAAGCAAGGGAAGCCTGAAATGCGTGGCAGCCACCACGATTCGCCAGAAAGGGGGAATACCATGAGCAACAGTGAAATACAGCAGCGTCGCCTGAACGCCACACCGCGCGGCGTGGGGGTGATGTGTGACTTTTATGCCGTCAAAGCTGAAAACGCCACGCTGTGGGATCACCAGGGGCGCGAATATATCGACTTTACCGCCGGGATCGCGGTGCTGAACACCGGGCATCGCCATCCAAAAGTGATGGCCGCGGTCAGCGAGCAGCTTAGCTGCTTCACTCACACCGCGTTCCAGGTCATTCCGTATGAAAACTACATTGAACTGGCCGAGCAGCTTAACCAGCGCGTTCCGGTAGCCGGACCGTGCAAAACCACCTTCTTCTCCAGCGGAGCGGAAGCGGTGGAAAATGCGGTGAAAATTGCCCGCGCCGCCACCGGACGCCCCGGCGTCATTGCTTTCAGTGGCGCTTTCCACGGCCGCACGCTGATGACCCTGACCCTGACCGGCAAGGTCACGCCGTATAAAACCACCTTTGGCCCATTCCCCGGCTCGATTTTCCACGCCCGCTATCCCAACGCCCTGCACGGCTTCAGCGTTGACGATGCGCTGGAAAGCCTGGAAAACCTGTTCCGCTGCGATATCAGCCCGCAGCAGGTAGCGGCAATTATTTATGAACCGATACAGGGGGAAGGTGGCTTCAATATCGCCCCACCGGAATTTGTCAGTGCCCTGCGCGCCCTCTGCGATCGCCACGGCATAGTGATGATTGCCGATGAAATTCAAACCGGCTTTGCCCGCACCGGCAGGCTGTTCGCCAGCGAATACTATCCGGATGCCAAACCGGATCTGATCACCATGGCCAAAAGCCTCGGCGGCGGTCTGCCCATTTCGGCGGTGGCCGGTCAAGCCGCACTGATGGATGCGCCGCTGCCCGGCGGGCTGGGCGGCACCTATGCCGGTAACCCGCTGGCCATCGCCGCGTCGCTGGCGGTGCTGAAAGTGATTGAAGAAGAACAGCTGTGTGCCCGCGCACTGAAACTCGGTGCGGAGCTGGTGGAAACGCTGAATGCCAGCGGCAACCCGGCGCTGGCGGAAGTGCGCGCGCGGGGATCGATGGTCGCGGCCGAGTTCAACGATCCCATCAGCGGTAAACCCTCAGCGGAGATTGCCCGCGATATCCAGCAGCGCGCGCTTGCCGAGGGATTGATCCTGTTGACCTGCGGGGTACATGGCAACGTTATCCGCTTCCTCTATCCACTCACCATTCCGGATAACCAGTTCCAGCGGGCGCTGGCGCTGCTGACTTCATTATTACGGGCCTGAGCGGCCCGCTTAACGGGACGGGAAAGGATTACCCGTCGTTTCGCTCGGTTTCGCTGTTGCGGCTCAGCCACAGCGACAGCGCCTTCAGCGAATCGGCGGTAAATTCATCACAGCGGGAAGTGATCTCTTCCGGGGTCATCCAGAAAATCTCATCCACTTCCTCTTCCTGCATGGCGAACGGGCCGTGGGAAACGCAGCTGAACAGACCGCCCCAGACGCGGCAGTGCTCATCTTCGTAATAAAACAGGCCATGCTCGGCAAACGGAACGGCAGCGATGCCCAGCTCTTCTTCCGCCTCCCGGCGGGCAGATTCCAGCATCACTTCACCGCTCTGCACCACGCCGCCAGCCGTGGCATCCAGCTTGCCCGGCATAAAATCTTTAATTTCGGTACGCCGCTGTACCAGAATTTTCCCCATGCCATCATGAACCACGATATAGGTAGCCCGGTGTCGTAGACACTGGGCCCGCATCTGTGCTCGGCTGGATTGGGCGATCACCTCGTTCTCTTCGTTAACGATATCGACCCACTCAGTACCTGGCTCTTGCTCCACCATCCGTATCCCTTTTTGTTCTGGCGCTTTGCGCCGTTTGGTCATTGTTTTTCGCAGCGCAGCGCGATCCGCCTAAATTAATGATTAACGCTCTGTGACGCAATCACCAATTTGTGCGCATCCGGCTCAGGCCAGTTTGGCCGATTCCGCCAGCCAGAGCTGTACGGACGCTCGCTGCCACTGGAAGTGCGCATAGTCAGCAATTCGCTGTGGGACGGCATCATCGTGCAGCACCAGGCGGTTCAGCATTACGGCGAAATCGGTGTCGGCAATCGTCCATTCCCCGAAAAGATTCTGCTGCCCGACGGGCAGCAGCCGCTCGGCGGCAGCAATCAGCTTCCCGGCTGACGCCTTTCCGGCCTGGTCCAGTGGCGCAAAGCGTGCTCCGGCAAACAGCACCTCCGTAGGACGCTGCTGGCGGATGGGCATAAAATCGCTGCGCAGCCAGGCCTGCAGCTCACGGGTTCTGGCACGGTGCTGACGGTCGCGCGGATAAAGGCGCTCATATTCCGGCGCCGGGAAGCGGTCTTCCAGATATTCAGTGATAGCCGACGATTCCGAGAGCAGGAAATCATCGACCTGAAGCGTAGGAACGCGCTGAGTCATCGATATCGCACCGTAAGCCTGTTGATGATGCTCCCTACCGGCAAGATCGACGCGTTTCAGCGTAAAAGGAAGCCCTTTCTCACTGAGCGCAACATAAACTGACATCACATACGGACTGAAAAAGTTAGCATCTGACCACAGAATGATATTCGGGTGACTCATCAGGCGTCCTTCGACGTTCACGGATTGAAACATCTGTTTAGCTGGTTTTTCTGCCAAAGGCAAACACCGCGTGTGCGGCGGATAATAAATCAGAATGGCCGCAATTTCCGGTCAGATTTATCCGGCCAGGATGTACTAAAAATCCATGGTTATCAGTCATCGTGTGGATTATCCCGGGTTACGCGGCTATCTTCACCTATGCTGAAAGTGACTCTCACAGCGATTTACTGAAAAGGATAAACAGCATGCATATTCTGCTTACCGGCGGTACCGGGCTGATTGGCCAACCGCTCGTTGCCCGTCTGCTTCAGGCAGACCACGAGGTTAGCGTGGTGACCCGCGACGTGGCTGGCGCGCGGCAAAAGCTCGGCGAAAAGGTCCGGCTGTGGTCGGGGCTGGAAAAGCAGCGCGATCTCAACGGGATTGATGCGGTCATTAATCTGGCCGGTGAACCGATTGCCGCAAAACGCTGGAGCGAGACGCAGAAACAGCGACTGTGCCGCAGCCGCTGGCAGATAACGGAACGGCTGGCCGCGTTGATCACTGCCAGCAGTGCGCCGCCCGCCGTACTGATCTCGGGCTCCGCCACCGGTTTTTATGGCAACACCGGCGAACTGGTGGTGACCGAGGACGATCCCGGCCACGACGAATTCACCCACCGCCTGTGCGATACCTGGGAAAAGCTGGCCATGCGGGCCGCGGGCGAACACACCCGCGTTTGCCTGCTGCGAACCGGTGTTGTGCTGAGCCGCAGCGGCGGGGCGCTGGAGAAGATGAAGCTGCCGTTTAAAATGGGCGTCGGCGGTCCCCTCGGCAACGGCAAGCAGTTTATGCCGTGGATCCACATCGACGACATGCTCAACGGCATACTCTGGCTGCTGGAGAATCCAACGCTGCACGGGCCGTTTAATATGGTCGCGCCCTGGGCGGTACGCAACGAGCAGTTCGCCGCCGCGCTGGGCGAAGCGATGCACCGCCCGGCGTTTGTGCGCACCCCGGCCAGCGCTATCCGGCTGCTGATGGGCGAATCTTCGGTGCTGGTACTTGGCGGGCAGCACGTGCTGCCGCAGCGCCTGGAGGCTTCAGGATTTCACTTTCGCTGGCATGATTTAAACGAGGCGCTGGCAGACGTGGTGGGTAAAAAAGGCTGAGACGCGAGATGGCGACAGCCCGACCCTCTGCGATCTGCCTTCGCAGACCAGAGCCGGACCGGCCGGTGAAAACCTGTCAGAACGCGGCGTCATGTCGGCTGTAGCAGGGGAAGCCTTCAGCGGCCCTCCCCTGACAGGTCGTTACTTCAGTGCGCCAGATAAAAACTGCTGCAGGCGGGCGCTCTTCGGGTTGTTAAACAACGCCTCCGGCGGCCCTTCCTCTTCAATTTTTCCCTGATGCAGGAAAATCACGTGGCTGGAGACATGACGGGCAAACTCCATCTCATGCGTTACTACCACCATGGTTTTCCCTTCCTCGGCCAGCTTCTGCATAATGCGCAGCACTTCGCCCACCAGCTCAGGATCCAGCGCAGAGGTCGGTTCGTCGAACAACAGCACGTCGGGCTCCATCGCCAGCGCACGGGCTATGGAGACGCGCTGCTGCTGGCCGCCGGAAAGATGCACCGGGTATTTGGCGCGCGCACGTTCATCAATGCCGACCTTATCCAGATAGCGGATCGCCCGCTCGCGCGCTTCGTTTTTCCCCAGACCCAGCACCTGAATCGGCGCTTCCATCACGTTTTCCAACACCGTCATATGACTCCACAGGTTGAAGTGCTGGAACACCATGGTCAGTCGGGTACGCAGGGTACGCAGCTGCTCTTTATTAGACACTTTCAGCTGGCCGTCTTTGTCACGCACCAGATGAATATTTTGATTGTTAACCGAGATAGATCCTTCGCTGGGCTTCTCCAGGAAGTTTATGCAGCGCAGGAAGGTACTTTTCCCCGAACCGGAAGAGCCGATAATACTGATGACATCGCCGGCATTGGCCTGTAGCGATACACCCTTCAGCACCTCATGTTCACCATAGCGTTTGTGCAGTTCGGTAACGCTTAATTTATTTTCAGCCATAGTTTTACTCAGTGTGACGATGAAGGTTTAACGTGTGCCAGCCAACGTTTCTCCGCTTTGCGGAACAGGCTAATCAGCACATAGGAAATAATCAGATACAGCACCGCCGCCAGTCCGAAGGCGATAAACGGCTGGTAGGTTGCCGAGTTAATATCGCGCGCCACTTTCAGCAGGTCAGGCACGGTGGCGGTAAACGCCAGCGCCGTTGAGTGCAGCATCAGGATCACTTCATTACTGTAAGCAGGCAGTGCGCTGCGCAGTGCCGAAGGCATGATAATGCAGCGGTAGAGTTTGAAGGTGGAGAAACCATAGGCGCGCGCCGCTTCAATCTCACCGTGCGGCACCGAGCGGATCGCCCCGGCAAAGATCTCCGTGGTATACGCACAGGTGTTCAGCGTGAATGCCAGCAGCGTACAGTTCAGCCCGCTGCGGAAAAACGCGTTCAGCATCTCAGTGCCTTTTACAATCTCCAGCGTGTACATGCCGGAATAGAACACCAGCAGCTGCACGTAGAGCGGCGTGCCGCGGAACACATAGGTAAACAACCACACCGGGAACCATACCGCTTTATGCTGCGACACCCGGGCAATGGACAAAAATACCGCCATACAGCCGCCCAGCACCACCGAAATAATCAGCAGCCACAGGGTCATTGCCACGCCGGTAAAACGATAGCCATCCGTCCATAACAGGGCTTTCCAGTATTCCTGAACAATCTCAATCATAAATCAGCCCTTTTCACACCCACGGTGTAACGACGCTCCAGCCACCACAGCACGCCGTTCGACAGCGTGGTAAAAATCAGATAGATAACGCCAGCGACAATCGCGAAGTAGAACGGCTGCCAGGTGGTTTTACCCGCCAGCTGCGTTGCCTTGACCACATCTTCCAGTCCAAGGAGGGAAACCAGCGCCGTGGCTTTCAGGATAACCTGCCAGTTGTTGCCTATACCCGGCAGCGCAAAGCGCATCATGCCGGGGAACAGCACCCGACGGAATATTTGCGAAGAAGTAAAACCGTAGGCGGTTGCCGCTTCAATCTGCCCCTTCGGCACCGCCATGTAGGCACCGCGGAAGGTTTCAGTAAAGTAGGCACCGTAGATAAAGCCGAGAGTAATGATCCCTGCCACCATCGGGTCAATATCAAACTGGCCGACGCCCATCAAATCGGTCAGGTGGTTCAGAACAATTTGCAACCCGTAGAAGATTAACAGCATCAGAACCAGGTCAGGCACGCCGCGAATCAGCGTGGTGTAACCTTCAAAGATCATTGCCAGCAGACGGTTGTTGGAAAGTTTTGCCCCGGCACCAATCAATCCCAGCACCACGGCGAGGACGACCGAACTGAGCGCCAGCTCAAGCGTGACGAGGGCGCCTTTAAAAATGACTTCAGAATAGCCATACAGCATAAATATTATCCTGTCGTTAGGGTCCAAAATGCAGCCTCACCGCAAGCACAGTGAGGCTGGCAGACAGGGACTACTTAATCGCCGTATACATTAAAGTCGAAATATTTTTTTGCCAACTTATCGTAGGTACCGTCTTTGCGTATTTCATCAAAGGCTTTGTCGATGGCGGCTTTCAGCGCCGTATCGTCTTTACGCATACCCATACCGGTACCAATGCCGAAGATTTTTTCATCTTTCACTGAAGGACCCGCAAACGCATAATCCTTACCGGCTGGCTGCTTGAGAAAGCCTTCGCTGGCGGCAACTTCATCCTGGAATGCGGCATCGATACGGCCCGCCGTCAGATCCTGATAAACCAGATCCTGGTTAGCGTAAGGCGTGACGGTCACGCCCTTTGGACGCCAGTAGTCGTTCGCGTAGGTTTCCTGGGTCGTGCCCTGCAGCAGGCCGATATTTTTGCCTTTCAGAGCTTCCAGCGTTGGCTTGATTTTTGAGCCCTTCGGCGCGATCAGACGGGAGTCAGCCGCGTACAGTTTTTCGGAGAAGGCAATCTCCTGCTGGCGTTTTTCAGTGATCGACAGCGAGGAGATGATGGCGTCAATTTTCTTCGCTTTGAGCGATGGGATCAGCGCATCAAAGTCGCTTTCGACGAACGTACATTTGGTTTCCATCCGCTTGCAGATTTCGGTGGCCAGATCGATATCAAAGCCTATCAGCTGTCCCTGCGCATTTTTCATTTCAAACGGGGCATAAGTCGGATCGGTACCGATGCGCAGCGTTTTCGGACCGGCAGCGAATGCGCTGCCTGCTGAGGTGACAGCCAGCAACAGGGAAAGAGCCAGGACCTGCTTTTTCATAGATTACCCTCGAGTCGTCTTATTATAGGATTCGTGATGTTTGTCCACGCAGTCTGTTTTGCAGATTTCATGCCACATTTTGTGGCAATCTCGGCTTTTTTCAGCGTGTTAAGCAAGGCGGTGTCTGTGCCCGGTTTGCTGGGAAATATATAGCAGGTTTGGAAGGAGTTAGCGGCAACTATGTTTCACAATGGTGCAGCATCTGCACGAAATGCGATTCAGCACCAATATTTGAACCATATCAGTGCAATGCACCGCCCGCTATGCACCCTGCCAGCGCGTAAACAGATCGTTGTCGAGGCTGATGTCAAACTGGTCGAGCACCCGGTTTACCGTCTGATCGACAATCTGCATAATTTGCTCCGGACGGTGATAAAACGCGGGCATCGGTGGCATGATAATCGCCCCCAGCTCTGCCGCCGCGGTCATCAACCGCAGGTGCCCCAGATGCAGCGGCGTTTCCCGCACGCAAAGCACCAGCCGGCGGCGCTCTTTCAGCACCACATCCGCCGCACGGGTCAGCAGACCGTCGCTGTAACTGTGAACGATACCGGACAGGGTTTTGATTGAGCACGGCAGGATCACCATACCGTCAGTCTTGAACGATCCCGAGGAAATGTTGGCGGCAATGTTGCGCGCATCATGCACCACGTCCGCCAGCGCCTGCACCTCACGTAGCGTATAGCCGCTTTCCAGCGCCAGGGTTTGCCGCGCGGCCTGACTCATTATCAGATGTGTCTCCACGCCGCTGACCTGCTGTAAAACCTGCAGCGTGCGGATGCCATAGATCACACCACTGGCACCGGAGATGCCGACAATTAGTCTTTTCATACAAAATCCTTAAAAAAAAACGGGCCGGAATTGCTTCCGACCCATCTTACCTGCTAACTCACCAATGCGTTTAGCCTTCGTTGTGAATTTCCAGGTTTTCCACTTCGTTCTGACGCGCCATCGCTTTAGCATCGTCGTTGCGCAGCGACTGCAGATACTCAAGGTACTGCTGGTCGACATCTTTGGTCACGTAAATACCGTTGAACACTGAACACTCGAACTGGGCGATATCCGGATTCTCTTCTTTCACCGCGTCGATCAGATCGTCGAGATCCTGGAAAATCAGTGCATCCGCACCGATCAGCTGGCGGATCTCTTCCACTTCACGGCCATGAGCAATCAGCTCGGTCGCGCTGGGCATATCGATGCCGTAAACGTTCGGGAAGCGAATTTCCGGTGCTGCTGACGCCAGGTACACTTTTTTTGCACCGGCTTCACGAGCCATTTCAATAATCTGTTCCGACGTCGTCCCGCGCACGATGGAATCATCCACCAGCAGCACGTTCTTACCGCGGAACTCGGCACGGTTGGCATTCAGCTTACGGCGAACCGCGCTGCGGCGCAGCTGCTGACCCGGCATGATAAAGGTACGGCCAACGTAGCGGTTTTTCACAAAGCCCTGACGGTATGGCTTATCAAGAATACGCGCCATTTCCAGTGCGATATCGCAGGAGGTTTCAGGGATTGGGATCACCACGTCGATGTCCAGATCTTCCCACTCGCGGGCAATCTTCTCGCCCAGCTTAGTGCCCATACGCACGCGTGCGCTGTACACCGAAATTTTATCGAGGAAAGAGTCAGGACGCGCAAAGTAGACGTACTCGAACAGGCACGGGTTAACCCTGGGATTCTCAGCGCACTGACGGGTAAACAGCTGACCTTTTTCAGTCACATATACCGCTTCACCCGGAGCAACATCACGCAGGAATTCAAAGCCCAGCGTATCCAGCGCCACGCTTTCAGAGGCCACCATATATTCAGTGCGGCCGTCAACCAGGGGACGCTTACCGATCACCAGTGGACGAATGCCGTTCGGATCGCGGAAGGCGACCAGGCCGTGGCCGATAATCATCGCCACGCAGGCATAAGCACCGCGCACGCGCTGATGCACAGCGGCAACGGCGGAGAAGATGTTTTCCGCTTCCAGCGGATCCTGCTGGAAACGATCCACTTCCTGCGCAAAGATGTTCAGCAGGATTTCAGAATCCGATGTGGTGTTAACATGACGGCGACCGGTTTCAAACAGCTCTTTACGCAGTTCGTGCGCGTTGGTCAGGTTGCCGTTATGGGCCAGTGTAATCCCGTAAGGCGAGTTCACGTAGAAGGGCTGGGCTTCAGAAGCGCTGGAGCTCCCTGCCGTCGGGTAGCGCACGTGGCCGATACCCATATTCCCCTGCATACGCTGCATGTGGCGGGCTTCAAATACATCGCTGACCAGACCGTTTGCTTTACGCAGGCGGAAGCAATTCATTGCATCAATGGTAACGATGCCTGCGGCATCCTGCCCACGGTGCTGAAGCACCGTTAACGCGTCATAAATCGACTGGTTGACCGGCATAAAACCGGCGATCCCGACAATACCGCACATATTGACATTTCCTCATAGCCGCAACCCCGGTGCGATTACCGGGGCAAAAAACTCGACGTGCTCTTCAGGTAGTCAAAAAACCACCCGATGATGTAACTGAACTGAGGGATTAACTTCGACTGCTGCCAGTCGAGGCTTTTGGAAAAGCCGGTGAATGTATCGAGGAAAAACAGCATAGCAGCAACAATCAGTACGCCACGCAGTGCCCCAAAACAGACGCCCAGTACTCTGTCGGTACCCGACAGGCCGGTTTTCTCAACCAGCGAACCAATTACATAGTTAACGATTGCGCCCACAATTAGCGTAGCGACAAACAACACTGCAATGGCGATTCCATTCCGAATCAGCTCGTCTTCAAATCCTGTGAACCAGACGGCCAGATAAGAGAAGTAATGACTGGCGACAAAGAATGCGCATCCCCAGGTCACGAGAGAAAGTGCTTCCCGAATAAACCCACGGATCAGGCTAACCAGAGCCGAAAAAGCTATAACCGCAATAATGACGTTATCTATCCAGACCATGAACTCTTCCAGTGACAGTAATCGTGAAAACGCCCCTGCATCCAGTTCGGGGCGAATTCTAACAGAAAAAGAAAACGTTTGCGTAGGGTTTTGCTGCATCGTTTTAAATAAACGAACATGCTAAAAAACCGCCGGGTGGGCAACATTCCTGCCGCTCACGAGACCAGAATGCAATTCGTTGATTTACTTTAACTCACGCAGTTTCAGGCCCCGTGCAGGCCGGTGCCACACCGATGTTCAGCGGGTGGCACCTGTTGCAATGATTGCCGTTTCCGTTCAATCCCAGGGGGCTACTGACGCGCGCCCCAGGGTTTAACAACGCCGCCCAGACCAGAGATGCCCTGCAGCTCACCGACCGCCGCCTGCATTTTGGCTTTTGACGCATCCGGACCGACGTAGATACGGGTGATCTGACCGGCAACCGGAGTCGCAGGCACCGTGAAAGCACGATAGCCCGAAAGCCGCAGCTGCGCGACGATTTCGTTAACCTTGGCGGCATTTTTCAGCGCCCCGAGCTGGACCACCCAGGCCTGGCCGGCCGGTGCCGTTTCACTGGCCGCCGGTTTCTCCACCTTAGGCTGCTGCTGCTGCTGCTGCTGCTGCTGCTGCTGCTGCTGCTGCTGCTGCTGCTGCTGCTGAACAGCAGGTTTCGGTTTCTCGACGGGCTTTTCCACCGATTTCGGCTTCTCAACCGGCTTCGGCTTCTCAACGACTTTTGGTGGTTGCTGTACCGGCTGTTGCTGCGTAGTCTGCTGCTGCACCGGCGGCGGCGAGACCAGCGTTGGCTGATTGCCCGACTTCGGCGTTGTCGATCCGCTGTTCGCCTGAGAGGCGTTCTCCCCGTCGGCGCGCCCTATTGCCTCACTCGCCCCTTCCGGCGGCTGCGACGGCAGCGACTGCGTCACCGGCGGTACCAGATCGGTTTCCTGCTGGTCGCCCGGTTTTGGCACCAGCGGGATAGCAGCGAACTCTTCCTTGTAGTGTTTCTTTTTACCATCCAGCAGGCCGGGCAGCACAATGACGCCCAGCGCAACAATAATCACGGTGCCGACTAAACGGTTTTGAAACTTACTTGCCACAGCCGTTCTCCGTTGCCATCGTTTCCATTACGTGCGCGACGGTGTGGAAAGAACCACACACCAGCACAATGTCCTGTTCCGCTGCCTGCTGCATCGCCTGATGCCAGGCTGCCGTCACGGAGTCAAATGCCTGCGCTCCACTAAGATGAACCATAAGCCGATCGGCAGAAGCACCACGCGGTCCTTCCAGCGGCGCGCAGTACCAGTAATCCACCTGCGGGCTGAGGCAGGCCAGCGTTCCGGCGATATCTTTATCGTGCAGCATGCCCACCACAGCATGGACCTTTCCGCGCTGCGGCAGTTCCGCCAGCCGTTCGGCAAGATAGGCTGCCGCATGGGGATTGTGCGCCACGTCCAGAATCACCCGCGGCGAGTGCGCCACGGTCTGAAAGCGGCCAGGCAGGATTGCCTGATGCAGACTGGCACGAATGACAGCCTCATCAACCGACAGCCCGGACGCGCGCAGCGCCGCGAGCGCGGTAGCGGCATTCGGCAGCGGCACCTGCGGCAGCGGCAGATTTTCAATACTGCCGTTGGCATCGCGGAATGACCAGCCGCCCTCCGTCAGACGATACGACCAGTCGCGGTCTCGCTGGTGCAGCGGTGCGCCCACCTCCCGCGCCACATCGGCAATGGTTGATGGCATATCCGGCTCACCAACGATGGCCGGTTTACCCTGACGGAATACCCCGGCCTTTTCCCGACCAATGCTTTCGCGATCCGGGCCAAGCCAGTCAATGTGATCCAACGCGATGCTGGTGATTGCCGCAACGTCAGCATCCACGATGTTGGTGGCGTCCAGCCGTCCTCCCAGCCCCACTTCGAGGATCACCACGTCCAGCCGCGCCTGTTTAAACAGCCACAGCGCCGACAGCGTGCCGTATTCAAAATAGGTGAGCGAGGTGTCTCCGCGCCCGGCTTCGATTGCCGCGAACGATGCGGTATGCGCCGACTCGGCCAACTCCTCACCCTGAATGCGCACACGTTCGGTGTAGCGGATCAGGTGCGGGGAGCTGTAAACGCCAACGCGATAACCGGCCGCCATCAGCACGGTTTCCAGCGTGCGGCAGGTGGTGCCCTTGCCGTTGGTACCGGCAACGGTAAAGACCTTTGGGGCGGGTGTGAGCAGATCGAGTGAGGTGGCAACCCGGCGGATGCGATCCAGTCCGAGTTCAATAGCCTGAGCGTGCAGATGCTCAAGATAATAAAGCCACGTGGCAAGAGGCGACGTGGCTTGAGGAAGATTATCCATGTGTCCCGTTCACAAAGTTACGGTTCATTGGTGAAAGAGGTCCGGAGACCTCTTTCTCATCATCGGTCAGGCCTCTTGGCTCTGTGGGCCGGTCGCATCGACCTCACTGACTTCGTCTTCCTGCGGAGCAGGCAGATTCATCATTTTAGCCAGCAGGGTGGCCAGTTTGAAGCGCATAACCGGACGGCGAACGATCATGTCAATCGCGCCTTTTTCAATCAGGAACTCACTGCGCTGGAAGCCCGGCGGCAGTTTTTCACGCACCGTTTGCTCAATAACGCGTGGACCGGCGACGCCGATCAGCGCCTTCGGTTCAGCAATATTCAAATCGCCCAGCATCGCAAAGCTGGCGGAGACGCCGCCCATGGTCGGGTCGGTCAGCACGGAGATGTACGGCAGACCGCGCTCCTGCATCTTCGCCAGGGCCGCACTGGTCTTCGCCATCTGCATCAGCGACATCAGCGCTTCCTGCATACGCGCACCACCGGAAGCGGAGAAGCAGATCATCGGACAGTTATCTTCCAGCGCCTGCTCAACTGCACGCACGAAGCGCGCGCCCACGACGGAACCCATTGAGCCGCCCATAAAGGAGAACTCAAACGCCGCTGCCACAACCGGCATCCCGTGCAGGGTCCCTTTCATGACGATCAGCGCGTCGGTTTCGTCAGTCTCTTTCTGAGCGGCGGTAAGACGATCTTTATACTTTTTGGAATCCCGGAACTTGAGCACATCTTTGGGCTCCAGCTCGCTGCCCAGTTCAGTCGTTGAACCTTCGTCCAGCAGGCTGTTCAGGCGATCACGACCATGCATACGCATGTGGTGATCGCATTTCGGACAGACTTCCAGATTACGCTCCAGCTCGGCACGGTAAAGGACCTGCCCACAGCTGTCACATTTAGTCCAGACCCCTTCAGGAATGCTTGCCTTACGCGATGGGGTGATTGTGCTCTTGTTGAGAATTCGTTCAATCCAGCTCATTGATGACCTTTCTGTTTGAACCTGGTTTCCCCGCAGGGTAAGCCAGTTTTTCTTTTTTGTGCCGCAAAATGCCAGCGGCACAAACCGTAATTTGTCGCTCATTAAACCATAACCGCCCGGGACTGTGGATAAAAATCTGGTCGGACGGGTATCGCTCGATGATTTATATTACTGCTGCTTCGACTGACGCGCCGCGCGGCGATGGCGCCACACTTCGATGACACCCGGCAAAATGGACAGCAGGATAATCGCCACAATCAGTAACTTAAGGTTTTCCTGCACCATCGGCATGTTACCAAACAGATAACCTGCATAGGTAAACAGCAGCACCCACAGCAGCGCGCCTGCTACGTTATAGAGGGCAAAATGACGATAGGACATTTTACCCATTCCGGCCACAAATGGCGCG
>CAJYIY010000061.1 GCA_913775305.1 uncultured Erwinia sp. | reverse complement strand
CCATCCCCTCACCTGAATCTGTCCCGGGTCGATAATGGTGCCTCCAGCCAGCCGTAAACGCGGGCAGATAGTGCGCAGATGGTCGGCTAATGCCTTCGCCCCGTGCTCACCGTCAGCAATCATGCCGTTGCATTCCATCAGTAGCGAGACAGTCATATGCATACGGCCCTCTTCATTGAAAGCCGCCGTTTTTGCTTCTTTCGTCAGTGGGTTACGCGTCAGGGCAAAGTGATGATCCCAGCCTGAGCTGTAGGCGTGGACCTGCTGCTGATGGCAGATCACCGCACAGCCATCCAGCGAAAGACCGTGGCTCTGCTGTAGCTGGCGCGACAGGGCATGAGTAAAGCCCAGGAAATGGGTGATCGCCGGGAATCCCCAGGTCAGTCCGGCTACCGCGTTGGCATTTTCCACCCGCAAATGACGCAGGATTATCAGTGAACTCATGGCAGGTCCTCCCTTAAGTCCCGCTCCAGCTCACGCAGGCGTTGCTTAAACAGCGGAGCGGCTGAAAACTCGCGCCGTTCGACTTCACCCATACGTAATCGATCACTGTGCAGCTGGCGGATCATCCAGTGGCCGAAATCGCGCGCCACCTCTTTTTTCCATCCCCCCCCTTCGCGCTCAATACGAAAATCGTTATCGTGCATGCTGCGATAAGGGTCCAGCCACAGTTGCTGAGCGCGCTTTAACCGGCATTCCGGCTGGGCGCTCCATCCCTTTGCTTCCGACTCTGGTCCTGCCAGGTTCTGTACGCCCAGCGCATAGTTAAAAACGATATCAATAATCTCATCAGTCAGCGCCAGCCGCTGCTGCCGCAGCTGCGCTGGACTTAAATTCGGTGGGATGCACTGTAAGAATCGCTGCATCCGCGCAATCACAGGACGCGTCTGTCGGCCAATCTCACTGCCGAAATGAAATACAGATTTGTGACTGACTGGCGGCCTGTTCAGACTGTTCCAGCCGGGCGAGGCGCAGGATAGCAGCCAGACTTTACCGCCCCGCACGCTGTTCAGGTAAGAGATATTCTGCGGCTTGGTTCCCCCCATATTTATGATGGCGGTTCCGGGGTATGAAACTACGGGTTCGCTGTGCAGGCGGCGGGCGTTCATAGCGGCACGTGCCGCCTTCGACTCCTCACTAAAGCGAGTGAAAGTAATACGCTGGTTCAGGGCGTGCGCAAGAGAGGAAGAAAACAACGGGCTGAGCAGATGATACTGCGACTGACCAACCGGAAAATAGAGTTGTTTGGCCAGTTTATGACTGGCAGGCTGCTTATCCACCAGCACCTGCTTAAAACCATTAACCCAGCTTTCCAGCAGTTGACGATCGTCCGTTAACGGTGTCAGTGCCGAAACGTCGCCGCGCTGCAGGCTGGCGATCAGCGAATCCCCCTCAACTTCGGTCTGTAGCAGTTTGGCAATATCCAGCGCCGCCGCATTGCCCACTGCATCCAGTGCCGGTTTAGCCAGCGTGGCCGTGCTGAGATAACTTCCCTGCGGGGCCGAAGCAGCGCTGAAAATACTGCTGCCGCGCACGTCACTGTGGGTGAATTTCGCTGCGTGAGTCACCAGGCTGATTTGCCCGGCACGGCTGGCGGCATTGCTAAGCCATTCCGTCACCCGGTACTGGTTTTCCAGTTCAGCACGCTTCTGGGCAAGCTCGGCCTGCGCCAGGACAAGCTCATCGTGTACCGTGATACCCGCCAGTTTTTTTTCCGCTTCTTTATCGTGCGCTTCCAGCTTTGCCGCCCTGCGCCCGTTTATATATGAGGTAATGAAATCAGTTAACGTTTCTCGCAACATACTGTCTCCTTGACCGTGTGCGAACGGATTTACACCAGTATTTGACTCATTAAAATCTGAAAAATGTGATACTTAAATTTATGCTTAGCGGACTTATTGCTGAGTTATAGGTCAGTACAGCAACAGCCAAATGCGCCAGGGACATCGCTAAAATATTGATAATATATTCCTTTTTCAAAATTTCATCCTAACTGTTAATTGTTATTTAAAAAAGAATACATAGTCGACGGCAGGAACTCAACTTGATAAAATGTCCAAACTGCTGTGCAAGCAGCTTAGAAGTAACTTTTAATTGCCTGACCTTTACTGCCGAACAGGCAGCACTTTCTCTCCTGGCGTTTTGCCACAAAGTAAAAATGCCCCTTTCAGGGGCCATTTTGGCTTCATTTTTCCAGATCTGCTGGGCGGTTACGCTCGAATACGTCCTTTGGCAACCAATCCATTCTGCTTTACCAGCCAGTATCTGAAACTTTAATACGCTGGCTCTTCTTACTGGCAACAAGAGGAAAGCCGGCAGTAAATTTCAGGTCAAAATCAGTAAAACGCTGACGTACTGTATCCACTTAATCGGCATCACCAAACACCCCTAAAAATGGCGCAAAGCACCACCTCTCCGCCTGCCCCTCATCCCTCCTCAGGCTGATTTCGCCAAACTTCATACTAATATCAGCCAGTTCCATATTCAGCTTATCGGCCAGCTGGCTGTAAACCTGCTGATAGTCGGTGTCTATCCAGACGCTGACGCCAGATGCTGTGACGAGAAGATTAACCGGGTCTATCGGACTTTTTTTTCTGCCCGTTTCACCGCTATCCAGCATATAAAATGTCGGGGTATCCCCTTCTTCCTCTATCAGCAGAAAATGCAGCTCCTGCGCCTGCGTTTTTCGAAACGGCTTACGCCGCTGAAGCTCACCACACCAGCTCATCTCCTCACGCCACCACAGTGCCGCACAGTATTCGCCAGGCCTGGCCTTAGTCCCCTGCAGTTCGTGCCACAGCCGGCAATGTTCAAGATCGACAAAATTACTGAAAGGTGCGCGCTTGTCAGCCTCCGGACGCTCCTGAATACGCGGTATTGCATTAATAATCTGGTATTGATCACGCTCCAGTAATTCACCGAGATCGTGACTGACCAGCATAAATTTGTTGTTCTCAAATCCCGGCTGGCAATAGGCGGGAACCTGGTTAGCCGGCGACTTTAGCGCCCGAATATTCTTCTGAAGAATAAGCAGGTTTTCCGCAAAGGTCGGTTTCTGGCGGTGGCGCTGTAACCTGCCCGACAGCTGGATCAGCGAGCGCATCGAACTCGGCTCGGCAATCGCCCAGTCATAGTCGTGGTCCCTTCCCACCTCAGCCACTGCCGTCGCCAGCACCACAAACAGATGATGCTGTTGAGGATGCGTTTTCAGCGCCTGTTGCACTTCCTCTATCTGCCACAGCGCCTCGGGGTCGTGGCGTGCCAGGGTGGTATCCAGCCGCTGCTCAATCCAGGAACGCATCGCCAGCGGATGCTGGCTGTGATAAACGCAGTAGTGAATATGGGTATTGTCAGGTGCCGGTGTCTTCAGCAGCTGCTGCGCCACCGCAACCAGCGGGTTGATGTTCGCCATACGCACTACGCCAACGGATACCGTTTGCTTGCTAATCGGGTGACGCTGATGGTGCGCGGCGTGCAGCGATATCATTGAGGTCATCATCGTCCCGGCCGCGCTGCGTAGTACCGTCATCTCATCACTATGTGGTGAAAGGAGTGGGACTAAGCTGGCACGTCGCAGCACCGGAGCACTGGCAAGCCAGTTAACGCGCCGTGCAACAAAATCCTGATGACGCTGTTTGAAGGTTAAGCCATCCTGCAAATCTTCCGTACAGGATTGGTTTTCATCAAACCACGCGCAGCAGATACCGCTTTGCGCCTGCAGGCCGCTGGCGTGATTAAAGATCTCACGCCCGCTGCGATAGGCATTAAATAAGGCCAGCACCAGGGCGGGAGGCAGGGTCGCCGAGGAGAGTAGTACCCGCGAGCCCAGCATGGCGGCCCAGTTCACCAGGCGACACAGAGCGGGCAGGTCATCAATATCGAAGTCGTCAGGCTCATCAAGCACCAGATCGGATGTCAGCAGACGCAGCATCGGCGCAATCTGTCTGCCGCCGCGCATCCCTTCCGTGGCGCCCATCAGATGATCAATAGTGGTCACCAGTACCGGAGCGCTGACCAGCGTGTTCAGCTTACTGCGCCCGCCCAGCCATCGGCTGAGGCGGCCATCATCAAGGCTGCCGTCATAGCTGACATACTGATGTTCAGCAAACAGCTCCTCCGCGGATTCACTGCCGCTGGCGCTCTCTTCCTGCGGGCCACTGCGATTAAGCTGGTGCAGCTGAACGACAGATTGCGAGCCAATCAGTACCGCCAGGTCATCGTCCTGCAACGTCAGCTTATCGCGCAGCGCATCGCCGGTTTGCAGAGTTAAAGTTCTTAATCCCAGCGCCACCGAGAAGCGGCAGCCCTGCTGCTCATCGGCAAGGGCATACATAATTCGTGCATTGGCCAGCGTTTTTCCGCAGCCGGTCGAGGCCATATTGATCCCAAAAAATCCCTGCTTAAAGGCTCGTTCGCGCAGGGCACAGGTGGCGTCAAACGCACGATCCTGCCAACGGTAGGCCTGTTTTTCGCTACGTTTTTTAAATCCTTTATGGCGGGTAATAGCAGGCAGGATTTTACGCAAATGGGGCAGGCTACGGGCCAGCAGTAAGGCATTTTGCGCCACGCCGATATTGTGCTCATCCAGCCGCTGTTTAAGCGCCCCAGTGTCACGATCGGTGTTGGCACTCGCTAAATAATTGGGATCCTGCCAGCCGGGCGTCACGGGCTGCCCCGAATAAAAATGATCCGCCAGCATCAGGGAGAGCCGTGCCATATGGCAGGTAAATCGCTGGTTGATTTGGGTGTTTTCCAGCCATCCAGGCTGAGATAAGACCCGACGAGCGATTTTCTGCGCTTTGCCACACCAGATTGCGCTTTGTAACGGCGTGCCCTGAGGGAACTGCCACTGCGCCTGAAAATCTGCTGCTGTCCAGCAGTCAGCGCGATGGTTTTCTGCATTCCACAGGGCATTTAGCTGGGCGTCCAGCCAACGACTACCCTCTGTTAAATCGGGTGCGTTCTTCCCCCGTGCGGGATAAACCGGAAGGCGATGGTGGGAGAGGATCAGCCATGCCACGATTTTTGCCACGGGCGGCAAACCTGTAAAGGGGCTGCCGCCGCTTTCGGGAAGATCTTTAATGACCACACTGAGCATCCGCTGTTCCTCAGCAGGCCCAATCTGCGCAAGTGAGGCTAGCCACTGCGGATCCGTGCGAGTCCCGACAAATGCGGCAAACAGCCGAAGCGATACCCATTCATGGCGATAGGGCTGGCAGGTTCTTACCCCTTTCTCATTGCGCAGCATTTGCTGAAACAAGCGGTTTGCTTTACCAAAATCATGAAACAGTCCGGCAATCGCAGCCAGCAGGCTGATAGCATTGACGCTGTGCCAGCTGTTTTCATCCTGGCTTTTCAGAATGTCTCTTTGCGTGATATTGGTCGGCACTACGCCGCGGTGGTTGAAGCGCCGCAAGTTCCCAACAATCCACAGTAGCTCGGTCTGGCCATGACTTTTGATCCAGTGGCAGGCGACCGCGGTATTGCGGCGGGCCGTTTTACGCAATAATTTCCTCAGGGTATCCAGCCCTTGTTGGGTGATTGCCGTTTGCCAGCTGCGATCGCCTTTACGTTCAGCAAACTGATCGAGAATACGGCGACTTTCATCCAGAGCGCGTTTATTGCACTGCGAAATCAACAGGATATTCATTTACCCACCTGGCTTAACTGGCGTGCCGTATGTTCCAGTGATTCAATCATCGTATCGAGCGCGTCTCCATTTTGCAGGCTGGCAAGGCAACGCTGACGAAACTCCTGCTCTTCTTCCCCAGCCATAACCGCAATAAACGCCTGAGGCAAAATCAGTGCATCCTTAATCAAATCCGCAACGTCAAATACCAGCCCGCCGCGACGAGTTTTGCCATGCAATACCGACAGCCCGTGAGGCAAACCCAGCACCCAGCAGGCCACCGCCGCAAGGCCATAAGCCAGATAGTTACCGTGATCGAGAAAACGGTTGGCCGCATCAATACCGCCGCCGCGCTTCGCCCGCACAAAGTCGCCATAATTTACCGTTTCCGCGGCCAGTTTGTATAACAGCTTTGTCATCACGGCTTCCTGTGCAAGCAGGTCTGAACTATTCTGGCAACGCGCTAAATTTTTTTCAAAACGTTCCAGGGCGGCATTTAATTTTGCCGGATTAACTATAAATTTATCTTCCCGGACTCTGCGTTCTGACAGCCAGTGTTTTCGTATCTGGGCAATTCTCACCTGCTGAAATGCAATCGCGGCAGCCAGCCGATGCCGGTCGTTAAACCAGAAGCTGACCCAGTACTGCAGATATTCCGTTGGTCGGTACTCACTCTGCGAACCAAGCCATGAAACATCCACCTCCACCTCATTAGCAGCATACAATGGCGTTCCGCCGCCCCCGCAAAAGCCAACCAGTACTCCGGCGCGAGCAAACTCACGCATCGCGGCCTGAGTGACGGATGTTCCGGTTCCCAGCATCACCACAGTAGTATTAGCGATGGGAATATTCCAGTACAGCGACTGCTTTCCTTCATCGGTTACATACTCTACCCGTCCTCCGTTTACCAGCACCCGGCAATATTGCAAATAATAAATATTGCTGCGTTTAGAATGAAGGATGGTTTTTAAATCAGCGGGTTTTATCATTTCCAATCAGGTCATCCTTGAAAAAGTCCGTTTTGAAGTTTTACGATATTTATTGCCATTTACTTTCAGATAAAGCATTTCGCTATAAATTGTAAGAAACTGAAAGCAGGAGTGATTTATTGATAAACTACAAATTTAACCCAAACACCCTGAAATAAATGTGACTTCAACCTGTTATTTTCAAAAATAATTATGGCCCAGTAATATTAGCAACGGTTTACAGTAAAATGGCTCTGTTCTCTGATTCTTCTGGCGTCAGCCCTCCATTGTTTATCCACGCATAGCCCTGACTTCTGGATCACCATCCTCACTGTGCCTGACTCACTGAGAAGATATCCGCCTCACTTCATATTTATTTTCATTTAATTACTATCATCTTCTTCATTCCTTGCCACCAATAAATTAGCTATGCTGGCTTCATGGGCCTGTTGAACTGCACCCATTTCGGCATGCGCTTCCCTCAATAATTCAGCTAACAGCACTATCAAAAGTAGAAGAAGACGCCTGTTTCGTACTCTGTTGCTTTATTCACTTGAGTTAATAATATATCAACAGCCTCATTTTCACTGGGATAAAAATGATTCTCGATGAGTAACCGCGCCTGAGCAAGGTTATCAACGCCTAATATTCTTTCATCTTCAAACTCATCAATACAGATATCGAAAAAGTCATTCATTAAACGAATTAAACCTGATTCCGCAAGGGAACGATACTGATCATCTGTGATGTTAAAATCAATCAGGTCACCATCGATACATTCATCAAAATCAAGACGAGACATTGCTTCCTGGCTTGTCGGGACAGATATACACTTCATACTATTCACCACCATAAATATTAAAATGAGTGACTTCGTTATACTCACTTTGCGTTCTACCAACCTGCGACCCTGTCTCCAGGAGTTTATTATTTGGAACATTCCCATCAAGGTCAAGGTACTTTCTTTTTCCCGGTAAGGACGGATCACAGATACGAAAATAACGCCCTGATAAATCCTCTACGACTTGCACACCTGTTTTGGGATTCGTATAAATCTGCTTACCTGATTCAGTGACTGTAATTAGCGGATCGCTACCTGTAAATTTATTAACCGCAGCCCCCAAATCACCTGAAGGCCAGTTCTGAGAGAATCTTTGAGCGCGAACTGCCCCTCCAGCCAGTTTTTCAGACTGAGAGGTTAATTTTTCAAATTGGCCAAATTCCCTCGCGGCCCCCATACGCCCCATGCCAAGCCCTGCAGCAATAGAAACCGACGCGATCGCCACGCCTTTGGTGGTTTCGTTCAGCACCTGAGCGTATCCGGACGGGGCATCACCGCCGAGTTGCTCTGCGGTTTTACGGAACCCTTCAACATTCCCATTGTAAAGACCGCCCGCCGCCAGTAAACGACCAACTCCTCTGCTATTCAGGGTACTGAGCTGCTTTTCAACCTGCTTTGCGGCAACGACAGGATTTTTCAGGCTGAACAGGGCATTATAATCAGCAGGGATAGTCAGATAGCTGAATTCGGTGTTCGTTATTAGATGCTTACACAGAATGTACTCATAGCGCACCTCAATTGATTCAGTATCAAGGTTGTTATCTGAGAAGTGCATGCTGACATCAACCAGCGTCGCTCCGCGCAGTTCGATGTAGTAATACTTCTCCCACTTCCCGTACTGGTTTGTCCGATAAAAACTGAATTCGAGGAAAAACCTCTCATTATTCGAAATGCCGTTACTCAGTAACGGGCTGCTTTTGTCGATGAGCTTATTGAAACGCAGTTCCTGTAAATTAGTCCCCTTACCCGTTCCCGTCATACTACTGAAGAGCCCGAACGCGAATATCTCGTTCCTGTGCACCAGCTGAAATCTGTTTCCTACTGAGTCCTTTGTGCCGCAACCGACTGAAATATCTCCCTGCTGCTCGCCGCGCATTTTCAGATAAATAATATCACTCATTCCATGCAGCCTCTTCCGTGTTTTCAGTCCATTGTATCTGTGCAAATTTTCAGCTTTTTCAGTCAGTAAATCAAACGAAAGGCAGAAAGACTTAATGTGTAAGGCGTAAAGATCCGAGAATACAAATGTGTAAGATCGCTGGCAGTGCCTGGTACGCATTTCTATGCTGCCTGCACGGCAGTGAACTTCAGCGCGTGATCAGTCTTTGACGATTCATATTTCTAAGCTGCCTGTACGGCAGTGAACCTCACGAATTCCTGCCAGCTGGCTGTTGGCCTTTTCTAAGCTGCCTGTACGGCAGTGAACCCACACTAACGCAGTGGCTTCGGGATGTTTTTTTTCTAAGCTGCCTGTACGGCAGTGAACATGGTGGCAGGCGGTGACGATGCCGCTTTTCGTTTCTAAGCTGCCTGTACGGCAGTGAACGCGTAAGTCAGACCTGAAGCCATTGACCCACTTTTCTAAGCTGCCTGTACGGCAGTGAACGAGTCAGGGTTTATTGATGACACCCCAGCAATTTTCTAAGCTGCCTGTACGGCAGTGAACGAGCGCGTCACCCATAAGCGACGTACCGTACATTTCTAAGCTGCCTGTACGGCAGTGAACTCTGAAGCAATACACCTGCTGCTCCACCGAATTTTCTAAGCTGCCTGTACGGCAGTGAACTATTTTGGTATTTAACTCCAAAAGGTGTTTATTTTCTAAGCTGCCTGTACGGCAGTGAACGAAGTTCTTTTAAAGAAGATGTACTATCAAAGTTTCTAAGCTGCCTGTACGGCAGTGAACAAAAAGGTGAAAAAGGTGATAGTGGCGATAAATTTCTAAGCTGCCTGTACGGCAGTGAACATGAAAATAAAAGTGATAATACTGTTGTATTTTTTTCTAAGCTGCCTGTACGGCAGTGAACAATATTAATAGTAATTATAAGGATATTGAAATTTTCTAAGCTGCCTGTACGGCAGTGAACCAAAGGAATTTGATTGTAAAGATGGTAATAATTTTCTAAGCTGCCTGTACGGCAGTGAACCTCATGTTTATATGTTATCTATATCAAAGTTATTTCTAAGCTGCCTGTACGGCAGTGAACAATTTCTTTGTTTTCATAATCACCCGTTAATGTTTCTAAGCTGCCTGTACGGCAGTGAACGCACGAAGCCGTAGCCATCAATGACAGCAATTTTTCTAAGCTGCCTGTACGGCAGTGAACAATCCGTGCGATTGCGCACCGGCCCCATGTCCTTTCTAAGCTGCCTGTACGGCAGTGAACTTGGGGTATTTCAACGTTCAGTGCCACTGTGGTTTCTAAGCTGCCTGTACGGCAGTGAACTAAAACGTTTGTTATATCAAAATTTTGATAATTTTCTAAGCTGCCTGTACGGCAGTGAACGTCATATCATGGGTTCAGGCAGGAGCCTGGGCTTTCTAAGCTGCCTGTACGGCAGTGAACAGTCAAGCGTCCGATCGATTCGATCGGGCATCTTTCTAAGCTGCCTGTACGGCAGTGAACCGTTAGCTTACAACGCTAACCCGTTTAATTTATTCTCTTTTTGCCACTTCTGCCACGCTAAACCCTTTTTTCGCCAGTTATAATATGCTTATATAAATCAATTAGATAAAATCATCACGTAAAAAAGGGTTCTTCGCTTTGCGGAGCTAAGCCACCGTAAAACCCAACATCATGCCGGTATCTTCATGCTCCAGCAGGTGGCAGTGTGCCATATAAGCGTTGGATTTATTGGCCTGGTGATTAAAACGCACCAGGATTTCGCTGCGCCCACCCTCCACGTGTACCATATCCTTCCAGCCGCTGCGGTGCGCCGCCGGTGGTTTACCGTTTTCAGACAGGATACGAAACTGGGTACCGTGAACGTGGAAGGGATGCATCATCATGTCCCCCTCGCCGGAGATGGTCCACTTCTCCCAGACGCCCTGCTTCGCCTCAAACGCGGGTTTTTCCATGTCAAACGCTGCGCCATTGATCTTGTTTGCCTGATGGAAATCGAAGGGTGTGGCAGACTTTGTCTGTTTTTCCGCCATCTTTCCATGCTCCATCCCTGCCATGCTGCCGTGATCCATTCCCTGCATCTTGCCCCCTGATGGTGAAGCGGAGTGAGTCCCTGCCGTTTCACTCATCCCGTGCGCGGACATGCTCATCCCCGCCATGGCGGCATGACCGTATTTATCCATCAGGGCCTGCATACCTCGGTGATCCAGTTCAGGATCCATCATCAGATGTAGCAAGCGGGTATCAGGGCTCTGCGGCACGGCAACGGCGGGCATATTCACCAGTTTGTCTGGTAAAGTTCCACTGGCCATGACCTGCAATGGGATGATCGATAACACCGGCAGCGGCTGGTCGAACGGCGTCAATGTCATACCCGTCTGCCGTACCGGCAGCGTTTGCAGGTCGAACGGCTTGCCGTCGGAGGTATCCACCAGCACCTCAAAACGTTCGCCCGGCATCATCGGCAGCTCGCTGAGTGTTACCGGCTCCGCCAGCAGCCCACCGTCGCTGGCAATCACGTACATTGGACGGCTGTCGCTGGTGGTGAGATTCAGCGAGCGGGCATTGCAGCCGTTCAGCAGCCGCAGGCGCAGCCAGCCGCGAGGCACGCCGTGCTGCGGATAAATCGCACCGTTGGTCAACAGAGTATCGCCAAACCAGCCGACCGCCGCGTCCATCATATCCAGCTGGTAGTCAATTCTGCTGCCATCCTCACTCAGGCGTTTATCCTGCAGGATCAGTGGAATATCATCCACACCCCACAGTCCGGGCAGCTGCAGCTTGCCGCTTTCGCTGTCGTTTATCAGCACCAGGCCCGCCAGGCCCTGCGCGACCTGATAGCCAGTACGTCCATGCTGATGAGGATGAAACCAGCAGGTTGCGGCGGGCTGATCGGGGGTAAAACTGACGCTGCGCTGCTGTCCCGGTTCGATCCTCGCCTGCGGTCCGCCGTCCACCTCTCCCGGGATCTCCAGCCCATGCCAGTGAACGGTGGTGGCTTCAGGCAGGCGATTGAAAATATTCACGCGCACTGGCTTATCGCGCTCCAGCTGGATCGCCGGGCCGAGCAGCCCCCCGTTGTAACCCCAGGTGGGGACCGCTTTTCCCCGCCAGCGGCTTGTACCCTGCTGCGCAACGAGTTTGATTTCCCCACGCGCATCGGGAAGCAGCAGTCCGGGAACCGGTAACAAAGGGCGCTGTTCAGCTGCCATCAGTGAGCGACTCCACAGTGGCAGGGCGCTGGCTGCACCCAGCGCAGCGCTTAATTTTAAAAAATCGCGACGTTCCATCATCCCTTCCTTTCGTCAGATATCGAAAATACAGGCAGCATAAACCCTTACCCAGCAGGAAGGTCAAGGCGCGATAAAAAATGCGAAAACGGAACATCGCGGGCTTTCTGAGGGAAAAGGGGCTGGCACCCGGCCTGAACTGTGCTAACGTCTGCTCATTGCACACGAATGAGAAAAACTATGAAGAAAAGCATCAAGGCTCTGTTGCTGCTGGGGCTTTTTGGCTTCTCCTCTACCAGCTTCGCCCTGAGCGAATCGGAAGCAGAAGATTTGGCCGACTTAACCGCCGTATTTGTGTATCTGAAAAATGATTGTGGCTATCAGGATCTCCCGGACGGACAGGTTCGGCGCGCACTGATGTTTTATGCGCAGCAAAATCGCTGGGATCTCAGCAATTACAACAGTTTCAATATGAAATCGCTGGGTGAAGACAGCTACCGCGATCTGAGTGGCATCGCCATTCCAAACGATACCAAATGCAAATCCCTGGCCCGTGACTCCCTGAGCCTGCTTGCCTACGTCAGATAATCGTCCGCCGTCCCCTTCCCGCTGGTGAATTGACCGTGCAACCACGGTCAGAAATCGCTATTCTGTTGCCCCCATTTTTCATGGCTGTTATGAGGAGAAAACCCCAACATGGCCGATAAAGAAATGTGGTATGAAACCCTTCATGCCGGATTCGGACAGTATTTTTCTGTCGATAACGTACTGTATCGGGAGCAGACCGGGCACCAGGAGCTGATCATCTTTGAAAATGCCGCGCTGGGTCGCGTTATGGCGCTGGACGGCGTGGTACAAACCACCGAGCGCGATGAGTTTATTTATCATGAGATGATGACCCATATTCCTCTGCTGGCTCACGGCGCGGCTGAAAGCGTGCTGATTATCGGCGGCGGCGACGGAGCCATGCTGCGCGAAGTGAGCCGTCATCAGCACATCAAAAAAATCACCATGGTGGAGATCGATGCCGGCGTAGTGACCTTCTGCAAACAGTATCTGCCGAACCACAGTCAGGGCGCCTATGACGATCCGCGCTTCACGCTGGTGATTGACGACGGAGTGAACTTCGTTAAGCAGACCGATCAGAAGTTTGACGTGATTATCTCAGACTGCACCGACCCGATTGGACCAGGAGAGAGCCTGTTCACCTCGGAATTTTATGCGGGGTGCCATCGCTGCCTGAATGAAAACGGCATCTTCGTGGCGCAGAATGGCGTCTGCTTCCTGCAGCAGGACGAGGCGGTCAACAGCCACCGCAAGCTTGGCCACTACTTCAAGGACGTCAGCTTCTACCAGGCGGCGGTGCCGACCTACTACGGTGGTATAATGACCTTTGCCTGGGCCAGCGACAATCCCGGGCTGCGTCAGCTGGATGCAGCGACGATCGCCTCGCGCTTTGCCGCCTCCGGGCTGACCTGCCGCTATTACAATCCGGCAATCCACGTGGGCAGCTTTGCCCTGCCACAATATCTGTTAAATGCGCTGGCTGACTGACCACGCGTTTTAAGGGGGTGAACGAAATTGCAAAAGCTTAAACTGCATGGCTTCAATAATCTGACGAAAAGCCTGAGTTTTTGTATCTACGATATCTGCTACGCGAACACAGAGGCTGAGCGCGACGGATATATTGCGTACATTGATGAGCAGTACAACGCCAACCGCCTGACGGAGATCCTCAGCGAAACCTGTTCGATCATCGGCGCTAACGTGCTGAATATTGCCCGCCAGGACTATGAGCCTCAGGGTGCCAGCGTGACGATCCTGGTCAGCGAAGAACCGGTCGATCCGCGCGACATTGATACCTCTGAGCATCCCGGCCCGCTGCCGAATTCGGTCGTGGCCCATCTGGACAAGAGCCATATCTGTGTCCATACCTATCCGGAAAGCCATCCGGAAGGCGGCCTGTGTACCTTCCGCGCCGATATCGAAGTGTCAACCTGCGGGGTCATTTCGCCGCTGAAAGCGCTGAACTACCTGATCCACCAGCTGGAATCCGACATTGTCACCATCGACTATCGCGTGCGCGGCTTCACCCGCGACGTGAATGGGGTGAAACACTTTATCGACCACGAAATTAATTCGATTCAGAACTTTATGTCTGAGGATATGAAGGCGATGTACGATATGGTCGATGTGAACGTCTATCAGGAAAACATCTTCCACACCAAGATGTTACTGAAGGATTTCGATCTTCGTCACTATCTGTTTAACACCAAACCCAACGATCTCAGCCCGCAGGAGCATAAGCGGATCACCGATCTGCTGTGGAAGGAGATGCGCGAAATTTACTACGGACGCAATATTCCGTCGGTGGGATTAAAGACGCAGTAATTGATACTGGACGTGTTAAAAGCGCAAATCAGCGGCCTGAGGGCCGCTTTTTTTTGACAGATGACCGACGGCGTTGAGGCATCAATTCACAGCGTTGAGTTGTTAACTTATGACGCTGTTCATCAGGCAGGCTGTTTCAGCCCCGTTTTTTGAACAGATCTGGACTTCCCCCCTGCACGCCTGGAGCGCACCGGAATTCTGTCAATAACAGATTATCGGTAACACTATTATCTATTGCTACAGCAGTCCCACCAGGAAATGCAAAAGCGAGTTATTTCTTCTGCTGCCAGCCAGCAACCCCACCGGCATTCACCAGCGAATACGGCTTCAGAACGGCTTTTCGGGTTGGCGTGTTCACACTTGTTTCCAGCTCCCAGAAAGCTATGCTGACAAACAAGTTGTCGGAATAACTATGCATGCAGCAATCCAGGTTCGTACCTGCTCGTACAGGACTGCCTGGCATCATTGATACTTGCACCTGTCATCGTCGCTTCTTTCTGCTAAAAAACCGGCGGATAAATGCCGGGGCCTGCTTTCAAAAAAATTCTTTTTCAGCTCAGGAATAATAAACACTGTTTATTAGTGCCTCATTTCCCTGGGGCATAGTGAAATTCAGGGCAACATAATATAAATAATATCTTATGAAAGATAATTGATTTCACAACTCATTACTATAACCTCATTATCAGAGCAGGAAATAAAAACACATTTACCCTGAACCACCATTCAAAAGGGAAGTGATATGAATAAAAAAATACACACAACAGACAGAAATCATGTTGAGAGCACAACTTCAACCACTACCGACAGCGAGAGAAAGTTTCAAATATTTGATAAAGACGTTCATCTGAATGAATTAATCGAAAAGCCATGGGGGTTTGAATACAGGGTCTATTGTGATGATACCTTTGACATCTGGAGATTGCATATAAAAACATCCCAAAGCACATCTATGCACTGCCATGCCAATAAAGATACCGTATTAATTTGTTTGTCTGGAAGTGGCGAAACAAGGTTCCTGAATGGAGAAATGCATAACTTAACTCAGGGAAGCAATGTTTATATAACAAAAGGTATTTATCATCAGACAGTTTCATCAGTCGACCAGGAGCTACAATTAATTGAGATTGAAAACCCAAGAAACAAATATGACTTAATAAGACTCAGTGATAACTACGGTAGGGAGAACACTTCCTATGAGAAAAAATCAGTGTCGGATGACTCTCTGGTAAATCTGAAAGAGATTGATGCTGGATCATTTATGCGCTCTGAAGATTTAACCAAAGATTTTAAGTTTTCCACCGGCCATTTTACCCAAAAAGAACTATTGGATAAAAAAATAAGATTCATCATCGGCATTAACAGGGTCGATCACAAACCAGGAGAGATTAGAATATCAAATCACAAAGATAATGCCCTGAAAGAATTTATTGGCAAAAAGACATTCATGATTTCGGATTATTAATCCATAAGAATATAAACCATCAATAAGGAAAAGCAATGTCCGATAAAATAAAAGTAGTTATTATTACTGCACAAGGCTTTCAGGATCACGACATCATATATACTTATTATCGTTCAACCGAACAAAATTATGATGTATCGGTTGCGACCCAAAATGGCGAAAAGGTAGTGGGTAAATATGGCATTTCAGTTCCCATGGACAAGCGTTCAAAGCCTAATATCACGTTTAACGATTTAAATGTGGCAGATTTTGATCTGGTAATTTTAACTGGTGGTCATGAAGCGCCAGACAGAGTGCGACAGGATAGCCGGGTTAAAAATTTTGTTAAGGCAATGGCATCAGAAGGTAAGGTCGTTGCCGGATTGTGTCACGGGCCATGGATCATGATTTCTTCAGATATTATGAGAGGAAAACTTGCCTGCGCATACGTCGGGTTAAAAGATGATATGGTCAACGCCGGTGCAAACGTGATAGAAGGCGATGTCGTGGTCGATAAAAATATCATTACCTGCTCATATTACGCTGAAGTCGGGAAGTTCATGCGAGAAACATTCCTGGCCGTTGAACGCTGGAAGAGAGGTGAAGTGTTGGATGAGCCTCTGGTTATAAAGTGATGATATTAGCTATCGATTTTGATGGTGTCATCATGGATGGCATCAATGAATGTATGTTAGTAACATGGAATGTATTTAATAAAAATCAACACAGCGATTTTAGCGAAAAAAAACTGCAGGGTATACCCCTTAAATTTAAGGAAAGCTTTACTCACCTGCGAAATTTTGTTCGTCATGATGGCCATTTCATTGTTGCTTTTTTCAATAAAAATGAAAAAATCATTGATATGAAAATCTTTAATGAGATATTCGAAAGCATTCCTGAAACAACAAGAGAAGAATTTAAAACTAATTTCATATCATACAGATCAGCAGTCAGAGAGATATATAATTCTTACTGGATAAGTTTACATAAAGAATTAATAAACTTGCAAGATATTATCAAGTTAAATATTGACATAAGGATCGTATCTGGTAAAGACACTGAGTCAATATTAAAACTACTATACATTAAAAATATCAACATCCCTCCAAAGAATATACATGGAAGGATGCTCAATAAAGAGATAATACTGAGCCAACTTAAGACTGAAGCGGATAGAGAAAAAAAAGAACTGGTCTACATAGATGACAACATAAACAACGTCATTGACATCAGAAATTTGAATATAAACTCGCTTTGGGCTTTTTGGGGTTTTCATACAGAAGAGCAGATAGATGATGCTAAAAAACTGAACATAGTCCCTGTTTATAAAAATGACTTGATTAGGAGGATTATTTATTTTGAGGAGAGAAAATGAAAAAACCCAAAAAAAAGAACTCAAAAAGGCTCTGTTTATCATCACGTCACATACAGAGCTGGGTGATACTGGAAAAAAGACGGGATTTTACTATGAAGAACTCGCAACACCGTATTGGACATTATTAGATGCAGGATATGCCATTGACATTTCATCAATTCAGGGTGGTGCAGCGACCGCAGATCCCGGAAGTTTAAAAGCTGATGATGAACTACCGGCATCGGTGAGACGCTTTTTGGATGATAAAGCCAGTGTTGCCAAAGTGAAAAACTCGATCGTTATTTCTTCAATCAATCCTGACGACTATAAGATCGTTTTTCTTCCTGGCGGACATGGAACCATGTGGGATTTTGCTCAGTCGGAAGACCTTGCCAGTGTCATTAGCAAAGCTTACGAAAATGGAGCAATCATCGGAAGCATTTGTCATGGTACAGCAGGCCTGCTGAAAGCGCGGGATGCTAAAGGTTTGCCTTTATTAAAGGATAAAAGAATCAACTCTTTTACGGCTAGTGAAGAGATTGCGGTAAATTGCGATCGCATCGTACCTTATGTTCTGGAAAATGAGATCAGAAAACTGGGTGCCATTTATCAATGCACTGAAAACTTTAAGCCTTATGTTTTAACACACGGAAGAATTGTAACCGGACAAAATCCAGCATCTTGCGCGCTGGTTTCAGCTGCATTAATTGAGGCAGCAAAGACTCACTAACTATCGAGAAATTAAGGATTGTAAAATGAAAAAAGAAATCTTTGTTGGTTTTGGCGTTGGCGTGGATGCCGTAGCAGGCTGGCTTTCCTCTTATGGTGGCGAAGATTCACCCAGTGATATTTCACGCGGCATGTTTGCCGGAGAAGTTGGTACACCAAGACTGTTAAATCTGTTTAAAAAATTCGAAATTCCGACAACGTGGTTCATTCCAGGTCATTCCATTGAGACTTTTCCTGAACAGATGCAAGCGGTTGTAGATGCAGGCCATGAGATCGGTATCCACAATTACAGTCATGAAAACCCTATTTCCATGACACCGGAACAGGAGCGTATCGTTTTAGAGCACAGTATTGAAATGGTGACAAAGTTGTCAGGTAAAAAACCGACTGGTTATGTTGCACCATGGTGGGAGTTTTCTCCGGTGACAACTGAGCTCTTACTTAAAAACGGTATCAAATACGACCATTCACTTATGCATCACGATCATTTACCCTATTTTGTACGTAAAGGAGATAGCTGGACCAAAATTGATTATACAAAGCGCCCCAAAGAATGGATGAAACCTTTAGTTCGTGGTGAAGAGACAGATTTGATTGAACTGCCAGCAAGCTGGTCCGTTGATGACATTCCGCCTTTCATGTTTATGAAGGCCAAAGCCAACAGTCAAGGCTTTATGAATCCAAGGCATATAGAACAATTATGGAGAGACCAATTTGACTGGGTGTATCGTGAGATGGACTATGGCATTTTTACCTTCACCATTCATCCTGACGTATCAGGACGCCCGCATGTACTCATGATGTTAGAGCGTTTACTGACGCATATGAAAGGTCATCCTGGTGTTCGATTCCTCACGCTGAATGATATTGCTGATGATTTTAAAAAACGCAACCCAAGAAAAAAATAGTTAAATCGGCCTTTATTTTTTTAAAGGCCGTACAAACTAGTATAACCCATCCCCAACAGACTCTAATATTTTGTCCCTCACATAAATCACCCCCGGATACCGTAAAGCTGATTCATTCCACACAAGATAAATATCATTTTCTGGCACGCGACTTTTTACTGCGATATGTATCACCTTACCTGCCAAAATCGCTTCACGACAAAGATATTCCGGCATGATTGTCCATCCACTGTACCCCCATAATATTTTTTCAATAATACGCAAATCAGGAATAGTGATTGACGCCTGAGTTTTTAACTCGGCGCCAAAAACTTTTTTAAAAAACTCTCTAATCAAAGGCAGTTGGTCATCATAAGATATCATCGGTAAGCTTTCTAGAAAATCCGCTGTTACTTCTTTACCTTCGAACAGTGGCAACATTAATGTAGATGCAATAATAACAAGCTTTTCTTTTCCTATCGATTTATATCCGAACTTGCGCGGATCGGGTTGTGAAGTTGTAATCGCAATCTGACTAACACCATCGTTCAGGCTTGCGTATATTTGCTCTCTGTTTCCGGTAAGTAATTTTACTCTCAAGTCACTGTGGGCGATTGGAAAAAACAATCTTGATGAATTTGCCCAAAGAAATTCAGCGGGAGCAATGATACTCACATCACCCGTGATTTTTTTCCTTCTGTTACGTATTAACGTTAAATTACTTTCCAAAACGTCAAGATTGTTACTGATTTTTTTTGCTAACTCATCTGCATCTGCAGTGGGAATCACTCCATAAGGACGACGAATGAAGAGCATGCAGCCGGTCAGTGCTTCAAGGGCATGAATGTGAGAAGAAACAGCTGGTTGGCTGATCGCAAGTCTGTGTGCGGCTTTGGATATCGATCCTGAACGATAGACATCCAGAAAACTGCGTAGTTGAACCAAATAGCTCATTCCCTTGTTCCCTTTTGTTCATTTTTCAAAGCGATCGCGCTTGAAATAAATTTTTAAATCAAACCTTCAACACCTCCTTTATTGTAAAACCAACTGGATAAGAAATATTATACCTCCTTTAATTTTAATTATTACATCCAAGCAAAACAAAATATATATAATTAAGACCAATTCAATGTAACAAAACCTTTTACAAGGAAGCGAAATGCCACTCGTAATTTATTCTTTCTCTCTTTGTGCTTTTGCTTTAGGACTAACAGAGTTTCTGGTTATTGGTTTGGTATCTGCTATTTCTAAAGATTTGCACTCCTCAATTGAAGCCGTTGGCATGACGATAACGGCCTATGCTATCGGAGCTACGATTGGAGCGCCAGTTTTAACTGCCCTGACATCAAAATGGTCAAGAAAGATAGTTATGATCGTCACTATGTTAGTTTTTTCACTCGGCAGCCTCGCAGCAACACTCTCTGTAAATATTGATATGATGTTGATCTCAAGATTTATTGCAGGGCTGTCTCACGGCCTGTTTCTGGCCATCGCTGCCAGCGTAGCGACACAGATAGTTCCTCCTGAAAAAAGAGGCGCAGCGGTGGCCTATGTTTTTGCGGGGCTGACACTGGCTCTTGCTTTTGGCGTGCCGATTGGTACCTTTTTGGGCAGCGTTATATCGTGGCGACTCAGTTTCGTGACGGTGGCCGTTTGTGGCCTGATCGGACTTACAGGGCTTATTATATTAATGCCTAAAAGTCATAGTGAGGAAAAGGAAGAACACCTCTCTGCTTTCAACTCATTAAAACATATAGTTAACCCATCCTTGATGATTGCCGCATTGGTGACTGTCATGGGATATACCGGAGCATTTACTCTGTACACCTATATATCCCCTTTACTGCTGGACATCACCCACGTCAGTGTTAAGACAGCAAGTTCGATGATGCTCATTTATGGTGTATGTGCAGCAGTAGGAAACATCATTGGAGGGAAGCTATCTGACCGGTTTGGTGTAGATAAATCAGTCTTGTGGATCCTGATATTACTGATTGTTACCTTAGTGTTTATTGCAATTTATGACACATCCGTCATTGGAATGTGTATCGCTGTGGGTGCGATGGGTGCAATATCCTATGCAGCAGTGCCTGCGATGCAAGCTCGCGTCATACTTATCGCTCAGAAAGTACCTGGCGCTGTTCCTGTTGCCTCTGGTTTGAACATTGCAGGATTCAATTCAGGAATTGCCTTAGGCTCGTTGTTAGGCGGTGCGACTATCACGACGATTGGCATAAATCATGTGGCAATGATAGGCGTAATACCCGCAGTAATAGGATTATGTATTTTGTTACTTTCACCGGTCAAAAAATTAAAACCTACCCCTGGCTACTAATGTAGCCTGTTATTAAAGCATTCAATTCACAAGAGGTGTGTTTAATCACATAATGGCCAGACTTAGTGATATTATGGGATGGCATAATCCGCCTGCCAGATAACATTATCCCTGACCGATACTTTCTCAATATCGCTGCCAGGGTAAATCGGAGTTCGCAGCCGTTTACCCCAGGTCTGTAGTCAGTTCACTGCTAAATCGGATAACCTGGTCTTTCAACAGACTTCGGACATGATTTCGGAGTCTGATGATTTAATAAAGTATGGGATCTCTTGCAACTCTTTCGTTCGCCAGGATTTAATCTTTTCCTGAGCCCCCCTCCAGCAAAAAAACGAGAAGATGCAGAATTATCATAAAGTTACTCGTCAGGTCACTCCACCCGCACATTATCCGTTGGCTGGCCACAGCAATCACCGAAGGCGACTGAGTCATCTGCGACAGGGACATCACTGACGCTTTTTGACGGGGCGCACTAAGGTGAGCTGCGTCCAGCAGGGGCATCAGCGTCCCTGTAAAAAAGCGCGCCAGGCGATGATTACCGCCAGAAAATCCTCAACGCCGCAAAACGACAGACTCTCTTCATCGTAGTAGTGCATCCCCTCTTCCATCTCGTCGCCTTCAAAACTCAGCTTATTGGCACGGATCATCACCTCCTCTTCGTCGAGAAGCAGGGTGTACTCCTTGCCCACGTGCTGCCACTGACGGAGGCTGCCTTTTACATCAGCGATGGCAGTTTCCACTTTATCCAGAAGCTCCGGGTCTTTTTCAACCTCATCGTTAAACCAATGGCCGACCGCCTCATGGCCCATCGACATACGGACTTTCACCTCGCCGGTGATATCCTTTAAAAACTCATATTCCACAGTGTTTTCCTCACGGTCAGACACCACTATTTTGCGCGACTGACCTGACAATACCGATATGCTGCGCACATTATCACAACACGACAGCACGACAGCAGCGCTTTTCAATCAGGCATAAAAAAACCGGGCCTTGACCCGGTTTCTTCGCGCTGACTTAAATTAAATCGCAGTCTGGAAAATCACGCCGTCAGCTTTATCCGTATACTGGCTCAGCTGGTCGAAGTTCAGATAACGATAGGTATCCTCAGCGGTTTTATCCACCTGATCCATAAACTGCAGATACTCTTCCGGCGTAGGCAGTTTGCCCAGCAGAGAAGCAACCGCAGCCAGCTCGGCGGAGGCCAGGAACACGTTAGCACCGTTACCAAGGCGGTTAGGGAAGTTGCGCGTGGAGGTCGATACCACCGTTGCGCCATCTTTCACGCGCGCCTGGTTACCCATGCACAGTGAACAGCCCGGGATTTCGATACGTGCACCGCTCTTGCCAAAGACGCTGTAGTAGCCCTCTTCGGTCAGCTGCGCGGCGTCCATCTTGGTTGGCGGTGCCACCCACAGGCGAGTTGGCAGCTGCCCTTTATGGGCATCCAGCAGTTTGCCAGCGGCGCGGAAGTGACCGATGTTAGTCATGCAGGAGCCGATAAAGACCTCATCGATTTTCTCGCCCTGTACGTCAGACAGCAGGCGGGCATCGTCCGGATCGTTTGGCGCGCACAGGATTGGCTCCTTGATTTCCGCCAGGTCGATGTCGATCACCGCCGCATATTCTGCATCAGCATCACCTTCCATCAGCTGCGGATCGGCCAGCCATTTTTCCATACCCTGAATACGGCGCTCCAGCGTACGACGATCGCCGTAGCCTTCAGAAATCATCCACTTCAGCAGCACGATATTCGAGTTGAGATACTCAATGATCGGCGCCTTGTCCAGCTTGATGGTACAGCCTGCCGCAGAACGTTCTGCTGAAGCATCGGACAGTTCAAATGCCTGCTCAACTTTCAGATCCGGCAAGCCTTCAATTTCCAGGATGCGGCCGGAGAAGATGTTTTTCTTGCCTTTCTTCTCAACGGTCAGCAGGCCCGCTTTGATAGCATAGAGCGGAATGGCGTGAACCAGATCGCGCAGGGTAATGCCCGGCTGCATTTTTCCTTTAAAGCGCACCAGCACGGATTCAGGCATATCCAGCGGCATTACGCCGGTCGCCGCGGCAAATGCCACCAGCCCGGAACCCGCCGGGAAAGAGATACCGATAGGGAATCGGGTATGGGAATCACCGCCGGTACCAACGGTATCCGGCAGCAGCATACGGTTCAGCCAGCTGTGGATAATACCGTCACCCGGACGCAGCGACACGCCGCCGCGGTTCATAATGAAGTCAGGCAGGGTATGATGCGTGGTCACGTCCACCGGCTTTGGATAAGCCGCAGTGTGACAGAATGACTGCATCACCAGATCGGCAGAGAAGCCCAGGCAGGCCAGATCTTTCAGTTCATCACGGGTCATGGGACCGGTGGTGTCCTGCGAGCCAACCGACGTCATTTTGGGTTCGCAGTAAGCGCCCGGACGGATACCTTCCACGCCGCAGGCACGGCCAACCATTTTTTGCGCCAGCGAGAAGCCACGGCTGCTGGTGGCAACATCTTTCGCCTGAACGAACACATCGCTCTGCGGCAGGCCGAGTGACTCACGGGCTTTCGAGGTCAGACCACGACCGATAATCAGCGGGATACGACCACCGGCGCGCACTTCATCCAGCAGCACGTCGGTTTTCAGTTCGAAGTTAGCCAGCAGTTCGCTGGTGTCGTGATGACGCACTTCGCCCTTGTACGGGAAGATATCGATCACGTCGCCCATATTCAGCTTATCAACATCCACTTCGATCGGCAGCGCACCGGCATCTTCCATGGTATTAAAGAAGATGGGTGCGATTTTGCCGCCGAGGCACACGCCGCCACCCTTCTTGTTCGGCACGTAAGGAATATCGTCACCCATAAACCACAGCACCGAGTTGGTGGCGGATTTACGCGATGAACCGGTACCAACCACGTCACCAACGTAGGTCAGCGGGAAGCCTTTTTTCTTTAATTCTTCGATCTGTTTGATCGGTCCTACGTTACCGGCATCGTCGGGTACAATGCCATCACGTGCGATTTTCAGCATCGCCAGGGCGTGCAGCGGAATATCCGGACGAGACCAGGCATCCGGTGCCGGAGAGAGGTCATCGGTATTGGTTTCGCCGGTCACTTTGAACACGGTTACGGTGATTTTTTCTGCCAGTTTAGGACGCTTGAGGAACCATTCTGCGTCAGCCCACGACTGAATAATTTTTTTCGCGTGGGGGTTGCCCGCTTTGGCTTTTTCTTCAACATCATAGAAGTTGTCGAACATCAGCAGCGTGTGGGACAGCGCTTCAGCGGCGATTGGGGCCAGCTTTTCCTCATCCAGGGCTTCGATTAGCGCATGGATATTGTATCCGCCCTGCATGGTACCGAGCAGTTCCACAGCTTTTTCAGGAGTCACCAGAGGAGAGGTTGCTTCGCCTTTCGCGACAGCGGCCAGGAAACCGGCTTTGACATACGCCGCTTCATCAACACCCGGCGGAACGCGATTGATCAACAGATCTAACAGGAATTCTTCTTCACCCGCTGGAGGGGCTTTTAGCAGTTCAACCAGCGCGGCCATTTGGGAAGCATCTAACGGTTTAGGAACGATCCCCTGGGCAGCACGCTCGGCAACGTGCTTACGGTATTCTTCTAGCACGACGTTCTCCTCGCTCTCATTGTATGTGGCATCCCGGGTCACCTGAGTCACCGCTATCAGTGATAACCATCCGTGTGCAGGGTAAGGCGCCCGGTTCCGCGTGGGGCAGCATAGCAGGATTTCATTGCCATGTTAATGCGTTTACAAATAAGCAACATTACGGGCGAGGCGTGTCATCGCTGGTTAGTTTCTTTTTTATAGCATTCCACACTGGCACAAGGGTTAATGTTTCATATTTATTCTGCACGTTGAACAATTTAGCGGCATATCATCCAGTTAGTCATCATTATCTCATTTGAGTGTGAGATAAAAATCGGCCACTTTGCGCATCTATTGATAACCTGAGATTCAGGTTTCACGGTGGGCGAGGTCGCTCAGAGTCCGGCTTGACCGGAGGGATCGGCAGCAAGGCGCAGCCTGCATGATCAACAGTAACCTGGTGAAAAACCGGCCTGGTGCGGCTTCGAGCAGGGGCTTCTGGCCTGACTCTCCCTGCCACTGCCGCTCTGCGTCACCGGGTGGCTTCAGCGGGTCAACCAGAGCGTGGTAGACTGGAAATAACTCTGCAACGCCGGAATGCCGCTATGCTCACTGATGAACCGCTTACCCACTCTGTGCTGGCCGACCGACCGGCTCCCAACGTGCTTTGTCTGACGCTGCATCGCCCTGCGCAGCGCAATGCCTATAATGCGGCGATGATTGCCGAACTGGAACAGTGGCTGGACTACAGTGAGCAGAACCCGGAAATCTGGACGGTGATCCTCACCGGCAGCGGCAGCGCGTTTTGCAGCGGCGCAGATTTGCAGGAGGCGTTTTCCGAAGGCGGTAAAAAGGTCTGCAACCGCAGCGGCGGCTACAATCCTCTTCAGCATCAGCCCCGTCGAAAAATCTGGATCGCCGCGCTTAACGGCCATGCGGTTGGCGGCGGGCTGGAGATGGCGCTGGACTGCGACTTTATCGTTGCCAGCGAGCAGGTGAAAATCGCGCTGCCGGAGGTGACGCACAGCCTGCTCCCGCTGGGCGGCGCCATCAGCCAGCTTGCCGCCCGACTACCGGGAAATCTGGCCCGCGAACTGCTGCTGATCGGCGAGGCGATTGATGCCCACCGGGCGCTGACGCTGGGATTATTCAACCAGCTTGCCGCCCCTGACAAACTGAAGGATGCGGCGCTGGCGCTGGCGGCACGTATTAATCGCGGTGCGCCGCTGGCGGTACAGGCATGCAATGCGCTGCTGAAACAGCATCTTACCGCTGCCGCTGACGGCGAGGATGCACGACAGCAGCTTCAGCAGAGCGAAGATTATCAGGAAGGCCAGCGCGCCTTTATCGAACGCCGCCCTGCGCGGTGGCAAGGCAGGTAAACATCGTGCCGACGTAACAGGCGCGCTACAGCATTTGCGCACGGAACAGTGCGCTCAGCCCCAGACCACCCGCAATACCCAGCATCGCCAGGCCAAAACCGCCTTCGCTCTCTGCCGCAGGCACCAGCTGGCTAAACAGCCGCGTCACCATCATCGCACCGGAAGCACCGTAGGGATGACCGAGCGCGATAGCCCCGCCCTGGCGATTCACGCGATGCTCGTCAATGCCCAGTGCGTCCAGCGATCCCAGCACCTGGGCGGCAAAGGCTTCATTAAACTCAATGGCGGCCACGCGATCGAGCCGCAGCTCTGGCTGTCTCAGCAGCAGCTTCTGCGCGGCCGGCACCGGCCCCAGTCCGAGAAAGTTTGGATCGATCCCGGCGCTACAGGCATCAACAAAGCGCAGCCCGCGCACAAAACCGCACTCACGCGCCAGGCGGCGGCTCATTACCAGCAGCAGCGAGGCGCCGTCGTTAAGCGGGCAGCAGTTGCCTGCGGTTACGCTGCCGTTGGCGGCAAAAACAGGCGGCAGTGCGGCCAGCCGCGCAAGCGAGGTTGACGGGCGTGGGCATTCGTCCTGCACGATCGCCTGCCCCGCCACGTTCAGCGGTACGATCTCAGCCTGGAATGCCCCCTGCTGCTGCGCCGCGACCGCACGCTGATGGCTGCGCAGGGCAAACCGATCCTGCCGTTCGCGACTGATTCCACAGCGGCGGGCAACGTTCTCTGCCGCTTCACCCATCTCCGGGTCGCCGATATCGTCCGGGGAAAAACGTGCCCGACCGTAGAAACGCGGCAGTTGCTTTAGCGAACCGGGCTTCTCTACCCGCCAGGGCGCGTTACTGACGCTCTCCACGCCGCCTGCCAGGTAGCACTCTCCGGCGCGCGCCTGGATCAGACGGCAGGCATTGATCGCGGCCTCCAGCCCGGAACCACACTGACGATCGACCGTCACCGCCGGTACCTCCAGCGGTAACCCGGCACTGAGCGCGGCCAGCCGGCCGATGTTGCCGCCGCCGCCGGTGGCATTACCGATAATCACTTCATCAACAGCGTGGAAGCCCTCCGGCAGAGTCGCCAGCAGCCTGTCGAACAGCGGCGCCAGCAGCGCTTCCAGCGACAGTTCGGCCAGCATACCGTACGCCTTACCCACCGGCGTGCGAACGGCTGCCACCACTATCGGCTGCCAGTCATCTTCCGGCTGGTAGTGCAGTGAGATCGGTTCTGAGGTCATGATTTGCGATCCTTAATTCCAGCTCGGTGCGTTTAATTTTTCCACCCGGCGTTAACGGCCAGCGGCGGATATGATAATAGTGGCGCGGCAGTTTATATTTCGCCAGATGCTCGCGGCACAGTACCGGGATCGTTTCTGCCAGCGTCAATTCAGCTTCCACGATAGCAACGATCGCTTTTCCCAAATAATGATCGTCTTTAGCAATCACTACCGCTTCAATAACGCCGGGAATCGATTTAATTGTCGTTTCTATTTCAGAGAGATAAATATTATTACCGCCGCTGACGATCATATTTCCCCGGCGGCCAATAATATGCAGGCGCTGCTGCTCATCGAGATAACCAATATCCGATACCGTGGCCCGTTCCGCATATTTTTTAAATGCGCTGCCGTCATCGCCCCATAAATAACCCTCGATAACCTGCTCACTGCGAATAAAGATCCGCCCCGGCTGGTTTACCGCCACCGTCGCGCCCTCGTCGTCGAGGATCTCAATGGTCGTGCCGGGGAACGCCTTTCCGACGCTGGCCAGTGATTCACTGATGCGCTCGTCGTCCAGCGTGGAGACGGCAACGAATCCCAGCTCGGATGCACCGTAATACTCCTGCATCCGCGCCGCAGGAAACATTGCCCGCGCCTGCCGGTAGTGGTTCAGCTCCAGCTTGGCTCCGGCGCTGAGCAGGTTACGCAGGCTGGGAAAAATTTGCCTGTCAGCCACGCGCGCAAAACCGGCAATCATCGTGGGTACCACGACCAGCCGCTGGATCTGCTGCTCTGCAATCAGCGCCAGTGCGGCATCAGGCTGCCACTTGCCGAGACTGTAGAAACAGCCGCCCGCATACAGCGTTTCATTCAGGCAGTACAGGCCAATACCGTTCGACAGCGGTCCAGGAAACAGCGTTGAGGGCGCGTCAGCCAGCTGAAAGATCGCCTCACCGTTTTCAAAGCTGCTGCGCCAGGAGCGGCGTGAGCGGATGAACGCTTTTGGCAGGCTGGTGGTACCGGACGTAAAATTGATCAAAAACGGCGTGGCGTCATGCATCCCCTTGCTGAATTCAGACCGCTCTTCCGGAACGGCAGGGGCGGTTTCCAGCCAGCGATCCACCGCCAGCCAGCGGATCTGCAGTTTATCCGCCAGCGCGATCGTCGCCCGATCCTGCTGATTAAGCAGCAGCAGTCCGGGCTTTATACGGCCCAGCATATCGTGCAGCTGGGCGGACGGCAGCAGGGGATCGATCATCGCGGCGGTGAGAGGCTGTGCCGTCGCCGCCAGCCAGGCTATCGGAAATGTCATCGCATTACCGGTCGCAATCGCCACGGTATGCCCGCTCAGGGGCAAGCTGAGGATAGACTGATACAGTGCCTGCGAGTGACGCCACAGCTGCTGCCAGCTCAGCGTCTGACCATCAATATTCACGGCGACAGACTGGGGGATGTTTCGGGCGTGTTGCTGAACCCTGTCGTGAACGGGCATCAGGCGCCGGCCTCAGCCAGCGGAAAGTGGCGGATCAGCGCAATACGGGTGTTCTCAGGGATTGGACAGGGTTTATTATCGGCAGGGTTAATGCAGACCCAGACTAATTTTCCTTCGGCGGCCAGAATATCCCTACCCTGTAAACAGAGATGAACAGAAAATATTAAGCTGCTGTTGCCGAGCTTCTCGACAAATACCTGCGGCGTAACCACATCGTCAACCGATAATGGAAAGTGGAAAGTGGCTTCGCATTTTTTAACGTGATAAACCACACCGGCCGTATGCGGACGAAATAGCGCTAAAATATCTGCCCGGCGAAAGGCATTCACCACAGCATCTTCACAATAATCCAGGTAAACTGAATTATGAACGTGACCATTCAGATCGATATCACGCATTGATACGCGGAATGTTTCACTATTATACTTCTGCATAAAAATTATCAACCTGTAAACCGAAACCACTGAAGAAAATATACCATGAAAGAGAGTTTATTCACCAGAGCGATGGTTCGTGAGTTCGGTCACATCAGGGATATTCTGCGACTGGAATCCGGTGAGCAGAGCCCATTAGCCGCCGGTCAGGTCCGGGTCCGGATGGCGTGGGCGACGATTAACCCCTCTGATATTATTACTATTTCAGGCGCTTACCGCTCCCGTATTGCACTGCCTTTTGTGCCGGGGTTTGAAGGCATGGGCTATATCCATCAAAGCCACGCCCCCTCGCTGTTACCCGGCCAGCGCGTGCTGCCGGTGGGCAGTATGGGCGCCTGGCAGACCTATAAGGACAGCGATGCGCAGTGGTGTTTTACCCTGCCGGACTTCGTCAGCGACAGGGAAGCGGCGACCAGCTACGTCAACCCGATGACCGCCCTGCTGATGCTGACCGAAGAGCTGCACGTTACGCCCGGAATGCGGGTGATGATCAACGCAGCCAACTCGGCGATTGGCAAGATGCTGATGCGTATCGCCAGCCATCTTGGTATCAGAGCGATTGCTGTTGTGCGCAGGGCGGAAAACATGGCCCTGTTTGACGACTACCCCAACGAAATGGTGTTAAACAGCAGCAGCCCGGAATATCCGCAGCAGCTGGCGTCCCTGCAGCGCAGCGGCGGCGTGGAAGCGATTCTCGACTGTATCGGTGGTGAGGAATCGCTGGTGCTGGCGCAGGCGCTGATGACGGGCGGGCAGTTTATTCATTATGGTCTGCTGTCCGGCAGGCCGATCCCACCGACATTCTGGCGCAGTCGGCCGGATATCCGCTTTTCGAATTTCCATCTCCGGCTGTGGGTGCACGGCCACGAGAAAGCGCTGGTGCAGCGGCGCATTGATGAAGTGATGGCGCTGATCCGCGACGGCGTAATTGCGACTGAGGTCGTCGCCGAGTTTGCTCTGGCGGATGTTCATCAGGCGGTGGATGCAGTGCTGTCAGGGGAGCTGAAGGGTAAGATTCTGCTCAAGCTCTGAGGGGCTGGCACTGCTTGCCGGAACAGGGGTTACGCGGGCTGGGCGTCGCCCGTTGGTGCGGTTCTCGCGCTGGCGTTACCGTCACCCTGCCCGGTGCTGTGGCTGGTGCCGGGCTGGCAGCCAGCCTGCTTTCAGGCATTCGCGTGATCTGAGAATTTAACCGCCGGGCAGATTACGACTTGTCCCTCTGCTGAAAAACGTTCATACCGCGCAGTCGTCAAATGGATCAGCAGAAGCGGAGCCCGGACGCAGGTCTGAGCCCCGGCTTTTAGCCCAGCGTCGGATACGCCCGCCGCACTGCCCGCACAACTACCGTAGCCAACACTACCTTCACGATATCCCCCAGCACAAATCCCAGCGAACCCAGCGCAGCCTGCTTCAGCGTGATACCCGCTACGGCGGAAATCCAGGGAATACCACCGGCATAAATCACCAGAATGCCACCCAGCGCGATAATCAGCAGCTCTTTTACCAGGGTCAGCGAACGCAGGCCACGCTGATACAGAAAACCGATAACTAATGCGGCCAGTGGCCAGGAGAGAATAAACCCTCCGCTTGGCCCCATATAAATCCCCAGCCCACCGCGACCACCAGCCAGCAGCGGCAGACCGATGGCGACCAGCAGATCGAACAGCACCATCGCCAGCGCCCCACGTTTAGCCCCGGCAATCGCACCCGCCAGCATGCAGCCCAGCGTTTGGGCGGTTATCGGCACGCCAATGACCGGCAGGCTGAAGGCAGGGAACAGGCCCAGGGCCGCCGTTAGCGCCGCAAACAGTGCAATGTAAACAATATCTCTGGTGGACATTAAGCGCCTCTCGCTTTTTCAGCATCACTGCCGGAACGTTTGAGCTGAGGATCATAAGCCCGGGCATCCAGCGCCGCCGCAATGTCATCAGCCATTTTCAGGGTACGAACAATAACCGGTATCGCCACGGCAATCACACTACGCTCAAGTCCGCGCGCTTTCTGCGCTTCATGTACCTCAGCGGTGATGGCCGCCAGCACCGGGATAAAGCGCAGCGCCAGCGATAATGCCAGGCTGACCTTAGCCGGATTAATATGTAAAAAACGCAGCCAGAACAATCCCCTCTCCAGCGCATCAATCATATCCGTGGTACGGGTGGTGAGCGTGACCAGCGCCGCCAGCAGCAGCAGTGCCGAAAGGCGCGCAACCAGCACGACGCCAGAGAGCCAGTCGACTATCCACCACTGCACGGCGAACAGCAGCGCCAGCACCCAAAGCAATGGCTTCAGCTGCATCAGCATGATGCGCAGGCCTGTACCCGCCAGCAGATAAAGCCCAACCACCATGCCCAGCGCAGACATCACCGTTGCCAGCCGGGGAAAAACAAACAGCAGCGTACCGACCAGCGCCAGAGAGAAAATTTTAACGCCCGGCGGCAGGCGATGGATAACCGAGTTACCCGGTACGTAATCACTCAGGGTCATGACATCATCCTGACGTATTCTTTTAATGCCACAGCGGGCACATCGTCTACGGCAACTTCTCCACGCTCAAACACCAGTACGCGGTCAAAATCCTGTAAAAACTCCAGATCGTGCGACACGACGAGCGCGGTTTGACTCAGTTCAGCAATGGCGGCGGCAATTCGCCGCTTGTTGCGCAGATCCAGTAGCGTGGTTGGTTCATCGAAAACGATATATTCAGGCTCCATCACCAGTACGCCGGAGATCGCCAGCAGCTGCTTTTGGCCGCCGCTCAGCAAATGCGCCGGATGCTGCCGCAGATCCTGCATATCATAACGGGCCAGCGCCGCTTCGCTGCGCTCGCGGATCGTGGGCTTATCCAGCCCGAGATTTTTCATGCCAAAAGCGAGATCCTCTTCCACCACCGGAAACACAATCTGATTATCCGGATTCTGGAACACGAAGCCCACTTTGCGCCGCACCGCCTTGCCCTGCTGGCGGGTATTCAGACCGTCGATCAACACTTCGCCCTGAGAAGGCAGCAGCAGGCCATTCAGCAGCCGCACAAAGGTGCTTTTGCCGCAGCCGTTGCTGCCCACAATACCGATGCGCTTTTCCGTTAGCTGCAAATTGAGGTTGTTCAACACAGTATGGCCACCGTAGGCGTGGGATACCCCGTTCAGTTCAATCACAGGAGACCTCGTTCAGGACGGTTTACGTGGACGATGCTGGCGGCCTATCGTCAACTGTTCGATGACGGCCGCGGGTGACAGCGACATCACAAAATCCACCGCGCGGCAGATATCCCCGGTACTCAGCATCTCATCGGCGCTCAGCCCTGAGCCAGCGGCCATATCGGTATCCACCACGTCCGGGCAGAGCGTGGTGACTTTAATCCCCAGCGCACCCAGCTCGCGGGCAACAGAGCGGCTGTAGCCAACCAGCGCGTGCTTGCTGGCGGCATAGCCAGCCACGCTACCGTAAGGCTGTACGCCGCTCACGGACGCCAGATTAAAGATGCGACCATCGCCGGACTGTTGCAGCCACGGCGAACACAGCTGGCAGAGATGATGAATGGCGGTGACGTTAGTGGCCAGCATCGCGCTGAAGTCATCCAGCGGGGTCTGGCTTGACCCCGCGCGAAAAATACCGGCGGCGTTGATCAGCACATTCAGCTGATTATACCTTTGCAGAGCCTGCTGTACCCGGGCTGCAACGGCGGCATGGTCACAGACGTCAACGGCCAGCACCTGTACCCGCTTTGGGTCAAGCGTCGAGGCAAAGCGGTTCAGCGCCTGCTCATCGCGCGCCAGTAAAATCAGACGGTAGCCCTGCGCGTAAAAATGGCGGGCCAGATGGTGGCCGATCCCCCGGCTGGCACCGGTGATCAGGGCAACATTGTTTGACACGGTTAACCTGCTGTTTGAAAAAACCAGCCGCAAAGATACGCTATTTCCCGTCAAAATTAAAAACCGTTTTTGGTTTACGGTGACGCAAAAAAACAGCTTTACGACAGCCGTTCAGGTTGAGAGAAGCAGGGTTACCCCGGCTTCACCGTCGGCAGGCTGGCCTCTGCCGCGAGGGATAAGAATAGTATTTAATGATTACGCCGAAAAATAGGATGATGAAATTTCAATATTAAAACTGAGAGGTAAAAAACCTCCCAGAAACTTCTCAGAATAGCCCCTCTTTATTACGAAAAAATAAAACCGGCACAGAATGACAAGTTCCCTGCGCCAGTAGGCGTATTTTTAAACCGTCGATCTTAATTAATTCCCTCATCACGTTCCTGATAACCGCGCCGGGATATTCCTGACTAACGGTTATCCATTTATTCCGTCACCGAATTAAAAAGGAGAGTACCTTGAAAAGACACATTAAAAGTTTTAGGGAATATCTGGAAACCCTTAACAAACAGGGAGACCTGCAAAAATACAGCAAAGAGGTCGATCCGCATCTGGAGATTGGTGCCATTTCCCGTTACGTTATCGAGCAGCGCCTGCCGATGGCGATAATGGATAATATTAAAGGTTATCCGGATTATTCAATGACTACCGGGGTATTATCCTGTAGTTCCTTCTTTACCCACCCTTATTCCCGAATTGCCACCGCATTAGGATTCGATCCCTTTATTCATCCACTGGATATGATTAAAGAGCTGGGGGGTTTTTCACATGAAAAACGCGTAAAACCGGTTAAGATTGATTCACCCGCTTTTATGAAAAATGTAATAAAAGGTGATCAAGTTGATCTGTTTAATATTCCCTGCCCATATTTACATCAGGGTGACGGCGGAGATTATCTAAATACCATCGGCACCATGGTAGTGAGAACACCGGATAATCGCTGGACCAACTGGCATATTTGCCGCGTGATGCGCGTGGATAAAAACCACCTTACCGTGTGGACCCGCCCGCACCAGCACTTTGCGATGATCCATGAAGAGTGGAAAAAGCTGAACAAGAAAATGCCGTTCGCTATTGCGCTGGCCCCCGAACCGGCAGTGACCGCGATCTCCGGTATCCGCGTCCCGGCGGAAGTGGATGAAGCCGATGTGCTTGGCGGCTGGTTTGGTGAGGGAATTGAGGTTGCCACCAGTCCGGGCGGGAAACTGGAAGTCCCCGCCAGCTGTGAAATGGTGATCGAAGGCGAGATGTCGATCGATACATTGCATGAGGAGGGGCCGTTCGGTGAATATCACGGCTATCTGCTTGCCGACAAATGCAATGAGCTGGTGGGTGAGGTGCTGACCATTGCACATGTTGATAAGCCCGTTATCGGTACCATCCCGGCGGGTAAACCGCTGGATGACGATCACGCGATTATCGGTATTGGAGGTTCCAGTACTTTTACTCTGGCACTAAAAGAAGCCGGCATGCCGGTGCTGGATGCGTGGATGGCACCGGAAACTGCGCTGCATCTGCTGGTGGTCAGGGTCAAACCGGAATGGCAGCAGCAGTATAAAAACGTTGATGCGTTTATTGATGCTCTGGAAGCCGCGATTCTCAATGCGCCGATGAGCTACGTCATCGCTCATGCGCTGATTATTGACGCGGATATCGACCCGACTCATCCCGGCGACGTGCTGTGGGCCTGGAGTTCGCGCGTGCATCCTGAAACCGGCACACGCCTCACCAAACCGCGTTACATCACCGATATGCCACCAGTATTTACCCCCGCAGAGCGCCAAATCCACCAGGCGCGGCTGGCTATCCATGTCGGCCTGCTGGGAGCCAATCCAAACAGTGCGGAAAATCCGGTGCTGCCATGCGGTTTCAATACTCTCTATCCCGAGGCGCTGAAGGAAAAAGTGATCGCAGCGTTCAGTCAGACCGCTGGAAGAAAAGCGTAAAAGAGTTTGGTCTGGTTGACTTCCATAAAAAAACGGCCCTTAATGGGCCGTTTTTTACTCATGCCGCCAGCGAATTACTTTTTCTTCGCTTTCGGGTTTGGCAGATCGGTGATGCTGCCTTCAAAGATCTCAGCCGCCAGGCCAACCGATTCGTGCAGCGTCGGGTGAGCATGGATAGTCAGCGCCAGATCTTCAGCGTCGCAGCCCATTTCGATGGCCAGACCGATTTCACCCAGCAGCTCACCACCGTTGGTCCCCACAATCGCACCACCGATTACACGATGAGTGGTTTTGTCGAAGATCAGCTTGGTCATACCGTCTGCGCAGTCGGAAGCGATAGCACGGCCAGAAGCGGCCCACGGGAAGGTGGCGGTTTCGTAACTGATGCCTTTCTCTTTCGCTTCTTTCTCGGTCAGACCCACCCAGGCCACTTCTGGCTCGGTATAGGCGATAGATGGGATCACTTTCGGGTCGAAGTAGTGTTTCTTACCGGAAATGACTTCTGCCGCAACGTGGCCTTCATGCACGCCTTTGTGTGCCAGCATTGGCTGACCGACGATGTCGCCAATAGCGAAGATATGCGGTACGTTAGTGCGCATCTGCTTGTCAACGCGGATAAAGCCGCGATCGTCCACTTCCACGCCCGCTTTACCGGCATCCAGACCTTTACCGTTCGGTACGCGACCAATCGCTACCAGCACCGCGTCGTAACGCTGTGGTTCTGCCGGGGCATTTTTGCCTTCCATCGTGACATAGATACCGTCTTCTTTCGCTTCAACGGCGGTCACTTTGGTTTCCAGCATCAGGTTGAACTGTTTGGAGATACGCTTGGTGAATACTTTCACCACGTCTTTATCTGCCGCAGGAATAACCTGGTCAAACATTTCCACCACATCAATCTGTGAACCCAGAGCATGGTAAACCGTACCCATTTCCAGACCGATGATGCCGCCACCCATGACCAGCAGACGGTCCGGAACGGATTTCAGCTCCAGGGCATCGGTAGAGTCCCAGACGCGTGGATCGTCGTGTGGAATGAATGGCAGCTGAATTGGGCGGGAACCCGCAGCAATGATGGCGTTATCGAAGGTGATCGTCGTTGGACCATTTTCACCTTCCACGACCAGGGTGTTAGCACCGGTGAATTTACCCAGGCCGTTAACCACTTTAACTTTACGGCCTTTCGCCATCCCGGACAGACCACCGGTCAGCTGGTTGATGACTTTTTCTTTCCAGCTGCGGATCTTGTCAACGTCGGTTTGCGGCTTGCCGAACACGATACCGTGGGCTTCCAGCGCTTTTGCTTCTTCAATCACCTTCGCCACGTGCAGCAGGGCTTTAGAAGGGATACAGCCGACATTCAGACAAACACCACCCAGGGTGCTGTAACGCTCAACGATGACGGTCTCCAGACCTAAATCCGCTGCACGGAAGGCTGCAGAGTAGCCTGCAGGACCTGCCCCAAGTACCACGACTTGAGTTTTAATTTCTGTACTCATCATGACCTCTTATTTGATAGTCCGGCGGGTCAGACTGACACCCGTCATACCTGAAGCGACATCTGCACTGGCTGCTGTCTCGCTCCAACGCCCTTACCGATAACAGGTTCGTCGGGCTCGTTTCCCAGCCGTTCTGGTGCCACTCCACTTATTCAGGGTATATAAATTGCTACGCCCTTCTTCCACCGGGACGCGTTCACCGCAAGAGTTTACAGAATTGTTAATAATCTGCAAACCGCAGCGCCACGAATACCTACATCCCTTATAACAAGGCCGGCTTACGCCGGCCTTGTCTGCTGTTACATCACCAGACGGCGAATGTCGGCCAGCGCATTATTGATAATGGTGATGAAGCGTGCACCATCTGCACCGTCGATAACGCGGTGGTCGAAGGAGAGCGACATTGGCATCATCAGACGCGGAGTGAACTCTTTACCGTTCCAGACTGGTTCCATTGCAGACTTGGAAACGCCCAGGATAGCCACTTCAGGCGCATTCACGATCGGCGCGAAGTGAGTTGTCCCGATGCCGCCCAGGCTGGAAATAGTGAAACAGCCACCCTGCATTTCGCCAGCGGTCAGTTTGCCATCGCGCGCTTTTTTGGAGATGGCCATCAGCTCGCGAGACAGTTCGGTGATACCTTTTTTGTTCACATCTTTGAACACCGGAACCACCAGGCCGTTTGGCGTATCAACCGCCACGCCGATGTTGATGTATTTCTTCAGCGTCAGCTTCTGGCCGTCTTCAGACAGTGAACTGTTGAAGCGAGGCATCTGCTCAAGGGCTGCAGCAACGGCTTTCATGATGAAGACCACTGGGGTGAATTTCACATCCAGCTTGCGCTTCTCGGCTTCGGCATTCTGCTGTTTGCGGAACGCTTCCAGCTCGGTGATGTCGGTTTTGTCGAAGTGCGTAACGTGCGGGATCATCACCCAGTTACGGCTCAGGTTTGCACCCGAGATTTTCTGGATACGACCCAGTTCCACTTCTTCAATCTCACCAAACTTGCTGAAGTCCACTTTCGGCCATGGCAGCATGCCAGGCAGACCACCGCCCGCAGCGGCTGGCGCTTCGGCGCGTTTAACCGCGTCCTTAACGTAAGCCTGAACGTCCTCTTTCAGAATACGTCCTTTGCGACCGGTGCCTTTGACCTTGGCCAGATTAACGCCAAACTCGCGCGCCAGACGGCGGATAACCGGCGTAGCGTGAACGTAAGCGTCGTTCTCAGCGAAGTCGGATTTCGCATCAGCTTTTGCTGAAGCCGCAGCTGGAGCCGCTTTCTCTTCCTGCTTAGCCGGAGCAGCTGGCGCTTCCGCTTTCGCAGCCGGAGCAGGCGCCGCGCCTGCCACTTCAAAGACCATCACCAGGGAGCCCGTGCTGACTTTGTCGCCGGTGGCAATTTTGATCTCTTTCACGGTGCCCGCAAACGGTGCCGGCACTTCCATAGAAGCTTTGTCGCCTTCAACGGTCAGGATCGACTGCTCGGCTTCAACGGTGTCGCCAACCTTCACCATGATCTCGGTGACTTCAACTTCGTCGCCGCCGATATCCGGTACGTTAACGTCTTTCGG
>CAJYIY010000060.1 GCA_913775305.1 uncultured Erwinia sp. | reverse complement strand
CTGGCCGTGTGTGCCGGTAGCCAGCGCACCCGCCAGCGTTTGCGAGTCAATTACGCCCGGCGAAGCGGGCAGCATGCGTCCCATTGCCGTCAGCAACTCATACACTTCGTGCAGCGGGGTGCCGCCGGCAAAGGTGGCGCTGTCGTCATCATGGGAGATCATCCCGCGCAGCCGACGGGTATCAATCAACCGGTCATGCGGATCGGCCAGCGCCAGCATCCGCCCCGGCGACATTCGGTTACCCATCACCCGCAGCTTACCCGGAGCAGCGGCGACCAGCGTGCGCAGATGATGTTCACTTTCTGGCTCAAGTATCTGTTTCATATCCGCCAGCGGTGCATTTTGCGCCCAGTTCCACAGCCGTGGCTCCTGGGAGGACAGCCGGGTGTTACGCTGCGGAAAATCGGAAGAGTTACGCGTCATCGACAGCTCCTGTAAAACTTAATCAGCAGAGTGGACTATTAAGAGTAGACAAAAAATCCGTTAAAACGTCGAAACGGACGAAGAAAATTGTACAAGAATGTTTTTTATGTACAAATTAGTGCGGGCAGGGTTGCAGATAGCGCAGCGTGGCCTCCACCACCAGCTGGCGGTTGCGTCTGATGCTCTGGCTTTCACTCTCGTCACTGCCGAACAGGCTGTTAAAGGTGTAGCGGTTGGAGACATTATGGAAGCAGATACTGCTGATCAAACGGTGAACGTCCAGCGTAGAGACGCTGCGGGCGAATTCACCGCTCTCTTTTCCCCGATTCAGTACCGCATCCAGCAGGTTGAGCGCGCTCTGATTAAGCGTGCGGATCGATTCTGACTGGCGGATATAGCGGCCACGCATCAGGTTTTCACTGCATATCAGCCGCATAAAATCAGGATGGCTGAGGTGATAGTCAAAGCTGGCTTCGGCCAGGCAGACAATGGCCTGCGAGGGTGACATTTCGCTGAGGTTCAGGCCGGTTTCATGCTGGCGGATCTGATGATAAACATGATGCAGCACTTCAATGTAGAGCTGTTCTTTGTTACGGAAATGGTAGACCACCATGCGTTTGGTAGTACCGGCGTTATCAGCAATCTGTTCCATGCGTGCGCCCTGCAGGCCAAAATCGGCGAAGAGGGTCAGGGCGCTGGCAATAATACGTTTCTTTAAGCCTTCGGGATCGTTCTTACGTTTGGCGGGGGCAGGCATAGCCAGTTAATATCCGTCTTTCAATGGAAACCGCCACCAGAGTAACGTCTGCCAGGGCGATTTACAAATAGCGTGCTGTGCCTGGTGTTTCGCTGCCTGCCTTTTATACCGCAGTAAACCAGGGGTGCATGCGCTCGACAACCTGCTGGTAGTGCTCTTTGATAAGCCTGTCCAGCCGCTCGTCCTGGGGGATCGGGCTGCCGCGCAGCACGGCCTCTGCGGTGGCACCGAAGATAATCATGCCGCGGGTCGCAATATCGGCGGCGGCGATAAATCCCACCAGTGGATCCTCTGTCAGATCCTGCTGCGCTGACTTTTCACGGCACTCGGTCAAAAGTTTCGTCAGTCGCTTAAACAGGCTGGTTGTTTCGCCGAGCACCGGAAGTTTACGAGAGGAATCGCTGAGAATACGCTGCAGGTGGGGGAACACATCGTCAGCGTCGCTAAACAGCGCCTGAAGCACGTGCTGCCACTGGTGATAGGTGTGATTAAACAGCGCATTATGGACCAGAATCGGGCTGGCATGCTTCCAGTGAAAGCGCTCAAGAAGCCGGGAGACCTGTTTTTGTAATGCGGCGAACTGCGATTTGTCAGCCACCGTTTCAGGCGTGATGTCCTTCAGCTCATCCAGAAAGCGGGCAATCTCTTTTTCCGCTTTTGGCGTCAACAGCGGCTGGCTTTTGCGCTGCTGCAGCAGTTTGCGCTGGCTGAGATCGTAGAAGGCTGCGCTGACGCGCTCACCCGCCAGCAGGGCGCGGTTAACCCGCTGAATGGTCTCGGCTGACTGCACCTGAGAACGCTGGGCCAGCAGGGAAGAATGGCGCCGATCGTAGGCAAGGGACAGGCTGGGTGCTGTGTTCATCAGAAACCTCGCAGAGACGAAGCGACGGCCCGCAGGCCGAATAGTGCCACAGAGTATGGCAGATTATTCTCTGCACAACAGCTTTACCTGTGCCCGACTGACGGCGGCGATTCGTCTGCCGCAATCCTCTTTACCGGTGCCGCCGCGAAGGCCGGCGGTGTTCAGACGAACCGGCACCTCCCTGTGCCGCGCAGTGCGATCAGGCCGAAAGCTCCCGGCGAACGATTTCCGCACCGGCACTCAGGGCTTTCAGTTTGCCGGTAGCAACCTGACGGGATAACGGGATCATGCCGCAGTTGGTTGAAGGATACAGCTTATCGGCATCAACAAACTGCAGCGCTTTACGCAGGACGTCAGCGACTTCTTCCGGTGTCTCAATGGCATTGGTTGCTACGTCAATCGCACCGACCATGACTTTTTTACCGCGAATCAGTTCAATCAGTTCCATCGGGACGCGAGAGTTCTGGCACTCCAGCGAAACGATATCGATACTGGATTTCTGCAGTTTCGGGAAGACCTCTTCATACTGACGCCACTCGCTGCCCAGCGTCTTTTTCCAGTCGGTGTTGGCCTTGATGCCATAGCCATAGCAGATATGCACCGCCGTTTCGCACTTCAGACCTTCCACCGCGCGCTCCAGCGCCGCAATTCCCCAGTCATTCACCTCGTCAAAGAAGACGTTAAACGCCGGTTCATCAAACTGGATGATATCCACACCTGCGGCTTCCAGCTCTTTGGCTTCCTGATTCAGAATTTTGGCGAATTCCCAGGCGAGCTTCTCACGGCTTTTGTAGTGGCCATCGTAAAGGGTGTCGATCATGGTCATCGGACCCGGCAGCGCCCACTTGATTGGCTTATCGGTTAACTGACGTAAAAACTTTGCATCCTCAACGAAGACCGGCTTTTTACGTACCACTTCACCAATCACCGAAGGGACACTGGCATCATAGCGGTTGCGGATCCTGACGATTTCGCGCTTCTCAAAATCAACGCCGCTCAGGTGCTCGATAAAGGTGGTGACGAAGTGCTGACGTGTTTGCTCGCCATCGCTGACGATATCAATTCCTGCACGAATCTGATTATCCAGGGTCAGACGCAACGCATCCTGCTTGCCAGCAATTAATTCCTCGCCTTCTAATTTCCACGGTGACCAAAGCGTCTCCGGCTGTGCCAGCCATGTTGGTTTTGGTAAGCTGCCCGCAGTTGACGTCGGTAACAAAATTTTCATAAAAGAGGACCTTGTTTATTTGGTGGTTCAAATAGCGTAATCAGCTGACCATGCTGTAAGAACAGCCTGATAAGGTTTGATAAAATGCTGCTCAGTAAACTTGCCCTGCTCAACAGCTAACTTACTGCGCTCTACGCGGTCGTAAACAATCAGCGTTAATGAATGATCCTGGTTATCCAGGCTTGGCTGATAGTACTGTCCGGCGGCAGAATTGGCGTTGTAGATCTCAGGCCGGTAAATTTTCTGGAACGTCTCCATGGTGCTGATGGTGCTGATAAGCTCAAGATTGGTGTAGTCGCTCAGCAAATCCCCTGCGAAGTAGAAGGCCAGCGGTGCCACGCTGTTTGCAGGCATAAAGTAGCGGGCGCGCAGCCCCATCTTGGCAAAATAGTGGTCGGTCAGGGACGGGGCATCCTGCTGATATTCGATGCCCAGTACCGGGTGCACGTTGCCGGTGCGATGATAGATGTTTTTGCTGGATACACTCAGGCAGATCACCGGTAATTTACTGAAGTTATTTTTATAGCATGCTGAGTTAACGAAGCATTTAAAGATGTTGCCGTGTAAATCACCAAAGTTTTCCGGCGTGCTGAATCCGGTTTGATTTTTATTGTGTTCTGACAGCAGTACGCTGAAATCATAATCACGTACGTATGAGGAGAAGTTATTGCCAACTATACCTTCAATGCGCTCATTGGTTTTTTTATCAACAATGTTGGTTTTCAAAATTTCAATTACCGGGAAAGCGCAGGCATTGCTTTCGCTGGCGATATTTAAATCAACGGAGATAATGTCGAGTTCAATCGCGTAACGGTCGCCTTTAGGATTATCCCAGTGCGCCAGGGTATTGAAGCGATTGTTCATCATGACCAGGGCGTTACGCAGGTTTTGCTGGCGGTTTTCACCACGAGCCAGGTTAGCAAAGTTGGTGGTGATACGCGTATTTTCAGAAGGATTGTAGTTTTCATCGAAACGCGTGTTCTTAATTGAAAAGCTGAATTCTTGAGTCATGGTAACCTGCCGTCGTGAAGTCTGAATTGAAGCTGAATGGGGTATTGCTGGCTCAGTATTACGATTTGATTCTGGCCTGCAAATTCAGCTGCATTCATGATTGTCTATAGTATTCAATGCATAATTTATGCCTGACTATTGGGGTGAGGAAAAGTGATTTAATTTCACCGAACATGAACAATTTTCATGATCGATGAAGTCACATGCGGTTATCACCTGTTGTCAGGCTCAGGCTCAGGCTCTGGCTCAGGCTCAGGCTCAGGCTCAGGCTCAGGCTCAGGCTCAGGCTCAGGCTCAGGCTCAGGCTCAGGCTCAGGCTCAGGCT
>CAJYIY010000059.1 GCA_913775305.1 uncultured Erwinia sp. | reverse complement strand
TTCAGACGTGTGCTCTTCCGATCTCCCTGACCCGTGCTGATGTACTCTTCGCGAAGTTGCTGCTGCGCCTGGCCCGGTCTGTTATCACCGGGCCGGGCGCGCAGGCAATGACGCAAACGTCAGGATGACTTCCTTACGCGCAGATACCATTCGCACAGCAGGCGAACCTGTTTACGGGTGTAGCCCTTCTCCATCATGCGATCGACAAAATCGTCGTGTTTTTTCTGCTCATCAGTGGATGTTTTGGCGTTAAACGAGATGACCGGCAGCAGCTCTTCCGTGTTAGAGAACATTTTCTTCTCGATTACGGTGCGCAGTTTTTCGTAGCTGGTCCAGTTCGGATTACGGCCGTTGTTGTGTGCCCGGGCGCGCAGCACAAAGTTGACGATTTCATTTCGGAAATCTTTCGGGTTGCTGATCCCGGCCGGTTTTTCAATTTTTTCCAGCTCGGCGTTCAGCGACTCACGATCGAACAGCTGTCCGGTATCCGGGTCGCGGTATTCCTGATCCTGGATCCAGAAATCAGCGTAGGTCACGTAGCGGTCAAAAATGTTCTGGCCGTATTCAGAGTATGATTCCAGATAGGCGGTCTGGATCTCTTTGCCGATAAATTCAGCGTATTTCGGGATCAGATAGCCTTTCAGATGCTCAAGGTATTTTTCGGCCTGCTCCTGCGGGAACTGCTCGCGATCGATCTGCTGCTCCAGTACATAAAACAGGTGAACCGGGTTGGCAGCGACTTCCACATGGTCGAAGTTAAACACGCGAGAGAGAATTTTAAAGGCAAAGCGGGTGGACAACCCGTTCATCCCCTCATCCACCCCGGCGTAGTCACGATACTCCTGGTAAGATTTGGCCTTCGGATCGGTATCTTTCAGGCTTTCCCCGTCGTAGACCCGCATTTTCGAGTAGCTGCTGGAGTTTTCTGGCTCTTTCAGTCGCGACAGAATTGAGAAACGAGCCAGCGTTTCCAGCGTTCCCGGTGCGCACGGTGCATGGGTCAGCTCACTGTTGACCAGCAGTTTCTCGTAGATCTTAATCTCTTCGGAAACCCGCAGGCAGTAAGGAACCTTGACGATATACACGCGGTCAAGGAACGCCTCATTGTTTTTGTTATTGCGGAAGGTTACCCACTCGGATTCGTTAGAGTGCGCCAGAATAATGCCGTTGAACGGCAGGGCAGAGATGCCCTCGGTACCGTTATAGTTACCTTCCTGCGTGGCGGTCAGCAGTGGATGCAGCACTTTAATTGGCGCTTTAAACATCTCAACAAATTCCATGATCCCCTGATTCGCCCGGCACAGTGCGCCGGAATAGCCGTAGGCATCCGGATCGTTCTGGGCGTGATTCTCCAGCTTGCGGATATCCACTTTACCCACCAGCGCAGAGATATCCTGGTTGTTTTCATCGCCGGGCTCAGTTTTGGCGATCGCGATCTGCTCCAGAATGGACGGCCAGACCTTAACGACTCTGAAGCGGGTGATATCACCACCGAATTCGTGCAGCCGCTTGGCAGCCCACGGCGACATGATCGTGCCGAGATAGCGACGCGGTACGCCGTACTCTTTATCCAGAATATTGGCGTCTTCCTGCGGGTTAAACAGACACAGTGGATGATCGTTTACCGGACTGCGTTCACCGTCTGCGCTGAGTACATAAATAGGGACGCGCTGCATCAACGCTTTCAGGCGTTCCGCGAGAGAAGATTTACCGCCACCGACCGGCCCCAGCAGGTAGAGGATCTGTTTCTTCTCTTCCAGACCCTGTGCCGCGTGTTTGAGGTAGGAGACAATTTGCTCAATCGCCTCCTCCATGCCGTAAAACTCTTCAAATGCCGGATAGCGCGCAATCACGCGATTTGAAAACAGCCGGGAAAGGCGAGGCTCCTGAGCGGTGTCGACCATGACGGGCTCACCGATTGCCATCAGCAGTCGTTCCGCCGCGTTGGCGTAGGCACTGCGATCCTGCCGACAAATGGTGAGAAATTCCTGCAGTGTGAACTCTTCGTCCTTGGCAGCTTCATAACGCTGACGATAATGATCGAATATATTCATATTGATGCCCGTCCTTTCGTTTTTAGCACAGGTACCAGGAGCCTAACGCGATAGCCCCTGAAGGAACTGATTAATGAGTACAGCAACCCTTATGCCAACCTGACTTATTTATCGGGAAACACACAACTTTGGTTACTCAGCTCGTTAAAACTTAGGTCTCATGACTAAGCGTAGATCGCATATTCAAATATGTCCTCAGGCAGCGGGCATTTTCAATGAAATTTCAATAACAAAGTTAGAAAAACGCTAAGCCGCACACATTCCCGCTAACCCATGACGCCTGAATGAAAAATACACCAGCGCAAAAGAAGCGTATATTTCGCGCCTGAAAATTGATTATGAGTGCTACGGGTTATGTAAATTTATGACCGTTCGTGGGTATCCGGTTAGACTATTCAACCTGATTGTTATATTTACGGAACGAATAATTTGTGAACTCTTTCAAACTTACCGCCCTTGCCGCATTTTTACCGCTTTACCTGGCGGCTCCTGTCGCGCAGGCCAACCCGCTGACGCTGGGTGCCTCAGTAATTTATGACCAGAGTCCGTACAAAAGTGGTCAGAATCGCTACTATCCTGTTCCTCTCATTGAGTATGATGGTGACAGCTTCTACCTCGACACTTTGCAGGCTGGCTATTATCTGTGGAAAGACCCTCAGGACCAGCTGTCGCTGACGGTGCTGGGTTCGCCGCAGAACTATGATCCGGGCGATGCTGATGATGGCGATATGAAGTCACTGAGCAAACGTCATATGACCATGATGGCCGGTTTTGCCTACCGCCATTCGGCCGACTGGGGGACTGTTCGTACCACGCTGGCGGGTGATGTGCTGGATAACAGCAATGGTTTCATCTGGGATCTGACCTATCTTTACCGTTTCGAATTTGGCCAGTTCAGCCTGACGCCGGGTATCGGTGCGCTGTGGAACAGCTCCAATCAGAACAAATACTATTATGGTATCTCTTCCGCCGAGTCCGACCGTAGTGGGCTGGAGCGTTACAAGCCTGATGACAGCTGGAGCCCCTATCTGGAGCTGACAGCCGGCTGGAAAATCAGCGAAAACTGGGATGCCAACATTTCAGGTCGTTATGTCCGTCTGGGTGGCGAAATCAAAGACAGCCCAATGGTCGATAAAAATTCTCAGGTTCTGCTCTGGAGCGGAGTCAGCTACACCTTCTGAGTGCCGTAGTCTGCACCAGGAAAGGGCGGAATATGCGCCTGTGTTCCGTTATGGGGGGCGATAATGGTGCAGGGCTGATGCAGCGGACCAGACTGCCTAAGCGTCGTATGACGGTCCTGCCCGATATCGGGCAGGACGTCTGGCCCACTGGGGTTAGAGAAATGTCTGCGATGTCATTTCCCTTCAACCCTCTTTATTGCGATCCCCACAGGCGGCCGGGCTGGCCTGTCCGGCTGCCATGCAGATTATTTCTGAAGACGGAAGGTGACTGCCAGCCGCGACGGCTGTTCGCCTGAGCTGATTAACGGACGGGAAATACGGGCCGTTTCTACGCATACCATCGTCTTATAGCCTTCGTTCGCCATATCGCCCATGCTGCATGAGAGTTCAGCGCCCGGATTCCATGTGACAACGTCACTTTGATAATGATGATGTACTTCAATGACCCGCTGCCCGGCGCGATCTTCCAGCACGCTGCACGCGGCGGGCTGGGTATGGATGCGGTCAACACGCTGTTGATAAGTTTGTTTGCCATCGGCTAACTGGCCGGTTGCGCCTTTCAGCACCTGATCGATATAGTCTGGCCCCAGTCCGCTGACCGTGACGGTGGCGCTGTCGGCAACGTTGAAGTAGCTGTGCAGCGCGGCAGTGGCCTCAAAATCACCGTGGGCCTCAAGTTCGATGTCGCAGGTATCACTGAAGCGGAAACGCGCGAACAGGGTAAAATCATGCGGCCAGAGTTTTCGGGTCTGCTCGTTGCTTTCCAGAACAAACGTCAGCATCACGCTCTGCTCATTTTCATCATGCGCGGATAGCTTCCACGGCATATTGCGGGCAAAGCCATGCGACGGTTCACCCGCGGAACCAAACCAGGGCCAGCAGATGGGAACGCCGCCCCGGATCGCTTTACCCGGAGTCCAGGCCGTTTTTTCACTCAGCCAGATCACCGGCTTTTCACCCGCAGGCTGCCATGTCACCAGGTGCGCCCCCTGGAGCGTTACGGCTGCGCGAACTTTGGGATGAACAATCACCACCACGGGCAGCTCGCCAGTCTGACGCTGAGTAATATACGGGGAAATATGGTTAAGCACCGGCAGCGAGAAGAGTTTTTCGTTCATGAGCGGTCCTTCTGAAAGAGAGAAATAAAAAAGGGCGACCTGAGTCGCCCTTACTTTCTGGTTCTGTTTCAGTACGCCTTATTTGGCGATGTGAGCAACCAGGTCCAGTACCTTGTTAGAGTAACCGGTTTCGTTGTCGTACCAGGAAACCAGCTTAACAAAAGTGTCGCTCAGCGCGATACCGGCTTTAGCATCGAATACGGAAGTCAGTTTTTCGCCGTTGAAATCGGTAGAAACAACTTCGTCTTCGGTGTAGCCCAGAACGCCTTTCAGCTCGCCTTCAGACGCGGCTTTAATTGCATCACAAATTTCTTTGTAAGAAGCAGGTTTAGCCAGACGTGCAGTCAGGTCAACAACGGAAACGTTAGGGGTAGGAACGCGGAACGCCATACCGGTCAGTTTGCCGTTCAGCTCAGGGATCACTTTACCTACGGCTTTGGCAGCACCGGTTGATGAAGGGATGATGTTCTGTGCTGCGCCACGGCCGCCGCGCCAGTCTTTGTGAGACGGACCATCAACGGTTTTCTGGGTTGCGGTAGTTGCGTGAACGGTAGTCATCAGCGCTTCGACGATGCCGAACTTGTCGTTGATCACTTTCGCCAGTGGTGCCAGGCAGTTAGTGGTGCAGGATGCGTTAGAAACGATGTCCTGGCCAGCGTAAGACTTGTGGTTCACGCCCATAACGAACATTGGGGTGTCATCTTTAGATGGGCCAGTCAGAACAACTTTCTTAGCGCCAGCCTGGATGTGTTTACGAGCGGTTTCGTCGGTCAGGAAGATACCGGTTGCTTCAGCAACAACGTCAACGCCCACTTCGTCCCATTTCAGGTTAGCAGGATCGCGCTCAGCGGTAACACGGATGGTTTTACCGTTAACTACCAGGTGACCGTCTTTGACTTCTACAGTGCCGTTGAAGCGACCATGAGTGGAGTCATACTTCAGCATGTAAGCCATGTAATCTGCATCCAGCAGATCGTTGATCGCAACGATTTCTACATCAGAACGTTCCTGAGCAGCACGGAAAACGATGCGACCGATGCGGCCAAAACCGTTGATACCTACTTTGATAGTCATATATTCCACCAGCTAGTTGATAGTGAATAAAAGGTTGGCAGTAAAATTACAAAAAGCTTACCAGGCGTCAAGCGGAATCGTGTCAATTATTGCTACAGGTCAAACTCATGACCAGGAATTATTCAATAAAAAGAGCCTTTCCTGACGCCGTTACGGTGATGATCTTAGGGCACGTGACCCGAATATAAAGGGGGGCCTGACACAAAAGGTGATCTGAGTCACAATTATGTTGCTGGACCGGGAGGGTCACGCACCGGAAGAGAAAAATTCACCTGGTCTTGTTAAGTATTTGTTAGAATGAATACTGCACTTTTCATCATAACACTGCCAGAGAGTCTACCATGGCTAATGAGAAATCACCTATTTCAGCCGAAAATGAACTGAGCGAAATGCAACACTACGTGACCCAGCAGCGTGGTACAGAGCCACCTTATTCGGGTAAGCTGTTGCATAACAAAGACCAGGGACTGTATCACTGCCTGGTGTGCCAGGCGCCGTTGTTCTTGTCCGGGTCCAAGTATGATTCAGGCTGCGGCTGGCCGAGTTTTTACGAGCCCTACAGCGATGACGCCATTCGCTATCTGGATGATAATTCACACGGAATGCAGCGTATTGAGATCCGCTGTGGCAACTGTGACGCGCATCTGGGTCATGTGTTTCCGGACGGCCCGCAGCCAACCGGCGAACGCTACTGCGTTAATTCCGCATCGCTAAGTTTTACCGACGACAACGGTAACATCATCAAAGGTTAACTAACTGTCATGGAACTGGATGAAATCATTGCCGGTATGACGCCGGAGATCTATCAGCGCCTGGTGACTGCCGTGGAAACCGGTAAGTGGGCGGACGGTGTCGTCCTTACGCCGGAGCAGAAGGAAAACAGCCTGCAGCTGGTGCTGCTCTGGCAGGCAGAGCATAACGCCGATCCCCAGCATATGAGCGTGGCGAAGGGCGGGGAGATAGTGATGAAGAGTAAAAAAGAGCTGAAGGAAGAGTTTGGTATCAGCGACGAAAACGTCACGCGGATCCACTTACCCTAATTATTCCTGAAGGAATAATTCGTCCCAGTCACAGGCAGCCGTGCATCCGGCACGTCTGCCTCAGATTCTCCACTTACTGAATCACTGCACCGGCTTGTTCCATCGCTTTAAGCGCGTTTGAACTGTCCTCTGGCTGCAAATTCACGCCCCGGCAGCCCTCCGCTATCACCGTGACCTGAAAACCCAGCGAGAGGGCGTCCAGCACGCTGTACTTGACGCAGTAGTCAGTTGCCAGACCCATCACCGTCAGTGATGTGATACCCGCCGCCTTCAGCCAGCTATCCAGCCTGGTCGCCTGGCGTCTGCCGTTATCGAAAAAGGCGCTGTAGCTGTCAATCTGCGGGTTTTCACCCTTGTAGACGCGGAGCGTGACGGCAGACTGATCCAGCGCCGGGTGCAGTTCCGCTCCCGTGCTGTGCTGAATGCAGTGATCGGGCCACCAGATCTGCGGCAGTCCGTCCAGTTCACCGCAGGTGCCGGGGACGTTTCCGCAGGTTGAAGCAAAGCTGCCGTGACCGGCAGGGTGCCAGTCAAACGTGGCGATGACCGGCTCACCACGCTGCTGAAACGCCATCGCCAGCCGGTTAGCCACGGCCACTGTCTCATCGCCCCCGGCCACCGCGAGCGCGCCACCGGGGCAAAAATCATTTTGTAAATCGATCAACAATAGTGCCTGACGTGCGCTCATGCGCTTCTCCCTGGTTTAGTCCTCGGTCAGCTCACCGCGCAGATTCTGCTGCATCAGCCGGCGGATCTCATCGCTGGTTAACTGCTGGCTCAGCAGATAGTGCAGTTTAGTGAGCGTGGCTTCAACGGTCAGATCGGCCCCGCTGATCACCCCGGCGTGCGCCAGCGCGTTGCCGGTTGCGTAGCCACCCATATTGACTTTACCGGACATACACTGCGTGAGGTTGACCACCACAATACCGCGATCGGAGGCGGCTTTCAGCTCCTCAAGAAACTCTTTATTCTGCGGGGCGTTTCCAACGCCGTAAGAGCGCAGGATCAGCGCCTTGACCGGCTGGCGCAGGAAGTTGCGTACCACCTCAGCGGAAATGCCGGGATAAATCGTCACGACACCAATCGGCTGTGGCGTAATCGGATGGACGATCAGTTCCCCTTTACCCGCGGGCGCGGGCGGCGTATTCAGGCGACGGATGTGGATACCGGCTTCCAGCAGCGGCGCAAGGTTGGGTGAGGCGAACGCGCTGAAGCCGTCGGCGTGGGCTTTGGTTGTGCGGTTGCCGCGATACAGCGTGTTGTTGAAGAACAGCGCCACTTCGTTAATCGGGTAATTCGCCGCAACGAACAGTGAATTAAGCAGATTCTGCTGCCCGTCCGAGCGCAGTTCCGCCAGTGGAATTTGTGACCCTGTCACGATAACCGGCTTAGCCAGATTTTCCAGCATAAATGACAGCGCCGAGGCGGTAAACGCCATGGTGTCGGTGCCGTGAAGGATGACGAAGCCATCGTATTGATCGTAATTTTTCTGGATGTCGTCAGCAATCGATTGCCAGTCTTCCGGAGTCATATCCGACGAATCAATCAGCGGCTGGTACTCGTGGATGGTGAAGTCGGGCATCTCTGCACGATGGAACTCAGGCATGTTCGCCAGTTGGGTCTGCAGGTGGCCGGAAACGGGAATATAGCCGTGCTCGGAACGCTGCATGCCGATGGTTCCGCCGGTATAGGCGACATAAATCGATTTTTTTTGCATGGGTAAACTCAGACTTGCCGAAAACGCGCAGTATAAGGGGAAAGCGGGGGAAATACAGCCCGACCACTATCGGTCGGGCTGATTAGTGAACTACTTCACATCACCACAGTTCAGGCAGAACGCGTAGCGATTTTGCGGGTCGTTGAGATTGTTCATCAGGCCAGGCTGTTTTTCCATAGCGAACACTACGTCAAGCAGCGGAGCCGGCAGCAGCGTTTTCAACGATTTGGGCAGTGATGCCCGCACGTCCATCTGGCTGAACAGCGCATTCAGCAGCCCCGGCTCTTCCTGATACCAGTCAAGCTGCGGCTGCTTCACTTTTGCCAGTTCGGCAGCTTTGGCCACGGCATCATCGAAGTCGCCCAGCGCATCGACCAGGCCGTTGGCTTTGGCATCGCTGCCGGTCCAGACATGGCCCTGGGCGATTTGATCCACCTGCTCAGGCGTTTTATTCCGCGCCTTTGCCACCAGTGACAGGAAGTTTTTGTAACCGTATTCGATGCTCAACTGCATCATCTGCTGCACTTCCGGCGGCAGGGCTTTCGTCAGGGCGACATCAGCCAGCGGCGAGGTGGCAACCCCGTCGGTGTGAACGCCAATGCTGTCCAGCGAATTTTCTACCGTATTAATCACCCCGAAAATACCGATTGAGCCGGTCAGGGTGTTCGGACTGGCAATAATGTAGTCAGCCGGTGTGGAAATCCAGTAGCCACCGGATGCGGCCATGCCCCCCATGGAAACCACCACCGGTTTACCCGCGGCCTTAGCCGCCGCCAGCTCTTCACGAATGGTTTCAGAGGCGGTGACGCTACCGCCCGGACTGTTCACACGTAAGACAATAGCTTTGATGTTATCATCCAGACGCGCCTGACGGATTTCGTCCGCGGTAGTGTCGCCACCCACGTTGCCCGGGGTTTCTTCACCGTCCATAATCGCACCGCTGGCCACGATAACCGCGATGTTACCCTTGTTGTTGCCTTTGGTCGTTTCAGTGTTGTTCAGCGGATAGTCATAAATGCTGATACCCGTATAGTCTTTTGCCTCTTTGTCCCAGCCAAACGTTTTTACCAGCTGCTGATCCACGACCGAAGGCGAAGCCAGCTCGTCGACCAGCTTGCTCTCTTTGGCATACTGCGCGGTATCGCCGCCCACTTTTTGCAGCGCGTCCAGCACGCCGCGAGCGCCGGGGAAGACCTGATCGACGGTGATCTGGCGGTTAGCGGCCAGCGTATTGAGGTAGTTTTGCCACAGCTCACCCACCCAGCGGCTGTCGGCATCTCGTGCAGCCGGTGACATATCATCACGCAGGAAAGGCTCAACGGCGGATTTATAGGTACCGACGCGGAAAACATGGGAGTTTACCTTCAGCTTATCCAGCAGGGTTTTATAGTACAGGCTGTTGGTGGCAAAGCCGTGCAGGTCAACCGTCCCCTGCGGGGAGAGGTAGATTTTGTTCGCAAAGCTGGCGAGGTAATACTGCGACTGGCTGTAGCTGTCACCGGTAGCAAATACCGGCTTGCCGCTGTCGCGAAACTCGCGCAGGGCTTTACCAATGTACTGCAGCGAAGGCTGATCGCCACCGGTAAAATTGCGTAAGTCGAGTACGATGCCGGTAATGCGGGCATCGTCTTTCGCCTGACGAATCGCATCCACCACGTCAAACAGGGAATTCTCCTGCAGGCGATCGCTGCTGGCCCCTAACAGCTGGCGTCCCAGCTTGCTGAATTTATTGCTGACGGAGGGTTTATCCACCACAACGCCGCTCAAATCGACAATCAGCGCACCTTTTTTGACTTCCGCAGGGGTGGAACTGCTGCTCATCTGGAACCAGATCCCGGCGCCAACCAGGATCAGCAGGATCAGAAACAGATTGAGGATAAATTCGCGAACAAAATTCAGAACGCGCCACGTCCACTTGAAAATACCAGCGATAATTCGCCACAAAATGCGCATAAACTCTCCGTAATCGCAACCAATGTCCGTCAGGGAAGGTCAGGGTTAACGCATCCCTTAACGGACAGCAATGTTTAACATCCTAAATAGCAGGGGCGGAATTGTCAGCAGGAAAAAGGACAATGCTGTAACAAAACATCATCCTGTGCTAGTTTCAGTCGACTTTTGCCCCTACAGGAGGAAATCATGGACGCTCTGGATTTACTGGTTAATCGACGTTCGGCCTCGCGCCTGGCCGATCCTGCTCCGGCGGGTGACGCACTGGACAATATTCTGCGTGCCGGTATGCGCGCGCCCGATCACGGCACGCTGCAACCGTGGCGATTCATCATCGTAGAAAACGAGGGGCGCGACCGCCTCAGTGCGCTGCTGGAAAAGGTCTCACGCGAAGCCCGTCTTGACGATAAAGCGATCGAAAAAGCGAAACAGGCACCGTATCGGGCGCCGATGATTATCACCGTCGTGGCCCGCTGTGAGGATCATCCGAAGGTACCGCGTTGGGAACAGATTGTTTCAGCCGGCTGCGCGGTAATGGCCATGCAGATGAGTGCTGCCGCGCAGGGGTTTAACGGCATCTGGCGCAGCGGTGCCTGGACCGAGAATGAATCCGTTCGTCAGGCATTTGGCTGTCGGCCACAGGATGCGATTGTCGGCTTCCTCTATCTGGGTACCCCGCAGTTAAAAACGGCGACCACCGTGCTGCCCGTCGACAGCGCGCCGTTTGTCAGTTATTTCTGATTGAATCGGGTCCGGTTTACCGTCAGGGTAGCGAGCGGCCCTGCCATTCGCCGGGATAATAAGCGAATGCGCCGCGATTGAGGTCGGCAGACTTACACCCGCCAGCCCAATCCGCTACCATGATATCTGGTGAAGCTAAAAGGGACCTTCTTCATGAATCAGAATGCCATCCGTCTGACGCAATACAGCCACGGTGCAGGTTGCGGCTGTAAAATCTCTCCCCAGGTTTTAGATACCATTCTGCACAGTGACCATCCGCTCAGGCGCGATCCTCATCTGCTGGTCGGCAATGAAACCCGCGATGATGCGGCCGTATACGATCTCGATAACGGCACGGCAGTGGTCAGCACGACCGATTTTTTTATGCCGATCGTGGACGATCCTTTCGATTTCGGGCGCATTGCCGCCACGAATGCCATCAGTGATATCTGGGCGATGGGCGGCAGGCCGATTATGGCGATTGCCATTCTTGGCTGGCCGGTCAACGTTTTGCCGCCGGAGATTGCCCGGCGGGTGATTGAAGGTGGGCGCAGCGTCTGCGAACAGGCCGGGATTAGCCTGGCCGGCGGGCATTCGATTGATGCGCCGGAGCCAATCTTCGGCCTGGCGGTCACCGGCGTGGTCAGCACGCATCAGGTTAAAAAGAACAGCGAGGCGCGGGCGGGCTGCCGCCTGTGGCTCAGCAAGCCGTTGGGCGTGGGAGTACTGACCACCGCAGAAAAAAAATCGCTGCTGCGAGCGGAACACCAGGGGCTGGCGACGGCGGTGATGTGTCAGCTTAACCGGCTGGGCGCGGAAGCTGCCGCGATCCCGGGCGTCTGCGCGATGACCGATGTCACGGGCTTCGGCCTGCTGGGCCATCTCAGCGAGATGTGCCAGGGCGCAGGCTT
>CAJYIY010000058.1 GCA_913775305.1 uncultured Erwinia sp. | reverse complement strand
CATTTCAACCAGCAGGGCTTCCCACTCCACACCACGCGAGGCTGCCTGATCAAGCAGGGCCATCACCTGCGCACCGTCCGCATTGACCAGCGCTTCGATCAGCGCCAGGGGCTGTTCGTCGTCCAGCGTGCCGAGCATGTCGTTTACCGTCACCGTAGTGATCGTGCCCTGCCCCATCGCGATAGCCTGATCGGTCAGGCTGAGCGCATCGCGCATACTGCCGTCGGCGGCACGCGCCAGCAGCTGTAGCGCCCGCGTTTCAGCGGAAATCTGCTCAATTTGCAGGATGTGTTCAAGCTGACCACGGATCTGATCCTGATCTAAAGCTTTCAGATGGAATTGCAGGCAGCGCGACAGAATGGTTACCGGCAGCTTCTGCGGATCGGTCGTCGCCAGCAGGAATTTGACGTGTTCGGGCGGCTCTTCCAGCGTTTTCAACAGCGCATTAAAGCTGTGGCGCGAGAGCATGTGAACTTCATCGATGAGATAGACTTTAAAGCGCCCGCGCGCCGGTGCGTACTGCACGTTATCCAGCAGGTCACGGGTATCTTCGACTTTGGTTCGCGATGCGGCATCGATCTCAATCAGATCGACAAAACGGCCCTGCTCGATTTCACGGCAGTTATCACACTGGCCGCACGGCGTGGCGGTGATGCCGGTTTCACAGTTCAGCCCCTTGGCCAGCAGACGAGCAATCGTGGTTTTGCCGACGCCGCGAGTGCCGGAAAACAGATAAGCGTGATGGATACGGCCCAGCGAAAGACCGTTAGCCAGCGCGGTCAGGACATGCTCCTGCCCAACGACTTCAGTAAACGCTTGTGGACGCCACTTACGGGCCAGTACCTGATAGCTCATTCGGACTTCATCATTGTTCTGAATCAAAAGAAGATACTATAACAGAATCCTCTGCTGGCCGCTGCGGTTCATGTTGGATAGTTGCCCGAGCGGAGCGTGCTGAATCTGAAGCGAGCGCCATCAGAAACGCCAAGTGTCGGCGCAGTGAATATCAGGCAATGGATATACGCTCTCGTTGACAATAAAAAATGAACAACACCCCCCTCAAACAAATTCAAAAATAACGCACCTTCGTTTGCGTAAAAAGGGTCATTGTCGGGAGTGACAGAATTTTGAACATGGCCAGACAACATCCAACTAAAATAAAATCGGTCCAGTTTTGCAGGCAAGAGGCGGCGGCTTTCCGCTTCAGCCCGATGGACAGAGCGCCGCGTAATGTTGTGCTTTCCATTCAATAGAGTCTGGGCGATCAATGAAACTCTCAAAAACAGTTAAAGATATCGTAAAGCTGCGCGGTGCCTGCCTGAACCGTGGCTGTGCCGCCGGGTAACCAACAGGATTTTCACTCAAAACTGTTGCAAAAAAATAGCTTATTCACATTTACACGGCAGATTTAACACCGTGCGAAATATTATCGTGCAATCTAACCGCTATTCTAAAAAACACATTAGCAGTGTTTCAATGGCCACATTCAAAGGCCAACCTCGCCGAATGAGTTTATTTGAAGATAATTAAAATAAATTTACTTTCACACTAAACGATAAAAAAAACCGTAAAAACTATGCATTATAGCGCCAGTTATTATGGAGAAACTTTCTCACCAGGCCAGGGAATGGATAATATTGCAAGAATCGCTTCCTGCCCGTAACGTCAAAAGGAAATTGACTATGACCTGCCCTACCTGAACAGCCATCCCGTCGCCCCCTGGTGCAGCATCCTGTACCGGGCTTGAGTGCTATTTGCCATTTGACCCTGCCAGCCCTTCCGCTGGTAAATTTTGTACTTAAGTGAGAACACCGAATGAAAATACTTTGCGCGGTACTGAGCGTCCTGCTGATTGTGGCTCTTGGCTATATTTTTCTTCAGCATCGTGATGCACCGGAAAAAATCGTCCTGCTGGATGTGGAACGGATTATCGCTCAGTCCGCGCCGGGTAAAGCCGGACGCGAGCACCTCAGCATTATCGATCAGCGCTTCCAGCAGGGGATGGAGGACTTGCACCGAAGCTATCAGAACGCTCCCGAAGAGGAGCAGCAGCGCGTGTTCAACAACGCCGAAGAAACGCTGTTCAGGCAGTTCAGCGTGGAGGAGCGCAGCGTCAGTGATTCGCTGAAAAAAATTATTTACGAAGAGGCTGAAAAGTGGCGTAAGGCACACAACGTGGGCGCGATATTACCGGCTCAGCTGGCACTGGTTAATAGCGATAAGGGGCTGGACTGTACCGATGAAATTCTGGCCGCGGTTGACCAGCGGAAAATTACCTTTGCGGAATTACCGGTGTTGCAAATCAATCATTCTCCAGCAGTGGCGCCTTATTCTCCTCTTACGAAGAAACAAACGGATGAGAAAACCCGCGCAGCGGGATTAGACGGACCGAAAAGCACGGACAAATAACACTGAGAATATCCTGCTTCGGTAACCTTTGAGGCAAATCACACACCGGCTGTAATGACTACGATGGCAAAAGAGTGATTTGACGAGGGAGGCTGTTGCCGATAACGGCGAAAGATGAAGAAGAAATGACGGTGGGCTGGCAACGGCTACCCACCCCACCGCAGATCTTTAGTGACCTGGGAAGTTCACCAGGCTGTAAACATCAAGCCCCAGCGCCTTCAGGCGTGACTCGCCCGTCAGGTCAAACAGATTAATAATAAAAGCAGCGTCCTTCACCGTGCCGCCCGCGCGATGGATCAGCTTAACCGTTGCTTCAATGGTTCCACCGGTCGCCAGCAGGTCGTCTACCACCAGCACCTTGTCACCCGGCTGAATGGCGTCGCAGTGTAGCTCTAAACAGTCGGTGCCGTATTCCAGCTCGTAGCTTTCGGAGAAAGTCTGACGCGGCAGTTTGCCCGGCTTACGTACGGGAATAAAACCCACCCCCAGTCCCAGCGCAACGGGAGCGCCAAACAGGAAGCCACGCGCTTCGGTACCGACAACCTTCGTGATACCCGCGTTACGGTAGCGTTCAACTAACAGCTCAATGCTCAGCGCATATGCTTTCGGGTCTTCCAGCAGGCTGGTGACATCACGAAACAGGATACCCGGTTTAGGATAGTCCGGGATGCTTTTGATACTGTTTTTAAGAAAATCTAGCTGCTGCGCAGTCGCGGTCATAATGTTATGCCTGGTAAATACAAAACTGACTCGCGCAGCTTCATCTCCCCCTGCCGTGGATCGGACGGGTGAAATTCAAACGAGTGAGGGAAGCCGCGCACGAAAACGACCAAATCTATGCAAACCGCCCAGCAATTGCAACCGTGTTTGAGAAAATCAGCGATTTTCTTGTTCTTCCTCAACCACCGGCAAACGAATCATAAACACCAGCAAGCAGCACAGGATTGCCAGTAACATCAGACGAACCCAGAGAATTTTTACCATCCACAGCGAAAAGGCGAAGGTCAGCAGGATAATCACGATCGCTCTGCCCTTTGCCCCGGGTGGCATGGCCCGATGCTGCTGCCAGTGCCGCAGGTAGCGACCAAACACTGAACGATGAAGCAGCCAGTGATGGAAACGCGGCGACGAGCGGGCAAAACACCAGGCTGCCAGCAACAGAAAAGGCGTGGTCGGCAGCAGCGGCAACACAACTCCCAGGGTGGCCAGTCCCATCGCCAGCCAGCCAAAAATCAATAAAATATAACGTTGCATGGCACATCCGTAAAACCAGGTCATAAACAGGTTATCATATCGCGGTCGCGACCACGGAGAAGAAGATGAAAAGTGCAGATTTACTGCAGCAGCTGGATACTCAGCTGGCACAATTAGCGCGTGCCGTGGAGCCACACGCTAACCAGCGTTCGGCCAGGGCGCGTTTTGATCATCAGCTGTTTCATGGCCATTCCACCCGTCTGGGTGATTATTTGCTGGAAGTCCAGCAGACTATGATGCAGCTAAAGCAAAGCGTAAAGGATAATCGCGCAGAGCGCGTTGCGTGGATGGCTGAACGCGTGGTGCTACAGATGGGGGCGCTACAGCGTGAGCTGGCAACCCAGACACTGCGCAGCCGCGAAGCCCAGCCGGTGGTGGAGAAGGAAAATCTCTATGAGAAACTCGCCCAGCATCAGGACTTTGAGCGCCGCCTGCGCGCGATGATTGCCGATCGCGAAAGCCTGCTGGCGATTCAGGAGACGCTGGTGCAGCAGCAGCAGCTCCAGCGCGAACTTGCCGCACTGGAAGGCCGACTGCAACGCTGCCTGCAAGCGCTGAAACGCATTGAGCGCAGTATTGAAAATCGCGAGCGCGATCGTTAGTTGCTGTGACGAACTATACTATCCCGATCGCAACCCGGGGGGAGGTTAAATGGGGCTGCTTTCCTGGATAATCATTGGCTTACTGGTCGGAGTTTTTATTCGGCGCTATTTCCCCGGCCGACCGGGTGGACGCGCCGCAACGCTGGTTCTTGCCACCACAGGCGCACTGACTGGCGGCTACATCAGTAGCTATTTTGGTGTGGGGACGCTGGCACTCATGGATCCGCGCTCTGGACTGTTTGCGCTGGCTGGTGCACTGGTGATGGGCGTGGTGATTAAGATTTTGCGCATCTGAACGGAATTTCTCGCTTTTCTCCCAAAATAAAAATGAAGGAAACGCTATGTCACTGGATAACGCCCCTGAAGAGGTTAAACTGGCCGTTGATCTGATTATGCTGCTGGAAGAAAATCAGCTGGATCCAGAAGTGGTGCTGGCCGCGCTGGCTATCGTTCAGCGGGACTTTGAACGCAAAATGGCCGAAAACGCTTAGCGGGAGGCATGGCGCAGCGTTGGGCAGAACATCAACATCTCCACCAGCGTATCGACCAGTCTTTTTGCTTCCCCGGCGAGGTCAAAGCTTTCCGGCATAAACAGCCAGTTTTCGATAATCCCGCTGATGTAGCCACGGATAATGATTGCCGCGCGCAGGGTATCCAGATTATCCGGCAGCTGTTTTGCCGCGATACACTGCTTTAAGACTTCTTCTATCTTTTCGTAACATTCAAGATAGAGATTCTGCTGCATCAGCTGCAGGGTTGCCATTTCCCCCACAAATTCACATTTGTGGTAGATAATTTCCATCAATGCGCGTCTTTTTGGATCGTGCGCTGTTGCGTCAAAGACATATCCTATCATTGCTCGCATAACAGACAGTGGATCCGCCGGGTATTTTGATTGATACTCAACCTCCAGATCCGCCATAACAGAGTCGGACTGTGCCCAGATCTCATTTAGCAAATCAGTTTTATTTTTAAAATGCCAGTAGATTGCCCCCCGTGTTACGCCAGCGGCAGCGGCAATATCAGCCAGCGACGTTTTGGAAACGCCGACTTCTGAAAAGCGTTCGATCGCTGCATTGATGATGTGATTGCGCGTTTCCTGCGCCTGCTGTTTGGTATTTCGTGCCATAGTGGGGCTTTTACAAAATGGTAGATTTACATACATTTCCGAATGTATGTACCATAGCACGACCATAATTTAAACGCAGCAATGGGTGTATGGGTTTGTGATCCATTGAACAATCGATATCGGACATTCGAGGTTTATTTATGAACAAAAACAGAGGGCTAACGCCTCTGGCGGCCATTCTGATGCTTTCAGGCAGCCTGGTACTGGCAGGGTGTGACAATAAAGAGCAACAGCAGGCTGGGCAACAACAGGCCCCTGAAGTGGGTGTCGTGACGCTGAAAAGTGCCCCACTAAAAATTACCACCGATCTGCCGGGTCGTACCTCATCTTTCCGTATCGCAGAAGTTCGCCCGCAGGTTTCTGGCATTATTCTGAAGCGTAATTTTGTTGAAGGTAGCGACATTAAGGCGGGTGAATCCCTCTATCAGATCGACCCGGCGACTTACAAGGCCGCATGGGACAGCGCTAAGGGCGATCTTGCACAGGCACAGGCGAATGCGCAAATCGCCAGCCTGACCGTGAAACGCTATAAGCCTCTGCTGGGCACCAGATACATCAGCCAGCAGGACTACGACCAGGCCGTTGCCACACAAAGCCAGACCGCAGCAGCGGTTCAAGCTGCGCAGGCCGCGGTGGAAAGCGCTCGCATTAACCTTGCTTATACTAAAGTGACCTCGCCTATCAGTGGCCGTATTGGCAAATCTTCCGTTACTGAAGGTGCGCTGGTGACCAATGCGCAGACCAACGCGCTGGCTACCGTTCAACAGCTGGATCCCATTTATGTCGACGTCACTCAGTCAAGCGAAGACTTTATTCGCCTGCGCAATGAGCTGAACGCCGGAACGCTGCAGCAGACTGACGGCAAAGCCGATGTGAAGCTGTTAATGCAGAATGGTAGCGAGTACGGACAGAAGGGAACATTAGAATTCTCTGATGTCACCGTTGATGAAACCACCGGTTCTATCACGCTTCGCGCCGTGTTCCCTAACCCGGATCACAGCCTGCTGCCCGGCATGTTTGTGCGTGCTCGTCTGGATGAAGGCACCAATCCAAAGGCGCTGTTAGTTCCGCAGCAGGGCGTGACCCGTACTCCAACCGGCCAGGCTACGGCACTGGTAGTGGGCGCAGACAACAAGGTTGAAGTGCGTAATCTGACTGCCGATCAGGCAATCGGCGACAAGTGGCTGGTTACCGATGGGCTGAAAGATGGTGACAAGGTGATTGTGACCGGGCTACAGCGTGTCAAACCCGGTGCCGCCGTCACGCCACAGGAAGTTAGCGAAGACAGCTCCAAAGCCGAAGAAAAGCCTCAGGCGCAGTCTGAACAAAGCAAGTCTTAACAGGAGCCACTGATTCATGGCTAAGTTTTTTATCGATCGCCCGATCTTCGCCTGGGTTATCGCCATCATTATTATGCTGGCGGGCGCACTGTCGATCCTGAAACTGCCGATTGAGCAATATCCTAATGTTGCGCCACCGGCAATCGAGATCTCCGCAACTTACCCTGGTGCTGATGCGAAAACCCTGCAGGACTCAGTCACGCAGGTTATCGAACAAAATATGAACGGCATTGACGGCCTGATGTATATGGGCTCAAGCAGTGACTCATCAGGTACGTTGCAGCTGACGCTAACCTTTGAGTCAGGAACTGATGCCGATATCGCCCAGGTTCAGGTACAGAACAAGCTGCAGCTGGCTATGCCTCTGCTGCCGCAGGAAGTGCAGCAGCAGGGTATTCGCGTTCAGAAATCCTCCAGCAGCTTCCTGATGGTTGCCGGTTTCATTAATGAAAACGGCACCATGACGCAGAATGACATCTCCGACTATATCGGGTCGAACGTTAAAGATCCTATTAGTCGCGTTGCCGGCGTCGGTGATACTCAGCTGTTTGGTGCGCAGTATGCCATGCGCATATGGATGGACCCACATAAGCTCAACAACTACCAGTTGACGCCGGTTGATGTGATCAGCGCCATCAATACGCAAAACTCTCAGGTGGCGGCTGGTCAACTTGGCGGTTCTCCACCGGTGAAGGGCCAGCAGCTTAACGCCTCGATCATCGCGCAGACGCGTCTGACCTCAGCGGATGAGTTCGGCAATATCCTGCTGAAAGTGAATTCTGATGGTTCACAGGTCCGCCTGAAGGATGTCGCCGAGATTGAACTCGGCGGTGAAAACTATGAGATCATCGCCCGCTTCAATGGAAAACCGGCTTCCGGGCTGGGTATCAAGCTGGCAACCGGCGCAAACGCACTGGACACGGCTTCTGCTGTTAAGGCAGAGCTGGGCAAGCTGGAGCCATTCTTCCCTTCCGGTCTGAAAGTGGTTTATCCGTATGACACCACTCCCTTCGTTAAGATCTCAATTAACGAGGTGGTGAAAACGCTGGTCGAAGCCATCGTGCTGGTGTTCCTGGTGATGTATCTGTTCCTGCAAAACTTCCGGGCTACGCTGATCCCAACGATTGCTGTGCCGGTGGTATTGCTGGGTACATTTGCCATTATCAGTGCCTTCGGATACTCGATAAACACCCTGACCATGTTCGGCATGGTGCTGGCCATCGGCCTTCTGGTGGATGACGCCATCGTTGTGGTCGAGAACGTCGAGCGTGTGATGGTTGAAGATGGCCTGCCGCCGAAGGAAGCCACGCGAAAATCGATGGAGCAGATCCAGGGGGCCCTGGTCGGGATCGCCCTGGTGCTGTCAGCGGTATTTATCCCAATGGCTTTCTTCGGTGGGTCAACCGGTGTTATTTACCGTCAGTTCTCGATTACCATCGTTTCGGCAATGATACTGTCGGTCATCGTGGCCCTGATCCTGACACCGGCACTTTGTGCCACGATCCTGAAACCGATTCCTAAAGGCGACCACGGCAAGACCACCGGTTTCTTTGGCTGGTTCAACCGTATGTTCGACAAGAGCACCCAGCACTATACCGATAGCGTTGGCCATATTGTCAGCAGTACCGGACGTTACCTGGTTATCTATCTGCTGATCGTCGTCGGCATGGCTTTCCTGTTCCTCCGTCTGCCTACCTCGTTCCTGCCGGAAGAGGACCAGGGTGTGTTACTGACCATGGCACAACTGCCTGCCGGTGCGACTCAGGAAAGGACTCAGAAGGTGCTGGATCAGGTGACTGACTACTACCTGACTAAAGAAAAAGCTAACGTGAACTCCGTGTTTACCGTAAACGGCTTTGGCTTTGCAGGACGTGGACAGAACACGGGTATTGCCTTTGTCAGCCTGAAAGACTGGAGTGAACGCGCCAGTTCGGAAAACAAAGTTCCGGCTATTGCTGGCAGAGCGATGGGCGCATTGTCATCGATTAAAGATGCCATGGTGATCCCATTCAACCTGCCAGCCATCGTCGAGTTGGGTACCGCAACCGGCTTTGACTTCCAGCTGACCGATAAAGCAGGCCTGGGTCATGAGAAGCTGACCGCAGCACGTAACCAGCTGCTGGGCATGATCGCTGAGCACCCGGACACGCTGGTCGGCGTTCGTCCTAACGGTCTGGAAGATACACCGCAGTATAAACTGACCGTTGACCAGGAAAAGGCGCGCGCGATGGGGGTATCACTCTCTGATATTAATACCACGCTGGCAGCAACCTGGGGTGGTTCCTATGTCAATGACTTCATTGACCGCGGTCGCGTGAAGAAAGTCTACGTGATGGGTGAAGCACCTTACCGCATGTTACCCAGCGATATTGGTAACTGGTATGTGCGTTCAAGCAGCGGTGAAATGGTGCCCTTCAGCACCTTCACCACAGGCAAGTGGATCTACGGTTCACCGCGTCTGGAACGCTATAACGGCCTGCCTTCGATGGAGCTGTTAGGCCAACCGGCACCGGGTAAAAGCTCCGGTGATGCCATGAACCTGATGGAAGAGCTGGCATCCAAACTGCCAACAGGTATTGGCTATGAGTGGACCGGCATGTCTTACCAGGAACGTCTGTCAGGAAACCAGGCACCTGCCCTGTATGCCATCTCGCTGATCGTGGTCTTCCTCTGTCTGGCGGCACTGTATGAGAGCTGGTCTATTCCGTTCTCAGTGATGCTGGTTGTTCCGCTTGGTGTTGTCGGAGCCGTACTCTTCACCACCCTGCGTGGTCTGAGCAACGACGTTTACTTTGTGGTGGGGCTGTTAACCACCATAGGGTTGTCGGCGAAAAACGCCATCCTGATCGTTGAGTTCGCCAAGGACCTGATGGAGAAGGAAGGAAAAGGTCTGATTGAGTCGACTCTGGAAGCGGTACGTATGCGTTTGCGTCCAATTCTGATGACTTCACTGGCATTTATCCTCGGCGTACTGCCGCTGGCAATCAGCTCGGGTGCCGGTTCCGGCGCGCAAAACGCCGTGGGTACTGGCGTAATGGGCGGCATGGTCACCGCGACCGTTCTGGCTATTTTCTTCGTTCCGGTGTTCTTTGTTGTGGTTCGTCGCCGCTTCAGCAAGAACAAAGAGGAGCTGGAGCACAGCCATCCGGTTGAGCATCAAAAATAATCGATTTTCATCGACAATGATTAAGAGGCCGCCCTGTGCGGCCTCTTTTTTTGCAGTTGCAATTTCAACCACGTCGGCGCATACTAATGTTATAGTATAACATTACACTTGGAGTAACCGATGAAACAGGGTATTCATCCTGCTTACCGTCAGGTGGTGTTCCATGACACCACGGCTGATGCTTATTTCGTGGTAGGGTCCACTATCAAAACTGATCGCACCATTGAACACGATGGCAAAGTGATGCCTTACGTCACGCTGGATGTTTCTTCAGCCTCACACGTTTACTACACCGGTAAACAGAAAGACTTCTCCAAAGAAGGAAGCGCCGCACGCTTCAGCCAGCGTTTTGGTGGCATTCTGAACGTGATGAAAAAATAAGGGATCCCGATGCAGGTATTAAGCTCACTGGCATCTGCCAAAAAACGCCACAAAGATTGCAAAATCGTGCGCCGTCATGGCCGGGTATTTGTTATCTGTAAAAGCAACCCGCGGTTTAAAGCCGTCCAGGGCAGAAAGAAAAAACGCTAAAAATAAACAAGCGTAATGTGCTCAGGCGAATCTTTAATTGATTCGCCTTTTTTTGTGTATATTTATTTTTGATTGGTGAAAAATCTTATACCAGGATAATGGATTTCGCTTGTAAATACATTTATTTACCCCCTTCAAACCCGTAATAGATTAGCCAGACAGACTACAGCCCCCGCATTTTTTGGCAAAGAAATAACCAAGAAATCAGTAAGTTATAGTAAGCACCTTCATCAAAGTATCGTAGCGTCGCGTTGATGGCGTCGGTATCAGGATGATTGCTGTCTTATTAGTGGCACAGTTTATATGTATACCCTGTCATTCAAATGTTACGCATCATAATTAAATAGGGATATCAACATGAAACGTTCAACATTAGCATTACTCTTGTCATGCGTTATGTTTTCCGCAACCAGTATGGCATCAACCCCCATTCAACTCTCATCATTCAATAATTTACCTGATGATAATGAGGTAAACGGTTTCCACGGAAGCTTCCTTTATAGCGATACGGGTACAGTTAATGGTTTTGATCTGCCTGTGCTCGGGTACGGTGAGTTGGATCAGCTTAACGGCTTGCAGCTCGGTGCCGTTGCCGGTTCACATATTCGCAATGGTATGAATGGTGTGGCAATTGGTCTGTTTAACTGGCACGGCGGCACGGATAATGGTGTCAACATCGGCCTGGGAAACCAGGTTGGCGATCTGAGCGGGATTGATTTCGGTCTTTACAGTGCGGCAAAAAGCGTCAGGGGAGCAAACATCGGTATCGTCACTCAGACAGGTAAAATGAAAGGGCTGAATATTGGCCTGCTGGCAAACTATACCGCAGAAAGCCGGGACGGGATAAACGTCGCGCCCTTCAACTGGACGCAGGGTGACAGTACCGGCCTTAACATCACTGTGCTCAACCATACCGCCAACGCGAAAGGGGTAAACGTAGGGGTACTCGGCAACTGGAGTGAAGGTGATATCGAAGGTGTGAATCTCGGTCTGGTCAACGTCTCTGGCAACGTTACGGGCCTGAATCTGTCGCCGTTATATAATCTGTCGCAGGATACCGTAGGTGTTAACTTCAGTGCGCTCAACATGTCGCATAACGTTCAGGGCGCCAACTTCGGCGTGGTCAACCTGACAAACGACGTGCAGGGAGGCAACATTGGCGTGGTTAACGTGGCTCACAACGTCAACGGTTTTAACTTTGGCGCCGTTAACGCCTCAACGGGGGTGACCAATGCGGACATCGGCGCCTTCAACTATTCCGACAGTACATCGTTCCAGATTGGCCTGGTTAACGCCACCAAACATCTGGAGGGATTGCAGATTGGCGTCATCAACATTGCAACCAATGCCACCGTTCCGGTCCTGCCGCTGGTTAACTACCATCGTACGTTCTGACAGGTCGGTAAGAAAGGCGGATCGCCAGGCGATCCGCCGGTCTGTTTACTTCATACTGGCAACCATAGCATCAACGTTATGCTTAAATGCTGCTACATAGCTATCCGCTTCACCGCCCTTTTCCGTTAAGGCCTCCGGATACAGTTCTCCACCCTGCTTAGCGCCGGTGGCAGAGGCGATCTGCTTAACCAGGCGAGGGTCAGTCTGGTTTTCAATAAACCAGGCATTAATCTTTTCTTTTTTCAGCTGGTTAATCAGGGCTGCCACATCCGAAGCGCTGGCTTTAGACTCCGTGGAAAAGCCAACCGGAGAAAGGAAGCTGACGCCGTAGCGCTGGCCAAAATAACCAAAGGCATCGTGGCTTGTTAACACCTTGCGTTTTGATTCAGGGATTTGCGCAAACTCCTGCATTGCCCAGCTGTCCAGCTTTTTCAGTTTCTCAATATAGGCACCGCCCTGCTGACGGAAATAGCCCGCATCGGCTGGATCGGCCGCAATAAGCGCATTCATCACATTGGTTGCATAGACCACACCGTTCTGCATGCTGTTCCACGCATGAGGATCGGTAATCGTTTTACCATCCTCTTCCATCTTGCGCGTATTAATCCCCTTTGATGCCACAATGGTCTGGCCTTTATAACCGGAAGAGGCAATCAGGCGATCCATCCACCCTTCCATTCCCAGACCGCTGACAAATACCAGGTCGGCATGAGCCAGCTCCTGACTGTCTTTTGGCGTTGGTTCAAAGGTGTGCGGATCGCCATTTGGCCCGACCAGACTCTTTACCACAACGTGTTCACCGCCGACGTTTTGTACGATATCGCCCAGTACGCTGAAGCTGGCAACGGCCTGAACCGTTTTTGCCATCACCGCCGGAGCGGCCAGCAGAGCTGATAATGCCAGTACAAAAGGTAACTTCTTCATCTTCTACTCCTTTGCCATAGACAACACTCTGCGTCCGGTAAAAATACCGCCGCAGGGTCCAAATAAAATGGAAATAAAGAACAGCACCGCCGCGCTCAGTACGACTGCAGGCCCGGCTGGCAACGAGAGATAAAATGAGGCACAAAGGCCAATGAAACTTGAGAATATCGCCAGCAGCATCGCTGCGGCGAGCGTCCCGGAGAGGTGGCGACTCCAGAAGCGGGCGCTGGCAGCAGGCAGCATCATCAGCCCAACACTCATTAACGTCCCCAGCACCTGGAAACCTGCGACCAGGTTAATCACCACCAACACCAGAAAAATTCCGTGGACCAGCGGTGAGGTCCAGCGGTTCTGTGCCGCAAGATACGTCGGGTCAAAGGCATCGATCACCAGCGGACGATAGATGAGTGCCAGAACCAGCAAAGAGATGCCGCTGATGCAGGAGACCAGCAGAATTGAGGGCGCATCGACGGCAAGCAGCGACCCAAACAGCACGTGCAGCAAATCGACGCTGGAACCACGCAGTGACACCAGCGTCACTCCCAGCGCCAGTGACCCAAGATAGAAGCCAGCGAAACTGGCATCTTCCCGCAGCGGCGTGTAGCGGCTGACGGCACCGGAAAGGAGTGCTACCGTCAGTCCGGCTATCGCTCCACCAATGCCCATAGCTACCAGCGACAGCCCGGAAATCAGATAGCCAATCGCTGCTCCGGGCAACACAGCGTGGGATAACGCGTCTCCCACCAGGCTCATACGGCGAAGCAGTAAGAACACCCCCAGCGGCGTTGCACTGAGTGAGAGAGCAACACAGGCCACCAGCGCACGCCGCATGAAACCAAATTCGATAAAGGGTTCAATTAGCATCATGCCCGTGCTTCTCCATTGCGCGAAAAACTCAGCCCGGTAACGCCGCAGTGGCGACAGAACCATTCGCTGTGGCTCGCTTTTAAACGCAGTACCTGAGGAAAATGATTCTCTACCGTCGCCTTATCGTGCAGGACCACAATCAAGGTGCAACCTGCACGATGGCGTTCTGCCAGCAGCTCGATGAGCAAAGCGACAGTGTCGCTGTCGACACCGCTAAACGGCTCGTCCAGCAGCAGTAATTCGGCGTCCTGAATTAACAACCGGGCAAACAGCACGCGCTGAAGCTGGCCACCGGAAAGTGTCCCCGGTGAAGCATCGACATAAGGGAGCATGCGGACTCGCTCAAGCGCTTCCAGCACCTGCTTGCGCTGTCCGCGATTGATTCCCCCAAACCAGCCGCACTGACGCCAGAAGCCCATCGCCACCAGATCGAAAACGGTAAGGGGAAACGATTTTTCAAGCTCAGCATGCTGCGGTAGCCAGGCAATTGTCGGGCGCGGCGTGGGCATGCTGATACTGCCGCTCACCGGTGGAATCATACCGCACAGCGTTTTAAGCAGCGTCGACTTGCCGCTTCCGTTATCACCGACCAGCGCCGTCATGCTACCCTGAGTAAACTCACCGACCAGCTCAGGCGTCACGGCGTGCTGCTGGTAGCCGACAATTAACTTATTAAGCGTAATCATTAAGTGACCGCCCATTTTGTCATCAGCACCAGCAACACAACCAATGCAAGTGTAAACGTCATTCGTAACCAGGCTGGCCAGCTGAAGAGGGTGCCAAAACGAGAATAAGAAGAGGATGGATTGCGCATAGCACTATTTTAGTATGTTATAACATAACATTAATTTATCGCCAAAATTGGTTAAATGATAAGATAAAAATGTATCTAAGTATTACACTGCTACACCATGGTCTTTCCGGGCATTTATATTAAGAAAATTCAACAAGCCTGCCCCCCCCCTGAAAAAAAGAGGATCAGTTTGAAATAACAATCAACTGACAAATCATAACGATAGGCTAAACCAGAATGACATCAGACCGGTTTTCGTTGTAAAAAAAAGCCTCCTCTATTAGCAGAAATCAACCTCGGAGTGAAAAATGCACAGAACTTTACCGTTAAAAAATCGTCAAAGTGACATTACTCCACTACAATTAGTAGACGAGATTAAACGGAACATTCCGAAAATAGAGAAAGAGCTGATTGGCAACTTGAAGTGGTATTCCCCCAATGCCCATTATGTGCCGAATACTCTGAATGTTATTTCCGTGGAAGACTTGGGACACTCCCGATTTAAAATGAACTATAGTTTCCTTTGGAACGTCTTCAATGCCTGTCTTGATATTGATTCAGACGAAACCAGTTTTAACTCGGTCAATTTTGTTCACACTGATGAGGGATTGGTGTTTGATTTCATAGACAGCGAACCGGGATCGATGTTGGAAGAATTGTAATAATCCGTCAAACAGCTAACAAAAAACTCAAAATAAGTTATATTTAGAATAAATGTTTTATTTGAAGAGTCATTATCACTTCCTGGTCTACCAAGTATAAAAAAGTGCTGTAAACAGGCATGTTTTTCTAGCGATGGAGGGGAAAAAGATGGACGAATACTCACCGAGAAGGCATGATATTGCCCAACTGAAATTCTTGTGTGAAAACCTGTATGATGAAAGTATGGCCACGTTAGGCGACAGCCACCATGGCTGGGTTAACGATCCTACTTCTGCCATCAACCTACAGCTCAATGACCTGATTGAGCATATTGCTGCATTTACTATGAATTACAAAATCAAGCACGTTGAAGATAGCGATCTGATTGGACAGATCGATGATTATCTCGATGATACTTTTATGTTATTCAGCAATTATGGCATTAATGCACAGGACCTTCAGCGCTGGCAGAAATCAGCAAAGCGACTGTTTAACATTTTTGCAGAAGAATGTGCGCCCGGTCAAATTCAGGCCAGCCATTCATTTTAGTAACCCACTACTCCTTACGGTTTAATGATGACTGACAAACTTTTAACTAAAACTGATTATCTGATGCGCCTGAGACGTTGTCGTTCTATCGACACCCTTGAGCGCGTGATTGAAAAGAACAAGTACGAATTATCTGATGACGAACTGGCTATATTTTATTCAGCAGCCGATCATCGTCTCGCTGAACTAACCATGAATAAACTTTATGACAAAGTTCCCGTTTCGGTGTGGAAATTCGTACGCTGACGTTTAAATGATTTTAAACGATCGGCATGACCAGAGCTGGTTAGGGCGTATCGAGCGTCGTCCAACCAGCAAGACATCATCAAAGACGCTGTCCGAACTCATTCAAACCAGGCCTGGTGTGCAGAAAGGCTGTCGGCCGAAAGCAGAATCAGGATATCGACCTGAGATCCTTATCAATTCCCGAGGTCTGTACTCTTGCGCAGCTTATAGAGTTCAATTGCTTTATCGCGCGTAATGCGTAGCCTGGCCTCTGACATGATAATTCCCCAGATCGTACCCTGCCGCTGTCGGTAGTCACTCTGCATCGCTTTAATATAGGCATCACGATATGCAATCCAGGCTACCTGCGAGACTTTCATCGCAGATTTAAACTCCGCTGATCCATTGGCCAGCAGCAGCCGGTACTGATTATTCAGTTCCGCGTCCCACGCTGCCAGTGCCACGTCGTAACACTCAACCGATGCCAGGGTGTTTTCCGCGTTTGCGGTACACTTTTGCAGTTTATTGTCTGCCGCTTTGCCGAAACTCTCCTCCGCCAGGGCGGGAGTGGATAGCGTGCAAAGCAGTATTCCTGTAAGCAGTATCTTTTGCATTGGGTCCCCTCAGCCGTTGCATTTCACAGGAAAAATTAGGCAGTTCTGCACCAGAATGCAAACTTGTCTCAGAAATATATTAACGTGAAAGAAAGAGTGACAGGAGGATTTCGACTGCGGAATTGGGTGGGGGCCCTGCCAGCTACATCCCGGCACACGCGTCATTTGTTACGGCTGCTTCCTTCCGGACCTGACCGAATTCACAAATTAGCATTGCGGGAGAACCAACAGGGCCCCCATTGACGGCCCCGGATAACCGAAGCGCAGGCGCATTATCAATGAACCCCAGGGCAATTGCAAGCCAGCCTCCGGTGACCGTTTGTTTATTGCGCAATACGGGTGAATTTCGCCAGTTATGCATCAAATAGCCCCCGTTATGCTGCCCGATGTCCTTTATACTTCTAACCTTGCTGAACGGCTTCGCGGCCGTCTGCTGGTCAGAAACACGCTCAGGAGGAAAAACTGGACTCAGAACACGATAATTTTCGCCATCGCATCATTCAGATCCTCGCGGCCATCCCCTGTGGGTGTGTCATCACCTATGGCGAAATCGCGCAGCTGGCAGGTTCTCCCAGAGCGGCACGTCAGGTCGGGGGCGTACTGAAGCGCCTGCCGGAGGGCAGCAAACTCCCCTGGCACCGTGTCATTAACCGGCTGGGTGAAATATCGCTGACGGGTGAGGATATGCACAGGCAGCGGCTTGCGCTGGAGGCCGAAGGCATTGAGGTTTCAGCGGATGGCAAAGTTGATCTCAGGCGCTATCACTGGAAACCCTGACCACGCCCCAGGGGGCGTGGTCAGGGTCGATGTATCGATCAATAAGAGGTTGGAGCGGGAACCGCTGAGGAAGGCGTGACCTGCGTTGGCGACGTTGAAGGCACCGAAGTGACCGCACCAGCTTGCTTCTGAAGCGGCATCGACGGCACGGGAACCAGCGTCAGATCCTGACGCGTACCGCCCGTTGTGATCACCTGCTTCACTGAATCAGAAATAAACAGCATTTTACCCTCAAGCGTTACCGCTGCACTGAGCAAAATACGGGCTCCGGGCTGAACATCGGCCGGATTGAACGGCAGCACGAACTGGAATGGCGCCTGCTTGCCCTCGGTGCGTGTTACCCGCTGTGACAGCACCTTCGATGGTGCATCAGCCAGTGAGGCGTCTGAGAGGGTGACTGTCAGCACAGCATCCGGCGGCAATGCAATTTTCTGGCGGATCCATACGCTACCGCTGACATTTGGCTGCTGAATAACGGCCTTCTGGCCCTGTATCTGCGAACCCAGGGTCGGTGTTGGCACATCTTTGCTCTTGTCAGCGCAACCAGAGATTGCCACCGCAAGGGCAGCACCACTCAATACATACCAGAGTTTCATAGATCTCTTCTCCTTTTTGATCCCTAAGGCAACATAATGCCGTTCAGAGGCAGAGCTTTACTGCCCGTAAGGCTTTAATTCTGGCACATGTTGCTGGATTTTTCCTGTTACCAGCTATTTTCATTCTTTAAGCACGGGCTGCGCAGATCCCAAAAACAGACGTTGACGCTAACTGGTCCGATCTCGCAAACTGAGTACTAAAATTTTCAGGAGGGTGCGCATATGAGCCAGGCGCTGCAAAATTTATTAAATCTGCTCGATCTGGAAAGTCTGGAAGAGGGATTATTCCGCGGGCAAAGTGAGGATCTTGGCCTGCGCCAGGTTTTTGGCGGACAGGTTGTCGGTCAGGCGCTCTATGCGGCTAAACAGACCGTTCCCAGCGAACGAATTATCCATTCGTTTCACAGCTATTTTCTGCGACCCGGCGATAGCCGGAAGGCTATTATTTACGATGTGGAAAATCTCAGGGATGGCAACAGTTTCAGCGCTCGCAGGGTGAAGGCCGTGCAAAATGGCAAAGCCATTTTTTACATGACGGCGTCATTCCAGGGACCGGAAAACGGCTTTGAGCATCAGAAAACCATGCCGGTGGTCCCCGGCCCGGCCGATTTGCCTTCTGAACAGGACATTGCGCAGAAACTTGCCCAGCATATACCTGCGCCCTATCGCGATAAGTTCCTGTCAGAAAAACCGTTTGAAATCCGCCCGGTTAAGTTTCACAACCCGCTAAGAGGCCACGTGGACGAACCGTATCGACACCTGTGGATCCGCGCGAACGGCACCCTGCCGGAAGATAAGCGAATCCATCAGTATCTGCTCGGTTACGTGTCTGACTTCAATTTTCTGCCAACGGCCCTTCAGCCGCACGGTAAGGGCTTCCTTGAGCCGGGAATGCAGGTTGCCACTATCGATCACTCCATGTGGTTCCACCGTCCGTTTGATCTCAGTGACTGGCTACTCTACAGCGTCGAAAGCACCTCAGCGTCCAGTGCGCGTGGTTTTGTTCGCGGTGAATTCTATACGCAGCAGGGTACGCTGGTTGCCTCAACGGTGCAGGAAGGTGTTATACGCCAGCGCGAACAGCCCTGAGCTGAGCTGATCTGCCTGTGGCTGTCGCTCTCCCATCGCGCCAGTGAGCTAAACAGTGGCTCGCCGGACGGATGACCGGAAGGCCAGGTGGGCGGATGAGATGCCAGGCAAAAAAAAGCGGGCCATAATGGCCCGCCCGGCTTTTATTATTTTGGGGCACTGCTTTTCTTGTTCGGCTCACCCAACCTGTTTACTGGTTGTAAGCATTCTCGCCGTGGCTGTTGACGTCCAGACCTTCACGCTCCTGATCTTCAGGAACACGCAGGCCAACAATCATATCCGCCACCTTAAAACCGATGAACGCAACAACGGCGGTCCAGACGATAGTCAGTGCAACGCTTACCAGCTGTATCCAGACCTGATGGCCCATGGTCACGCCTTCCGCATAACCCACGCCGCCCAGTGAAGATGAAGCGAACACGCCGGTCAGAATACAGCCAACGATGCCGCAGACGCCGTGAACACCAAATACGTCACATGGGTCATCCACGCGCAGCCATTTCTTCAGGGTGGTCACCCCCCACAGTCCTGCAAGACCGCCCACCAGACCGATAATCAGTGCGCCACCGACGCCGACATAACCACAAGCTGGGGTAATCGCCACCAGGCCAGCAATTGCGCCGGAGCTGACGCCCAGCAGGGAAGGCTTGCCGCGCAGAGCCCACTCACCGAAGGTCCAGGTCAGCATAGCGCCAGCCGTTGCCACGACGGTATTCAGGAAGGCCAGGCCGGCGATTTCGTTAGCGGTGCCCGCGGAACCGGCGTTAAATCCAAACCAGCCGAAGTACAGAATCGCAGTACCGGTGAAAACCATCGGCAGGTTATGCGGTTTAAAGGCTTCTTTGCCAAAGCCCGCACGCTTGCCCAGCAGGTAAGCACCGACCAGACCGGCCACCGCCGCGTTGATATGAACAACCGTACCGCCTGCAAAGTCCAGCGCGCCATCCTGAGCCAGGAAACCGCCCGCCCAGACCATGTGTGCAATTGGCAGGTAGGCAAAGGTCAGCCAAATCAGTACGAAGATCAGCACCGCTGCAAAGCGAATACGCTCAGCAATAGCGCCCACAATCAGCCCAACGGTGATACAGGCAAATGAAGCCTGGAACGCCACGTGAATATACTGATAGAAAGATCCCATCAGCGTTGTGGGTGCAATCCCCTTCAGCATCGCCCAGTTAAAGCTGCCGAAGAACGCGTTGCCTTCGCTAAAGGCCAGAGAATAGCCGTAAACCATCCACACGACGCAGACCATGGCGAAAGTCATCGCCACCTGAGTCAGCATAGAGAGTACGTTTTTACCGCGGATCAGACCGCCGTAAAACAGCGCAATCCCCGGGATAGTCATAAACAGCACCAGCGCGGTGCAGATCATCATAAATGCGTTGTCGGCTTTATCCGCTACCGCCGGTGCGGCAGCCATGGCAAGCGACGGTAACAGAGCAATGCTGGCAAGACCAAATTTAGCGAGTTTCTTCATTTTATCCCATCCCATCACAATTCTTAGCCCCGGTTTACAGTGCAGCTTCGTCAGTTTCGCCAGTGCGAATACGGATCACCCGCTGCAGTTCGGCAACAAAAATTTTCCCGTCACCAATTTTGCCGGTGTAGGCGGCTTTGCTAATGACATCAACCACTTCATCGATCTGATCATCGGCAATCGCGATATCAATTTTTACTTTTGGCAGGAAGTTAACGCTGTACTCAGCTCCGCGATAGAGTTCTGCATGCCCTTTTTGTCTGCCAAAACCTTTAACTTCTGTCACGGTCAGACCCTGAATGCCGATAGATGACAGTGCTTCACGCACGTCTTCCAGTTTGAACGGTTTGATTACCACGGTAACCAGCTTCATACGCTCCCCTCCAGTATTGAATACGGTTGTTTCACGAACACGGATTTACTTAAGCAAAGGCTGTGCCAAAAATAAGAAAGAGGCGGATTTCAGGTGATGAGTCAGTACGGATGTACGGCGCAGTCAGGGGAGTGATGCTGCTGACGGAAAGCGCCTGAAAGAAGCACAGAAAAAAAACGCACCTCTACGGTGCGTTATGCCTTGGCTCAGTGCATCAGGGAGGAGCATAGGTTACTTTTTCGCCTGATTTTGGTGCAACCCCTGCCGGATAAAGATCAGTTCTCAGCGGCAGCCAGCTCTTCACCGGCCAGCTGTAGCTGGTACATTTGCCAGTAGCGGCCCTGCGCGGCCAGCAGCTGCTGATGATTGCCGCGTTCCACTGCCTGTCCGCGGTGCAGCACCAGGATCGTATCGGCTTCTGTGATAGTGGACAGACGATGCGCAATAACCACCAGCGTGGTCTGCTGGCGTATAGCGCGCAGCGCCTTCTGGATCGCCTGCTCGGTACCTGAATCGATATTGGCGGTGGCCTCATCGAGGATCAGGATCTTTGGCGTTGCCACCAGCACTCGCGCCATCGCCAGCAGCTGTTTTTGCCCAACGGAAAGGTTATTCCCCTGTTCGCCCAGCCGGGTATAGATGCCCTCGCTCATACTGCGCGCAAACGAAGCCAGCTGTACCGTTTCCAGCGCCTGCCAGACGGCCTGTTCATCAATATCGCGACCCAGCGTAACGTTGGCAAAGAACGTGTCCGCCAGCACCACCGGATCCTGTTGCACCATCGCCACACTCTGGCGTAGCGACAGGTGACTTAAGGTATCAAGCGGGCGACCATCCAGCAGGATCTCGCCTTTATTAAGCGGATAGTAGCCCATCAGCAAATTAGCCAGGGTGCTTTTTCCGCTTCCCGTGTGGCCCACCAGCGCGACGAAATCGCGCGGAGCTACCTCCAGGTTGATGTCGGTCAGTACCGGCTTACCGGTGCGATAGGCAAAGGTCAGATCGCGGATAGTGATGCTTCCACTGCTAAGGGGCTGTGGATCATCACCATAAGGCTGGCGGGGGGCATCCATCAGTTCGAAGATACGTTCACCTGCCACCACCGCCTGCTGTAGCATTGACTGCTGCGTAGTCAGCTCGATGAGTGGCTCGTTGAGTCGACCAAGATAGTTAATAAATGCATAAAGTACCCCGACCTCAATGGCACCCACCGATGAAAAACCAAACAGTAGCATCAGGCCACAGAGGATCATCGCGGAAAAAAGGCTCAGTAATGGCCGCAACAGGAAGCCATCCAGCCGCAGCGTCTGCATCCGTGCCAGATAATGCGATCGACTGGCGGCTCCCATGCGTTCGCCAAAACGTGCCTGCTGACGGAACTGCTGGATGACGGTCATGCCGTTGATCGCTTCATTAAAACCGTTGTTAATGTCCGCCAGATAACTTCGCACCCGGCGAACAATCGGCGTACTGTAACGCTGATAAATCAGCATCACGATCAGCACTGCCGGAAAGATGGCTATCGCGACCAGCGCCATACGCCAGTCGAGACTGAACATCGCCACCAGCATCGCGCCCACCAGCGCTGCGCTGCGCAGCACGGTTGCCACCACGGTGACGTACAGATCGCGCACCACTTCAGTATCGTTGGTAACACGCGAAATAATTTGCCCGACCGGCTGGGTATCAAACGCACTAAGCGGCTGCCTGAGGGCTGCGTCCATGACGTCGGTGCGCAGCCGCTGTACCACGCCAACGGCGGCCTGGTTGAAAAGCAATGACTGCCAGTAATGCAGCGCCGCCGCCAGCAGCTGCAACAGCAGAAAACCGGCGATCAGCCCGGCTGTCAGCCCGAGTGGCATAGAATGTTTCGCCACCATATTGTCGATAAAATAGCTGATCAGCACCGGACCCAGCACTTCTGCCGCTGCCGCCACCCACAGCATCAGCACCGCCAGGCCCAGCGATTTACGCCACGGCGATCCGTAGGAGAGCAGGCGTTTCAGCGTAGGCCACAGCCGCTGTTTTTCATTCGCCATGCGGCACCTCCCGTTCTGACTCATCTTCGTCCAGCGCCGCTTCCAGCTGCTGATAGCGGTACATATCGCGATACCATCCAGCGGTGGCAGCCAGCTGTTCATGGCTTCCTCGCTGGCCAACTTTACCGTGCTGTAACACCAGAATTTCACTGGCTTCGGTCAGTGCGGAAAGACGATGCGCGCTGATGATAATTGTTCGCCCCTCACCCCAGCTGCGCAGATTATGCAGGATTTGGTGCTCGGTGCGACCATCAACCGCCGACAGCGCGTCATCCAGCACAAGAATTTCCGCATTCAGCAGCAGCGCGCGGGCGATAGAAATACGTTGTTTCTGCCCGCCTGACAGCATGACCCCACGCTCACCCACTTCAGTTTCATAACCCTTCGGCAGGCGAAGAATATCTTCATGAACCGCGGCCAGCTTCGCCGCCCGTTCGATCTCATCCTGCGTGGCCTTTGGGTTACCGAGGGCAATATTGTTAGCAATGGTGTCGGAAAAGAGGAATGGGGTCTGACTGACCACCGCGAGGCGACTGCGCCAGCTGTCCAGCTGCAGCTGCGTCAGCGGAATACCGTGATAGCGAATATCGCCCTGATCGATATCAAAATGGCGCTGGATCAGGCTGAGCACGGTGCTTTTCCCCGAGCCGGTCGGGCCGCACAGCCCCAGCATCTGTCCCGGCGCAAGGCTGAGATGAATATCTGACAGTGAAGGCCGGGCGGCAGTGGGATAGCTGAACTGACGCACGTTCACCTCCAGCTCACCGCGCCCTTCCGGCAGAACCCGCTCACCGTCTTTGACCGACGGGGCTTCAGACAGCAGCGCTCTGATGCGGCTCCATGCGGCGCTACCGCGCTCGACGATGTTAAACATCCAGGCCAGCGCCAGCATTGGCCAGATCATCAGGCCAAGGTACATGACAAAACTGGTCAGCTGCCCCAGGCTGATCTCGCCGTGCCACACCATCCAGCTGCCGCCGCCGATTGCCAGCAGATTCGACAGGGCAATCGCCACGTAAATGGTTGGATCAAAGCGGGCATCAACCCGCGCTACGCGCAGATTTTTCTCACCGGTATCACGGGCAATATCGGCAAACTGCGCCGACTGCCGATCTTCCAGGCCAAAGGCTTTGATCATACGGATGCTGGTCAGGCTCTCCTGAGTCTGATCGTTTAAGGATGAAAAAGCGGCCTGTGCCAGCTTGAAACGGTTATGTAACTGATCGCCGTAGCGTTTAATCACCAGCGCCATGACCGGCATGGGTAACAATGCCAATAGCGTCAGCTCCCAGCTGATTTGCGTGCTCATCACAATCAGCACGGCACATCCCATCACCAGTGAATCCACCAGGGTCAAAACGCCTTCCCCGGCGGCAAAGACAACGCGATCAACGTCGTTAGTCGCGCGGGCAATTAAATCGCCAGTGCGGTGGCGTAAATAGAACTCAGGATGTTGCTGACTCAGCTGACGGTAGAAATCTTCACGCAGTTCCACTGCCAGCTGATAGGACGCGCCGAACAGCAGTACACGCCAGACGTAGCGCAGCAGATAGACCACCACTGCGGTAATCAGCATTACTCCAACCCATAACAGCAGTCGCTGCTCGCTCATCTGCTGCTGGCTGACGCCGTCAACAAGGATGCCAACAATATGGGGTGGCAAAAGCTGTAGCAGCGCAATGACAATGAGTAACAGAATCGCGCCCGCGTAGCGCCGCCATTCGCGAAAAAAGTACCAACTTAGCTGGCTGAAAAGTCGCACAAAGTATCCTGATTATCGACAATAAAACGGCTGCCGCTCAGGGGGCAACCGGCAGGGCGGTAGTATATTTTATCTCTTCCATGGCGAAACTCGAAGTGACATCGATCAGGCCCGGAATACCGTTGACCAGCCGTTTGTAAAAGCCGTCGTAGCTTTTCATATCGGCTACCTGCACTTTCAGCAGGTAATCATATTCTCCCGCCATGCGGTAAAACCCCATCACTTCAGGCATCGCCTGCACCAGGTTCACAAACTGCTGGAACCAACTGCTGCTGTGCTGCTGGGTTTTTATCAGCACAAAGGCCGTCAACCCCAGCCCCAGCTTTTCACCGTCCAGCAGCGCCACCCGGCCGCGAATATAGCCCTCATCCTCCAGCCTTTTCAAGCGCTTCCAGCAGGGTGTGGTCGTCAGGCTTACCGCATCAGCCAGTGCCTGAAGTGAGAGCATGCAGTCCTGCTGAAGCAGGTTAAGCAGCAAGCGGTCTTTTTTATCGAGCGGATTTTGTAGCAAAATTTTCTCTCAACAATCGTTTCAGCAGTAAGATTATAGCAACCTTTTCCCCGATGGTTTAGTTAATCTGTCCTCTCTCCTGCCGACCGTTTCAAGGATGATAACCATGAACAACAATATTTACCGCAACCTGTTAATTGTTGGGCTATTTACCGCCGTTGCCCTGACCTGGGGGACAACCTGGATGGCGATGAAAATCGCCGTTGAGACGGTTCCGCCAGTTTTCGCTACCGGACTGCGTTTTCTCTGTGCCGCACCACTGCTGTTACTGCTGGCCCGTTTTCGCCGCGTTCCGCTGCTGTTCCCCGTCGGTCAGCGCGGTTTTCAGCTCTGCGTGATGCTGTTTTACTTCGCGATTCCTTTTACGCTGATGATCTACGGCGAACGCTATACGTCTTCGAGCCTGGCGGCGATTATCTTTGCCACCATGCCGGCGGCAGTGCTGGCCGCCTCGTTACTGTTTTTGCGGGAAAAAACCTCACTTCAGCAGCTGCTGGGCCTGGCAATCAGTCTTGGCGCACTGAGCACCATTCTCTGGCATGAAACTCAGGCCAACGGGGTGAGCCAGCTGAAAGGGAGCCTGGCGCTGGTGGCAGCAGTACTGATCCACGCGCTGATGTACGTTCAGTGTAAAAAGCGCTGCGCCGGTATTTCCGTTTTAAGCTACAACGCTCTTCCCTGCTTAGGTGCCGGGGTGCTGTTGACGCTGACCGGTCTCAGCGAATCACCCGATTTTCACGCGTTTGCCCCTCAGGCACTGATGGCGATTGCCTATCTTGGCTTTGTTGCCGGCGTGGGCGGGATCCTGTGCTATTTCGCTCTGCAGCAGGTGGCGCAACCTTTCCAGGCCTCGCTGGTATTTCTGGTCTTTCCGCTGATCGCCGTCGCGCTGGAAAGTCTGCTTAATGGCAGCAGCATCAGCCGTGAATCTTTACTGCTGCTGCTGCCGTTCCTGCTCGGTATTTTGCTGACTTTGTATCGCGGCGCGCAGCGCAAACAAAGCTCAGCTGTGCCTTCAGCATTGCAGCGTTAACGAAAAAAAGCCGGACATCATGTCCGGCACACTGGTAAACGGGTCTCAATATTCGGGGGAATAGTCGAGATGGGGTGTGTTAAGCCAGTGGTTAAGATAATGAGACACTCCCTGCATCGCACAATTTCCAATAACCGGTAAATGGGACAGCTGCGCCTTCAGCTGCGGCATCGCATTTTGCATCACAAAGCCGTGTCCCACCTGATTCAGCATTTCCAGATCGTTCATCGCATCACCGAAAGCCATGCAGTTCGCCATCTCAATCTGGAGATGCGCGGTCAGTCGGGCCAGCGCCGACCCCTTATTACAGCCCAGCGGCAGCACCTCCAGACACTCGCTGGCAGAGAAGCAGAGGTGGGCGCTGTCTCCCAGTGCCTCACGCAGCTGGACCAGCAGCTGGCACAGATCGTCATGCTCGCCGAGGAAGCAGATTTTCGTTACCTGATGTTCGGCCAGGGTACGGGGATCGACGTTCTGATAACTGAAGCCGCTGAGCTGGTGCGCCTCTAAAATTTCAGGTTGGTCAACGCCGGTGAACCAGCCATCGTCATTAAAAACATGCAGGCTGGCCTCAGTGTGCCAGTGGCTGTGGATCACCTGCCGGGCGACGATCGGTGGCAGATCGGAGCCGAACAGCAGGCCCCCATCCGCATCGTGAACGCGGGTTCCGTTGCCGCTGATTAACCAGGCGGACAGATCGTACTGCTGCATCAGCGGTTGCATTTCCAGAAAGTGGCGACCGGTTGCGAAGACCAGCTGTACCGGATGTGCCTGTAGCGTTCTCAGGCTCCGCAGCGTCTGCTCCCCAAACTGGTGGGTCGGTAAAAGTAATGTTCCGTCCATATCAAATGCGGCAAGGCGAACCATATTCACTCCGGCAAAGGTGGTTAATCTGTCAGCAAGTATCTCCTGGTATTTGCGGAACAAATAGTGAATACTTTTCTTAAACCGTTCCGGGTTTAGGCTAATGCGTGAGATCAACCGGTTAAATCAGTATCAGCGGCTTTGGCAGCGAAGCGAAGGCCACCCGCTGTCGACCAGCGTAAGCGAAATAGCCGGCAGCTGTTTCTGTAGTGAACGCCATGTTCGCACCCTGCTCAACCAGTGGCAAAACTCAAACTGGCTGCGCTGGGAAGCTCGGCCGGGGCGCGGCAAGCGTGGAACCGTAACCTTTTTGCGTTCACCTGAAGAACTGCGCGGCGAAATGATGCTGCACCAGCTGGAAAAAGGTCAGCCTCAGCATGCTCTGCAGCTGGTGCCGCTGGCCAACCAGCAGCTCAGTCAGCTTCTGCAACCTTTTCTTGGTGGTCAGTGGCAGAATAATCAGCCGACGCTGCGTATACCCTACTATCGCAGGCTGGATCCCCTGCGCCCGCAGGTGCTGGCCGGGCGCGCCGAGCAGCACCTTGCACAGCAGGTTTTCTCCGGGCTGAGCCGTCTGGTTGGTGATGACGCTATTCCCGACCTCGCCCACCACTGGCAGATCAGTGACGATGGTCTGAGCTGGTTTTTCTTTCTGCGGCCCCAATTGCGCTGGCACCACGGCGAAACAGTGAATGCACAGCAGCTGCAACAGACGCTGCAACAAATTATTGCCAGCCGAAACGGCGCGCGGATGCTCGCCAGCGTCAAACACGTTTCGCGGGCCCATGCGCTTTGCCTGCGCATCGATCTGCACCAGGCCGACTACTGGCTCGCCCACCGCCTGGCCAGCGTCTGCTGCCTGCTGCCGCATCCCGATAATCCGGATATCGGTACCGGCCCGTGGCGGCTGGTAACAAACTCAACGGTGCTGGTCAGGCTGGAGAGTCACGGCTGGTATCACGGCGCACTCCCCCTGATGCAGGCGGTGGAATACTGGATCGCACCACAGCTTTTTGACCGGGAACTGGGTACCAGCTGCCGTCATCCGGTACAGATAGCGATAGGCGCTCAGCAGGATCTCGCGCAGCTGCAGCCGGTCAGCCAGCGCATCAGCCTGGGATTCTGTTACCTGGCTATCGGCCAGCGTGCAGGACTGAGCGCCGGCCAGGCACAGCATATTATGGCCCTGGTACATCAGTCAGGACTTGTTGAACAGTTGCCGCTTGAGGAAGGGCTGATCTCACCCAGTAATGAAATGCTGCCGGGTTGGCTCATTCCCAAATGGCTCCCGGTTCCTGGCATCATCCTCCCGGCGGAGCTGAGCCTGCACTATCATCTGCCGGTGGAACTGCATGCGATGGCAATCCGGCTTCAGCAGCTGCTGGCAGCGCAGGGCTGCCGGTTAACACTGCATTTTCACCCGGCGAAAAACTGGCAGGATTATCCCTCACTGAGGGAGGCCGACCTGGTGATGGGCGATCGCCTGATTGGTGAAGCGCCGGTATTTACCCTCGAAAGCTGGCTGCGACTCGATCCGCTCTGGCCGGCGATTATCGACAAGCAGCGCTGGAAGGAACTGCGGGTTTCGCTGAGTGAACTCCAGCAGCACGATGACATGGCCACCCGGCACGATGCGATGCAGGTGGTGTTTACCAGGCTGATGCACCAGGCCTCGATTACGCCACTGTTTAACTATCGCTATCAGGTCAGTGCGCCTCCTGACGTTGAGGGAATTCGGCTCAATGCATGGGGCTGGTTTGATTTTTCCCAAGCCTGGATCCCCCCACCGGTCAATATTGACTGAGTGAAACTACCCTTCTGCCCGTTGAGGCATTACCATAGTGGCCAGAACATCATCAGGAAGAGCAAGTATGAAACGTGCAGTCGTAGTATTCAGCGGAGGTCAGGATTCAACAACCTGCCTGATTCAGGCCCTTGAGCAGTATGACGAAGTACACTGCGTCACCTTTGATTATGGCCAGCGACATCGGGCCGAAATTGAAGTTGCGCAGCAGCTGTCACTGTCGCTGGGTGCTCGCGCGCACAAGGTACTTGATGTCACCCTGCTTAACGAACTGGCAGTAAGCAGCCTGACCCGCGATAACATCCCTGTGCCCACCTGGGACCCGGCCAGCAGTGGATTGCCGAGTACCTTTGTTCCAGGGCGCAATATTCTTTTCCTGACGCTGGCGGCCATTTATGCCTACCAGGTGGAGGCCGAAGCGGTAATTACCGGCGTATGTGAAACCGATTTTTCTGGCTACCCTGACTGCCGCGATGAGTTTGTCAAAGCGCTTAACCATGCCGTCTCGCTGGGAATGGCGCGCGATATCCGTTTTGAAACGCCGCTGATGTGGCTGAACAAAGCGGAAACCTGGGCACTGGCCGACTACTGGCAGCAGCTTCAACTGGTGCGCGAGCAAACGCTGACCTGCTACAACGGCATCCCGGGTGACGGCTGCGGCGAATGTGCGGCCTGCCATCTGCGAGCTAATGGCCTGCAGGAATATCAGCACAATGCCACTGCCGTCATGCAGGCGATGAAAACGAAAACCGGCCTGGTTTAATCGCTGACATCTCTTGAGCCGGATAACGTCGCCCGGCTATCCCGGCGATACATTGTGAAGCCGGCTGCATCACCGGAATACGCCGGACAACGGTGTAACAGCGCAAACCTGCCCCTTGCCTGAGTTACATCAGATTCAGCATCGTCTCCATTCTCTGGCGCAGCTCTCCCTCCATCGGCTGCGCCTTCTGACTGCGCAAATCAATACAGACAAAGGTTAACAGCGCATCAGCCACTACCTCACCGCCGGGGTGCAGCGTTATCGTTTGGGCAATCACCCCGCTTTTCCCCTTCAGCTGCTGCACCCTGCTGTTAATCAGCAAGACGTCACCAAGCACCGCTGACCGACGATAGTTAATGTTGATGTTGACCACAATAAACGCCAGATGATTTGTCGACATCCACTGAAAAGCTTCCGTTTCTTCAAGCCATGCCCAGCGAGCCTCTTCAAGAAACTCCAGATAACGTGCGTTATTGACATGTTGGTATACATCAAGATGGTAGCCGCGAACTTTGATGGTGGTCTGCATTGCTTCGGATCTCCGGGTAAAGAGGCCACACCAAACTGGTATGACCTCCAAGAGATTAGCAGCCGAAGCCCCTGTTTTGTGTCCGATATACCGGACTCGCGAAACGGATCACAGTTTAATTCGTGTCAAATTACGTTCGACCAGCGCCTTGCCGAGGCCAGGGACTTCCGTCAGCTGATCCAGCTGGCTGAAAGGGCCATATTTCTCACGATAGCTGACAATCGACTCCGCTTTTTTAAGTCCCACACCCTTCATTCTCTCAGCCAGTTCCTGCGCGGTGGCACTGTTAATGCTCACCTGCGCACCCGCATCTTCATCACTCTTGTCAGCCCCTGCCGGCACCGGTGTCTTTACTTCCTTCCTGGTTTCAGCCTTCACGTCCTTTGGCGCCTCCGCGTTGCCTGCTGCCAGCGCAGGTGTGATTAGCGCCATACTGAATGTCAGTAAAAGAGCCTGAAGCGTTGATTTAAGCATGCTGTTTTCCTCCATGTGTTTGACAGCATTACTAACCTACGTCAGTGCTCTTGTGCCAGCAAACGGCAGATAACAGATATGGAAAAGGCCGCATAAGCGGCCTTTCGTGTTGCAATCAGTTGCAGTGAGTTTGCGAGGCTTATTGGGCCTGAGCGGCTGCACCGTACTTGATTTTGGCTTCTTTACGCAGGTTAGTCATCAGCACCTCAAAGGCAATCTGCGCATTATTCTGCGTCACGCCCTGCACCAGTGCGGTTTTCTGCGCAGCCGGCATTTCACTGCTCTGCACTTTGTCCAGCGCCAGCAACACCACATTGCCATGCATATCCTCGCCCACACCGTAGGAAGGTTTTCCTGCTGACGGCAGCGGCAGCGCAAACGCAGACTGTGTCAGTGCATCCTGACCAGTACGGGTCAGCGTCTGGCTTTCACCAAATTTCAGACCCGCCGCTTTCAGCGCCTCATCACCTTTGCCTGCTTTCAGATCGGCCAGCAATTTATCAGCCTGCGACTTCGCCGCCGCCTGAGCTTTCTGCTGTTTCAGGGTATCCGTGATTTGCGCGGTGACTTCGGCCAGTGGCTTAACGACTTCAGGCTTGTGTTCGCTGATACGCAGGACAAAAGCGCGATCGCCATCGACGGTGATAATGTCAGAGTTGCGGCCCGGAGCACCATTTTCACCAGCCAGACCACCGTTGAAGATCGCTTCCTGTACCGGCTTAAAGTTCAGCTCTGCAGGCAGGCTATCATGACTGAACCAACCGGTTTCCACCGCTTTAACACCCGCGGCTTCTTCTGCACTCGCCAGAGACTCCGTATCGTTGCTGGCTGCATCGCTGACTTTCTGCTGCAGTTTGTAGTAAGCATCGACGGCCTTTTCCTGCTTCACTTTCGCCGCGATATCATCATGAACCTCGGCCAGTGTTTTAACCTGCTGCGGTTGAATGTCATCCAGTCGGGCTACGATAAAGCCTACGGAAGATTTGATGATCCCTGACAGCTGGCCTTTGTCTTTCAGGCCTGAGTTTTTCAACTCGTCAGGCGTGGTATCCGGCTCCAGCCAGCCCATATCGCCCCCCTGACGCGCAGAGATAGGATCGACTGATTTTTCTTTTGCCAGCACCGCAAAATCACCGCCGTTTTTCAGTGCATCCAGCACCGACTGCGCTTCCGCTTCAGTTTTGGTCTGAATGATACTGTAGCGATTGCGCTGCGGCTGGGTATAGTCCTGCTGATGTTCGTCATACCAGCCCTGGATTTCACTCTCACTGACCGGCTTCTGCATACTTGCCGCATCCAGTTTGATGTAACTGACGCGGAACTGTTCAGGGGACATGAGGCTGTTTTTGTTCTGCTGGTAGTAGTTATTGATTTCTTCCGGCGTCACGGTCTGTTTGTTCGCCAGCTCACTGACGTTAATCGTCACTTCACGCACCAGGCGCTGCTGGGAAATTAACGCGGCCAGCGCATCACTCTCATTGCTCAGAACAAAGTCGGTACCGGTAATGGACTTAATCAGCTGTTGGGTCGTCAACTGCTTACGCAGCGCTTCCGCATACTGATCGGCGGTAAAGCCCAGATTACCAATCAGCCCCAGATATTTGGCGTTATCAAATTTACCATTGGTCTGGAACGCGGGCTGGGCGAAGATGGCCTGCTTGATTTGATTGTCGCTAATGGCGAGGCCAATGTTTTTCGTATACTGGTCGAGCAGAATTTCGTCAGTCAGCTGAGCAAGCGCCTGCTGGCGTATCTGCTGCATATAGCCTTCGTTACCTGCCAGTACGGAGAATTGTTCGCCCAGCATCTGCTGCTGACGCGCACGCTCGTTGCTAAAAGCACGCTCAAGCTGAGCACGGCTGATCTCCTGACCGTTTACCCTGGCGGCATAATCACCACTGCCGCCCGTCAGATATCCGCCCACGCCGGTAAGAACAAAGGACAGGATGATCAAACCCAGTATAATTTTGAGCACGACATGGTTCGAAGCCGCGCGTAAATTGTCCATCATGGTGTGACAACACTCCGCTGTAGTGTGAATGTAAAACCTTGCGCTATCGTCCCGCGTTCCCGAGGACGTGCAACGCCATGCATTGCTGCAACTCCAGTGACTATAGGGAGTTACATTCTGTAGACAACCGCATTACGCGAATGTCACTGAATCATAAAAAAAGGCACATCAATCTGATGATGTGCCAGTATGTTACATGAGAACGCCCTGGCGATCCTCACTCTGCCGAAGAAATCTGTTCCCACGGCAGCAGATGGCTTAGTTAACGGCGTCTTTCAGACCTTTACCGGCACGGAAACCGGGTACTTTGCCGGCAGGGATAGTAATTTCTTTACCTGTTTGCGGGTTACGGCCAGTACGCTCTGAACGCTCACGCACGGAGAAGGTGCCGAATCCTACCAACGTCACTTCGTCGCCAGACTGCAGAGAATCAGTAACAGAGGCAATAAATGCATCCAGTACACGCCCGGCTGCAGCTTTGGAAATATCTGCATTTGCAGCAATTTTGTCGATCAACTGTGACTTGTTCACCTAATCATCCCCTCTTGTATTTTTTCACTCCGTTACTGGCACCCTGCCAGCGACGTATGTGCAGTCGTTTTATTATGACTGCGAAACGAACATGTTGAGCCAATACCATCGGCAACCATTGCTACGACTGGCTTAACAACACCCTAAATTAGCGGGACAAAAAAAAGCTGGCAAGTCACAATTCACCTGCCAGCCCGCGTTTTAGCGTGATTTTATTTCAAATCATTATTTTTCGGTGACGACCTGCATGCCGGAAGGGGCATTTTGCAGAGCCAGCTCCAGAACTTCTTCAATACGCTTAACCGGATGGATCTTCAGATCGGCGATCACGTTATCCGGAATCTCTTCCAGATCGCGCTTATTCTCATCCGGAATCAGTACCGTTTTAATCCCGCCGCGGTGCGCTGCCAGCAGTTTCTCTTTCAGCCCGCCGATCGGCAGAACCTGGCCGCGCAGCGTGATCTCACCGGTCATGGCCACATCCGCACGCACCGGGTTACCGGTCAGGCAGGAGACCAGAGCGGTACACATGGCAATACCCGCGCTCGGACCATCTTTCGGCGTTGCACCCTCTGGAACGTGAACGTGGATGTCACGCTTCTCGTAGAAGTCGCTGTTGATGCCCAGCTTATCGGCACGCGCACGCACGACCGTCAGTGCAGCCTGGATTGACTCCTGCATCACTTCACCCAGAGAACCGGTGTAGGTCAGCTTGCCTTTGCCAGGTACACAGGCGGTTTCGATGGTCAGCAGATCGCCACCCACTTCCGTCCACGCCAGACCGGTGACCTGACCAACGCGGTTTTCGCTGTCAGCACGCCCATAGTCAAAGCGCTGTACGCCGAGGAAATCTTTCAGGTTATCGCCGTTAATATCGATACGCTTGAGGGACTTATCCATCAGCAACGACTTAACCGCTTTACGACACAGTTTCGACAGTTCGCGCTCAAGGCTACGGACACCTGCTTCGCGTGTGTAGTAACGGATGATGCCAACAATCGCGCTGTCATCGACTGAGATTTCATTTTTCTTCAGTGCGTTACGCTCAATTTGTTTCGGCAGCAGGTGCTGTTTGGCGATGTTCAGCTTTTCGTCTTCGGTGTAGCCGGAAAGGCGAATCACTTCCATACGGTCCAACAGCGGAGCCGGAATGTTCATTGAGTTAGACGTTGCCACAAACATCACATCCGAGAGATCGTAGTCCACTTCCAGATAGTGATCGTTAAAGGCAATGTTCTGTTCAGGATCCAGCACCTCCAGCAGGGCTGAAGCCGGGTCGCCACGCATGTCTGAAGACATTTTGTCGATCTCATCCAGCAGGAACAGCGGGTTTTTTACTCCCACTTTCGCCATTTTCTGAATGAGCTTGCCAGGCATTGAACCGATATAGGTCCGGCGGTGACCGCGGATTTCCGCTTCGTCACGCACACCGCCCAGCGCCATACGGACGTATTTACGGCCGGTGGCTTTGGCAATGGACTGCCCCAGCGAGGTTTTACCCACACCCGGCGGTCCCACCAGACACAGAATCGGACCTTTAATTTTGCTGACGCGGCTCTGCACGGCTAAATACTCAAGGATGCGATCTTTCACTCGCTCCAGGCCGAAATGGTCCGTATCCAGCGTTTCCTGCGCTTTACGCAAATCTTTCTTCACTTTGCTGCGCGCATTCCACGGTACCTGAACCATCCAGTCGATATAGCCACGAACCACGGTAGCTTCCGCCGACATCGGCGACATCATTTTCAGCTTCTGCAGCTCGGCTTCCGTTTTATCTTTTGCCTCTTTCGGCATTTTTGCTGCGTCAATCTTACGCTTCAGCGCTTCATTTTCGTCAGGCGCATCGTCCATTTCGCCCAGCTCTTTCTGAATGGCCTTCATCTGCTCATTCAGATAGTACTCGCGCTGGCTTTTCTCCATCTGCTTTTTCACGCGGTTACGGATGCGTTTCTCAACCTGAAGCAGGTCGATCTCCGATTCCATCATCGCCATCAGATATTCCAGACGCTCATTCACGTCGGACATTTCCAGCACGGACTGTTTATCAGCCAGTTTCAGCGGCATGTGCGCTGCCACGGTATCAGCCAGGCGTGCAGCATCATCAATGCTGTTCAGCGAGGTCAGCACTTCCGGTGGGATCTTTTTATTCAGTTTGATGTAACCTTCAAACTGATTGATCGCCGTTCGCACCAGCACTTCCTGCTCGCGCTCTTCAATTTCCGGAGACTCAAGATATTCTGCCTGTGCGGCAAAATGATCACCGTTGTCGGATAAAGTCGTGATATGAGCACGCTGTAAACCCTCTACCAGCACTTTCACCGTGCCGTCCGGGAGCTTCAGCATCTGTAAAATAGAGGCGACGGTTCCGACCGAGAAGAGGTCGTTAATGCCGGGTTCATCCGTTGAAGCTTCTTTCTGAGCGACCAGCATGATCTTTTTGTCATGATCCATGGCGGCTTCAAGGCAGCGAATCGATTTTTCGCGACCAACAAACAACGGAATGACCATGTGCGGATAAACCACTACGTCACGCAACGGTAACACAGGGATTTCAATGCGTTCAGAACGCTCAGGATTCATAGAGCTCTCTCTTAGTTTAATTTCCGCCAGGTAAGGGGAACCGCATCATCCTTAACAGAAGCGGTTTACCACAGGTACTTGAGTATATGGGGATGAATGGAATAGATTCAACGTTGGGTTTACCAGAAATGTTGAAGGGGGAAGATTTCCCCCCTTTTTCGGTTAACCGACTGTAAAGATTTGGTTATTTATTCGCCAGACGCCTGCTGCGCATCCGGTTTGCCGTAGATCAGTTTGGGTTCGCCGCCGTTTTCAATCACCGAGGCATCCACCACCACCTTCTCAACGTCCTCCATTGATGGCAGGTCGTACATGGTGTCCAGCAGCACGCCTTCGACAATGGAACGCAGGCCGCGCGCGCCGGTTTTACGCGACAGCGCCTTTTTAGCAATCGCCGTCAGCGCCTCAT
>CAJYIY010000057.1 GCA_913775305.1 uncultured Erwinia sp. | reverse complement strand
CGCTTCGGGGTTAGCGAAGTCAATCGACTCGCTGCCCCAGTTGTTTACGGCAACAAACTGCGTCAGCGCCGGGTGACAGGCGGTCAGCGCAGCGAAATCATAGCGTCCGCGGTGGCGGTTTCGCGGGTGGAGAACATTTTTCTCGGCAGGGGTTTTCATCAGTCACTCTCTTGTCAGCAGCGGCGTAAGATACCCTCTGTGCTATTAATGGTAAACATTTCCTGCAGACTTTACTCATCACAAGGACAATTTATGCCAAGAACACGCCATTCATACCGCCCGGAGAAGGGCCACGGCCTGCCCCACGATCCGCTGAATGCCATTATCGGTCCGCGCCCGATTGGCTGGATCAGCTCACAGAATGCCGCCGGACAGCGTAATCTTGCGCCCTACAGCTTCTTTAACTGCTTCAGTTATCACCCACCGATCATCGGCTTTGCCAGCAGCGGCTGGAAGGACAGCGTGGCAAATATCGTTGAAACCGGCGAATTCGTCTGGAACCTGGCAACGCGGCCGCTGGCCGCGGCAATGAATGAGAGTTCTGCCTCACTGCCGCGTGGCGAGGACGAATTTATCCGCGCCGGACTGACCGCCCTGCCTGCCAGCCTGGTCAGGGTCAGCATGGTGGCGGAAAGCCCGGTAAACTTTGAATGCAGGCTGACCCAGTGCATCCAGCTGCAGGACGCACAGGGTGGCCTGCTGGACAGCTGGCTGGTACTGGGAGAGGCCATCGCCATCCATATCGACAACGAACTGCTGGAGAACGGGATTTATCAGACCGCCAAAGCAGAGCCGATCCTGCGCGCCGGTGGGCCCAGCGCCTACTATGGTATCAGTGAAGCAGAGCGTTTTGACCTTGTACGGCCCGATGCCCGCGCATGATGTCATCACGGCAGGAACCCTGCGTAATGCGTCTCCTGACCGTGCCTGAGCCTTTTCTAGCCAGAAGCACTGCTTCTGGCTTTTTTTTGATATGCTAGGCTTTCAACCCATCATGGAGTGATTATGAAACGCATTGCTATTGATATGGATGAAGTTATCGCTGACTTTCATTCCAAAATCCTGCACACCTGGAACCGCCATTTTTCACAGACGCTCACCCCTGAGGAACTGAATCTCTTTGACCTGCATCAGGACGATCCGGAAAAACTGGAAGAGATCTTCGAACTGGCCGGGCATCCCGATTTTTTTGCCGATCTTGCCGTGATCCCGGACAGCCAGCGGGTTATTGCCAGTCTCAGCAAACACTATGAGATATTTATTACCACTGCGGCAATGCAGGTACCGTCCTCATTTAATGCTAAATTTCGCTGGTTGAATACACACTTCCCAGCCATCAGGCCCAGCCATATCGTGTTTTGCGGCAATAAAAGCATCATTAACGCCGACTACATGATTGATGATAATGCCATCAATTTTGTCGATTTCTGCGGGGAAGGCATTCTCTACACCGCCCCGCATAACCGTCATGTCACCGGCTACCGCCGGGTGGATAACTGGCGCGATATCGAGGCGCTGCTGCTCTAGCCAGCGGCCTCGGCGCGGGTTAGCTGTTAACCCGCGCCAACACCCAACCCCGACCCGCTTGTCCATCTGCTGAGGCAATGCTCAACGGCGAGCGCCCCCCCGGCGAAACGGTTCAGATCGGTGATAACTTCTTACCCTGTTTCAGCAGCGTCTCAACTAACTGCCTAAGCATCTCCTGCAGTTGCGGTGCTTTATCCGCTCGCCATGCAAACGGCTGTTGTTCATCCATATAGTTGCACTGCGCCAGCTCCAGCTGCACTGCATGCAGATTCTCTGCCGGCTTACCGTAAGCGCGCGTGATGTACCCGCCCTTGAAGCGGCCATTCATGATCCAGCTGAAGCGGGACTGTGCATCACAGACTGCGCTGAGTTGGTCCGTTATCGCCGGGCTGCAGCTTGCCCCGTCATTGGTCCCCAGATTAAGATCCGGCAGCTGGCCGTCAAACAGCCGCGGCACGTGTGAAGCGATGGAATGCGCATCAAACAGCAGCGCATAGCCAAACTGTTGGCGGATCCGCGCCAGCTCCTGGCGGATCTGGTCGTGATAGGGCTGCCAGATGTTTTGCAGATATCCCGCGCGCTGTGCCGCCGTCGGCGTCATACCCGGCTTGAAGGTCGGCGTACCGTCGAACAGCGTTTCCGGATAGAGCCCGGTAGTGGCAGTGGTGTAAAGCGCCTGATTATCCGGCGGGCGGTTGAGATCAATGACAAAGCGAGAGTAGTTGCCAATCAGCACGCTGGCATCCATTTCGCGGGCAAACTCATACAGCTGAGGAATATGCCAGTCGGTGTCGGGCAGGCATTTGGCTTCCTCGCTCAGCCCGGCCTCAACTTCCGGCGTCAGTGCCGTACCGGCATGGGGAATACTCAGCAGCAGCGGCAGTTTACCGGCGCTAAATTGAAACGCGTTCATCGTTCTTCTCCTCGGAAAATAACCCGACAGGGCAGCTGCCCGCCAAGCCAGTAAACCAGCTCAGCCGGGCGTTCCAGCGGCCAGTGGACAAAATCAGCCAGCTTGCCTGGCTCCAGCGAACCCTGTGTAGCGGCCAGACCCAGTGCCCGCGCACCGTGAAGCGTCACGCCCGCCAGGGCTTCCTCCGGGGTCATACCAAACAGCGTACAGCCCATATTCAGCATCAGCCGCAGTGACAGCGCCGGTGAAGTGCCCGGATTCGCATCACTGGCCAGCGCCATCGGAACCCCGTACTGACGGAACAGCGCAACCGGCGGCCGCTGCGTTTCCCGCAGCAGATAGAACGCACCCGGTAGCAGTACCGCCACCGTTCCACTCCGCGCCATTGCCGCAACGTCGCTCTCGGTAGCGTATTCCAGATGGTCTGCCGACAGCGCGTTATACCGCGCAGCCAGCGCCCCGCCGCCAAGCGATGACAGCTGTTCGGCATGCAGTTTGACCGGCAGGCCCAGCTGCTGCGCCGCGTGGAACACCTTCTCAACCTGTGCGGGGGTAAACGCCAGATACTCGCAGAACGCATCTACCGCGTCCGCCAGCTGCCCGGCAGCCACCTGCGGCAGGAGTTCACGGCAGATCACCGCAACCCATTCATCCGGCGTCTGTTTATACTCCGGCGGCACCGCGTGTGCGGCCAGACAGGTGGAGACAATCTGCGCCGGGACCTGCCGGGCGAGCTGGCGAATCGCCTGCAGCATGCGCAGTTCGCTGGCGATCTCCAGCCCATAGCCCGACTTCATTTCTACCGTTGTGACGCCTTCCGCCAGCAGTACATCCAGGCGATGGCGGGCGCTGCTGACCAGCTGCGCCAGCGACGATTCCCGCGTGGCGCGAACCGTTGAGAGGATCCCCCCGCCCGCAGCAGCAATTTCGCTGTAGCTGACGCCGTTCAGACGCTGTTCAAACTCATGGCTACGGTCGCCGCCAAACACCAGGTGGGTGTGACAATCCACCAGCCCCGGCGTCACGATACCGCCGCCAAAATCAGTGGTCCGGCGCGGATGAAAATGTCCGGCCTCCTGATATGGCCCGATCCAGACGATCTGCTGACCGTCAACGGCAATCGCGCCGTTTTTGATGATGTTGTACTGACCATCACGCATGGTGACAATATCGGCGCCATGCCACAGATGCTCACAGTTGCGTTGCTGGTTCATCACCTCTCCCACGTTGTGTGCTTTACTGCATTCGCATAAGTATGTATATGTATATACAACCTCACCGCACAGGAAGCAACTGATGACTCGCTATTTTGCGCCCCGCGCCCTACTTGCAGATGGCTGGCAGCACAACGTACTGATTGATGTCGATAGCCACGGCAGGATCGCCTCTCTGATTGCCAACAGCCAACCTCAGGATGCCCAGCGCCTGGACGGTTCTGTGATACCGGCTATGGCGAATTTGCACTCGCATGCTTTTCAACGAGCAATGGCCGGGCTGGCCGAGGTCGCGGGCGATCCCCAGGACAGCTTCTGGACCTGGCGCGATCTGATGTACCGCATGGTACAGCGCCTTACGCCACAGCAGGTTGGTGCGGTTGCGGCCGCGCTCTATGTGGAGATGCTCAAGGGCGGATATTGTCAGGTGGCGGAATTTCATTACCTGCACCATCAGCCGGACGGCCAGCCCTATCCGCAGGATGAGATGATGGTTGAGCTGATTGCCGCTGCCGGACGCAGCGGTATCGGCCAGACTCTGCTGCCGGTGCTTTACAGCTACGCCGGATTTGGCAACCAGCCCGCGCAGCCGGGCCAGAAGCGCTTTATTCAGGACACCGCCGCTTATCTCGCCCAGCAGCAGCGGCTGGTGAAACTGATTGACGGTCATCCACTGATTAACCACGGCCTCTGTTTCCACTCCCTGCGCGCGGTGAGTGAAGCGCAGATGCATGAGGTGCTGGCAGCCAGCCCGGCGCATCTTCCGGTGCATCTGCACATTGCCGAGCAGGAAAAAGAGGTGAATGATTCGCTGGCATGGAGCGGCGAACGCCCGGTCAGCTGGCTGCTGGACCGTTTCCGGGTGGGCCCGCGCTGGTGCCTGATCCACGCCACCCATCTTGATGATAGCGAGATCTCACGGCTGGCTGCGAGCCAGGCGGTGGCCGGGCTCTGCCCGACTACCGAAGCCAATCTTGGCGACGGTATTTTCCCGGCTACCGAGTTTGTCGCCCGCGGTGGACGCTGGGGCATTGGCTCCGACAGCCATGTGTCGCTGGACGTGGTGGAGGAACTGCGCTGGCTGGAGTATGCGCAGCGGCTGCGCGATCGCCGCCGCAACCGCATTGTCAGCGCCGATCGGTCGTCGGTGGGCGATCTGCTTTACCGTCGGGCGCTGGCGGGCGGCGCTCAGGCCTGCGGGGTGAAAACCGGCAGCCTGCAGGTCGGCTTTCGCGCTGACTGGCTGGTGCTGAGTGATGATGCGCTGCTGGGCGCAACGAGCGATGAAGCCCTGCTCAACCGCTGGCTGTTCGCCGGGCATCGCGGGCAGATCCAGGATGTCTTCGTTGCCGGAGTGCAGCGCATCCGTCACGGTCAGCACGCGCAGCAGGCGTCAATTGACGCTGCATTCCGTCAGGTGCTGGAGGCACTGCGATGATTCACTTATTTAACAGCGCCAGCCTGCCCGTCAGCCGCTGGCGCAACTGCGGCGGCGAAACGCGGGAGATCGTCAGTTATCCCCCCGGTGAAAGCGAGTTTCAATGGCGTGTCAGTATCGCCACCATTGCCACCGACGGGGATTTTTCGGCGTTCCCCGGCGTCGACCGGATTATTACCCTGCTGGATGGGGAAGTGGATCTTTACCGCGACAAGCAGCTGTGCCAGCGATTGAGCGTCAATCAACCCTATTCATTTCGCGGTGAGGAGCCGATCCACGCCCGGCTGCCCGCCGGGGTCAGCCACGATTTTAACATTATGGCCCGCCGCGGCAGCCATGTGCCCGATGCGGCAACCACGACGGCCGCATTTTCGCCCCCGGTGGAGGCCGGGGGCGTGGTCATGGTGCTCAACGGCCAGTGGCAGCATGGTCAAACGCTGCTGACGGCAGGTCAGGGAGCATGGTGGGAAAATCAGGGAGGGCGTTTTGTTCCGCTGTCGAATGACGCCCTGCTGCTGTGGGGCACGCTGCTACCGCGCTTTAACCATGGCCTTTAAAGCGCCCCATCAGCTTATAGCGTGAGCCGGGATAGAGCAGCCGCGCGTAGGTGACGATCTTACTCTCACTCCAGGTCTGGCGGCGGATCAGCAGGCAGGGTTCCTGAGCATCAATCGCCAGATGCCGACACTGACGCGCATCGGGCAGCACGGCTTCAACCACATGCTCACCGGCGGTCAGCGGCGCCACCCGCATCAGGTAGGTATAGGGAGTCTGTTCGGTGTAATCCTGCAGCAGGTAGTCCGGCGCCATTTGCGGGTTCACCAGGCGATCTTCCAGCTGCACCGGCTGATCGTTCTCATAGTGGATCATCAGCGAGTGAAACAGCATCTGGCCGCTGGTTAAACCGAGCAGCGCCGCCTGTTCGGCATCGGCTTTACTTTCGCCCAGCGCCAGAATTTTACTGCTGTGGCGATGGCCGCGCTGGGCGATCTCTTCGGCGATATTATGAACTTCCATCATCGCGGTATAGCCCTTGGCTTCCGCAACAAACGTTCCCACGCCCTGCATGCGCATCAAATAACCTTCGCTGGTCAGCTCGCGCAACGCGCGATTGATGGTCATACGGCTGACGCCCAGCTCGTTAACCAGCTCGCTTTCAGACGGCACGCGCTGATTGGGCTGCCAGACGCCTTCGCTAATCTGACTGATAATCGCCTGCTTCACCCGCTGATAAATCGGCGCAGGCTGATCGCTCATTGCAGCGGAAAGTTGAGAAATAGCACTCTGCCTGGCCATACCGAATCCTTATAACAGTGGGAAAATCAGTTTACTGGCTAATCCTCTAAATGTATATACATGTTAACTTTTCCGGCGATACGCCGATTTATTTCAGCGCTTCCTCCACTATTTTTTGTGATCTCAGTAATACAAGTTAGCTTGGTTGTATAGACAAGACTATACGTTTGTGATTCACTCATTTCAGACCAGGTTTAACTCTCAAACAAGCTGTCGGGTTGATTCGCCTGAGACAGGTTTGTTACCCACTTAGTTGTCTATACAGGAGTATACTATGCCATTGACTCAGACCCACTGCTTACTGACGCCGGGTAAGGTCGATCTCGCCACCTTGAAAACCCTCTATCGCGGCGGCGTAACGCTTGCGCTGGACGAGCAGGCGCGTAACCGCATCCAGCAGGCACGCAATACGGTTGAGGCGATCGTCAGCGAAGGTAAAGTGACCTACGGCATTAATACCGGTTTTGGCAAACTGGCTCAGACCTCCATTCCGGCGGATCGCCTGGCCGAGCTGCAGCGCAACCTGGTGCTTTCTCACAGCGTTGGATTGGGCGATCTGCTGCCGGATGATGTGGTGCGCCTGGTGATGGCGACCAAAATTATTAGCCTCGCCCGAGGCCATTCCGGCATTCGCATCGAGCTGGTTGATGCGCTGATTACCCTGTTCAATGCCGGTGTAATGCCCTGTATACCCGAGAAAGGCTCCGTGGGCGCCTCCGGTGATTTAGCACCGCTGGCCCATCTCTCCCTGATGCTGCTGGGCGAAGGTGACGTACGAGTGAAAGGCGAACTGATGCCTGCTCGCGACGGCCTCGCGCTGGCCGGGCTGGAGCCGTTCGAGCTGGGGCCTAAAGAGGGCCTGGCGCTGCTGAATGGCACTCAGGTTTCCACTGCGCTGGCCCTGCGCGGCCTGTTTGAAGGCGAGAACGTTTTTGCCGCCGGGCTGGTGGCCGGTGCGCTGTCGCTGGAGGCCATTAAAGGCTCGGTGAAACCGTTCGACTCCCGCATCCATGAAGCCCGCGGTCAGCAGGGGCAAATTTCGGTCGCCGCCGCCGTGTCCAGCCTGCTGGAAGGCAGCAGCATTCTGAATTCCCACGCCAACTGCGGACGGGTGCAGGATCCCTACTCTATCCGCTGCGTCCCTCAGGTCATGGGCGCCTGCCTGGATAACCGCAACCATGCTGCCCGCGTGCTGCAAATCGAAGCTAACGCCGCCTCTGATAATCCGCTGGTGTTTACCGATACCGGCGAAGTGATCTCCGGCGGTAATTTCCACGCCGAACCCGTCGCCTTTGCCGCCGATATCATCGCTCTGGCCGTGGCAGAGATTGGGGCTATTTCTGAACGCCGTCTGGCACTGCTGCTGGACACCGGACTTTCGGGTCTGCCGCCGTTCCTGGTCAACGATGGCGGGGTAAATTCCGGGTTTATGATTGCCCAGGTCACCGCCGCCGCGCTGGCATCGGAAAACAAGTCCCTGGCGCATCCGGGCAGCGTCGACAGTCTGCCGACCTCTGCCAATCAGGAAGATCACGTTTCCATGGCCACCTATGCCGCTCGCCGTCTGGGTGGGATGTGCTTTAACACCGCCGCCGTGGTGGGGATTGAAGCGATGGCCGCCGCCCAGGGGATTGAGTTCCATCGCCCGCTGCAAAGCTCGCCACAGCTGGAAGCGGTATTAAGTGATATCCGCCAGAACGTTGCGTATCTCGAAAGGGATCGTCTGATGGCACCGGATATCGAACAGATGCGTTTATGGGCCGCTGGCGACAGCTGGCCGGAAATGATTGCTGCGCTGCTGCCTGCACGCGCTCACTAAGCGATGAATACCGAAAAGGAAAAAACCATGACTGAGTCCGTAAGCAAGGCCGTTGCCCGTACTATTCGCGCTCCCCACGGCGACACGCTGCACTGCGCCAACTGGCTGATTGAAGCCGCTTACCGTATGATCCAGAACAACCTGGATCCCGACGTAGCCGAACGCCCGGAAGATCTGGTGGTATACGGCGGTATTGGTAAAGCCGCCCGTAACTGGGAATGTTTCGAGCAGATCCTGCGTTCGCTGGAGGCGCTTCAGCCTGAAGAAACGCTGCTGGTTCAGTCCGGCAAGCCGGTGGGCGTTTTCCGCACTCACGCCGATGCACCGCGGGTGCTGATTGCCAACTCCAACCTGGTGCCGCACTGGGCTAACTGGGATCACTTCAACAAGCTCGATCAGGCCGGGCTGATGATGTACGGCCAGATGACCGCCGGTTCCTGGATCTACATCGGCGCACAGGGCATTGTGCAGGGCACTTTTGAAACCTTCGCCGAAGCCGGTCGCCAGCACTATAACGGCGATCTGAGCGGTAAATGGATCCTCACCGCCGGGCTGGGTGGCATGGGCGGTGCGCAGCCTCTGGCGGGCGTGCTGGCGGGTGCCTCCGTGCTGGCCGTTGAGTGCCAGTCTTCGCGCATCGACTTCCGTCTGCGTACCCGCTACCTCGATTATCGCGCCAGCACCATTGATGAAGCGCTGGCCATCATTGAACAGGCTAACAAAGAGAAACGGGCGATCTCCGTCGGGCTGCTCGGCAATGCGGCGGATGTGCTTCCGGAACTGGTAAAACGGGCGAAAGCAGGCGGCATGAAGCCGGATATCGTCACCGACCAGACCTCTGCTCACGACCCGATCAACGGCTATCTGCCGCAGGGCTGGTCCGTTGAGCAGTGGGAAGAGGCACGTCGCCGCGATCCAAAATCCGTTGAGAAAGCCGCCCGCGCCTCAATGGCGGTCCACGTCCAGGCAATGCTCGACTTCTGCCATATGGGCATTCCCACCGTTGACTACGGTAATAATATCCGCCAGGTCGCGCTGGAAGAAGGCGTGACTAACGCGTTCGACTTCCCCGGTTTTGTTCCGGCCTATATCCGTCCGCTGTTCTGCGAAGGCAAAGGTCCGTTCCGCTGGGTGGCTCTGTCAGGCGATCCGGAGGACATTTACCGTACCGACGCCAAACTGAAAGAGCTGTTCCCGGACCATACCAACCTGCACCGCTGGCTGGATATGGCTCAGGAGCGAATCGCGTTCCAGGGGCTGCCTGCGCGTATCTGCTGGCTGGGGCTGGGTGAGCGTCATCTGGCGGGACTGGCGTTTAACGAAATGGTCCGCAATGGCGAACTGAAGGCACCGGTGGTAATCGGGCGCGATCACCTCGACTGCGGCTCCGTGGCGTCACCTAACCGCGAAACCGAAGCGATGCGTGACGGTTCCGATGCCGTTTCCGACTGGCCGTTGCTCAATGCCCTGCTGAACACCGCAGGCGGAGCCACCTGGGTCAGCCTGCATCACGGCGGTGGCGTTGGCATGGGCTTCTCACAGCATGCTGGCGTGGTCATCGTTGCCGACGGCAGTGCAGAGGCCGACAAACGCCTGGGCCGCGTGTTGTGGAACGACCCGGCTACCGGCGTCATGCGCCATGCCGATGCCGGCTACGAGGTAGCGAAAGCCTGCGCCGTGAAACACGAACTGAACCTGCCAATGATCGATTAAGTCCTGTTCAGGCCGGTATCACCGGCCTGTTTTCTTCCCCGCATCCGGCTTCTTCCTTCCCGATTTTATGCTACCCTGGTTATGCGCAGTACCCCGCACAGGAGAAGTTATTTATGACAGTTCCCGTTTCGCTGATTGAAGAGGCAACCGGCTGGCGCAGAGCCCTGCACGCCCGTCCCGAACTGGGATATCAGGAGCATCACACGTCACAGCAGGTTGCTGAACTGCTGGAATCCTTCGGTCTGCAGGTTCACCGTGGTCTGGCAGGCACCGGCGTCGTCGGTACGCTGGAAAACGGCCCCGGGCCGGTTATCGGATTACGCGCAGATATGGACGCACTGCCGATCAGCGAGCTGGGTAATCCGCCACACCGCTCCACCCATTCGGGCGTGATGCACGCCTGCGGACATGATGGTCACACGGCGATCCTGCTGGCGTCAGCAAAGCACCTGAGCACCACCCGCCGCTTCAGTGGAACGCTGCATTTTGTTTTCCAGCCCGCTGAGGAAAACCTCGGCGGCGCGCGCCGAATGGTTGAAGACGGACTGTTCAGCCTGTTTCCGATGGATGCTATCTACGGGTTGCACAACTGGCCGGGACTGCCCGCCGGTGAGGTTGCCGTCAATGAAGGCGCGATGATGGCTTCACTGGACGCCTTCGAAATCGTCCTGCGCGGCCGCAGCTGCCATGCCGCCATGCCGGAAAACGGCGCCGACCCGATTGTTGCCGCCGCGCAGCTGATTATGGCTTTGCAAACCATACCGGCCCGCCGCCTGTCGCCGCTGGCCTCCGCCGTGGTGAGTATTACCCAGATTAACGGCGGTGAGGCGATTAACGTTATCCCGGAAAACGTGGTGCTGCGCGGCACGCTGCGCTGTCTTCAGGCGGACGTGCGCAGCCGTGTCCGACAGATGATCGAGGAATTTGTTACCTCATTTACCGCACCGTTGGGCATTGAGGGCAGTATTGAATATCAGGGTGACTATCCGGTAACCATGAATCATGCCGCTGAAGCCGCCAGAGTGCGCGACTGTGCGCTCACGCTGCTGCCCACTGAAAAGGTACACTGGAACGTCAGTCCGTCAATGGCCTCGGAGGATTTTGCCTGCATGCTGGAACACTGTCCGGGGGCATACTTCTGGATCGGTGCTGACGGCGACACACCCTCACGACCGCTGCACAACGCTCACTATGATTTCAACGATGCGCTGATTGCCCCCGGCATCGCGCTGTGGACCGCGCTGGTTGAGCAGCTGCTACCCCGCAACTGATTATACCGGTCTTCGGCCGTTAACGGCCCCTGTCGGGGCCTTAACGCAACGCCTCGATGGTTTCTGCCCGTCTGCGACTTTACGCTGGTTTTTAATTCTGCCGCTGACTGACCCACACCAGTTTATCCACCGGGAAATTGAGTTCGCGAGCGATGGCCAGATAGTTCAGCTTAACGCTTTCCGGGATCTGTGGCGTGCGCGAGAGTATCCACAGATAATCACGATTCGGGCCGCTTACCAGCGCATAGCGATAGTCGTCATCAAGGGCGATGATGTTATAGCCGCCGTAAAAGGGACCAAAGAAGGAAACTTTAAGCGCCGCCGTCGAGGGGGCACCGGTGAAATATGCACGACCTTCACTCTCTTTCCAGCGCGCTTTCACCGGGTCATAGCCGCGGTTTAACACAGATATTCCGCCGTCGCTACGCCTGCCGTAGGTCGCAGTAACCTGCTCAAGCCCACGCTCGAACCGATTTTCCAGACGAGCGACCTCATACCATTTGCCCAGATAGTGACTGGCGTCAAAACCGGTGACTGGCTTTACCCCTCTCGGCGGCGTCGGAGATTGACAGGCCACCAGCCCCAGTGACAGAACCACGCCGGTGAGTACGGGCCAAAGTTTCATATTTGCTCCTTTCAACATATTTATCAGCCAGTTTGAGTGTAGTACAAACCCGCAGTCCGGCATTGCCCGGTGGAATGCCACCGGTTTGAAGCTGCGCCAGGAATATCACTGCAAGCCACGCACCCTCAGCCATCCGCAACCTCCGACACGGCTGGCTGAGGATAAAAAACAGCCTTCCGGCATAATGCGATTATTCCTGGAGATAAACTCGTCAATCTCTACCAGGCTTTAAGGGAATGTCTAACAAAGAAGAAGGAAACATCTCAATGTCTGATATCGAAACCAAAACCAAAGAAGACTATCTCAATGACGTGCTTTCTCAGCTCAAAGAGATTCGCCACTATGCTAAAAGTAATACCGAAACCCTTTCCGCACAGTGGCTGGCCTTTGATTCTGGCGAATTTGAAGACAAAGAGCTGGCAGGCAAAGTTGATTCGCTGCTGAATGCACAAGGCAAGCTGCATGATGACGTGGAAGCCGCTATCGCCGATATTGAAATTATCATCAATAAGTCGGCCAGTTAAAGCCTGATGCGGGCAGCTAACGCCCGCGCTCCCTGATTGAAAAAAATGCGCCTGACGGCGCATTTTTTATTGGCGTCCCGCCGGATATGGCGTCTGCCTAATATCCCGCCTGCTCAATCTCACGTAATGCTGCTTCCAGCGTCGGCATCCGGCCGGTTGCAACATAGCAGCAGGCGATCTGTAAGCGCAGCGACTGGGGTACCGCCACCTCACGATTCAGACAGCGCAGGATCCATTCAGCGGTAGTGGCCGCATCTTTTGCCGCAGGCAGCTCACCCGGCGCGAAGACGGCCTCTTCCTGACGCGACAGCAACACCTGCGGCTCACTGCCTTGGATCAGGCTGATTGACGGACAGCGCTGAGGACTGGCGTAAACTTCGCCCTCGGTACCGTTGAGCAGCAGGCCGCGTCCGCCGATGTCGCTGAAGAACTTGCCCACGCGGGGGATATATTCCGGGTGTGATACGCTGGCAAGGCGCAGTGCAGCATCCTCGGCAAACGGTGTCGCCAGCTTGGCCAGAGTGTGCGCGCTGTTGCGGACGCCCATGCGCCAGCGCATAGCCAGCTGCCGCTCCATCGGTTCACACAGCTGACCGATGGTCATAAACACCAGTTCACCCGCGTTGAGCCTGTTCTGCGCCTCCGCAGCCGTCAGGGTGGCGGACACGCCAAGCGCCTGAAACACCGCTTCGCTGGTAATGCGCGTCGGGTCATCGCTGACGCCGTGAACCAGCACCGGGAAGCCGAGCCGACTCAGCAGCAGCGCCAGCAGCGGGGTCAGATTCCCCTGCCGCCGCGCGCCGTTATAGCTGGGGATAACGATCGGTACGGGCAAATGGGCGGGGGGCGTCAGCCGCGGGATCTGCTCCTGCATGGCCTGATAGAAGCCCAGCATCTCCTCTTCACCCTCTCCTTTAATACGCAGCGCAATCAGGATCGCCCCCAGCTCAAGCTCCGGCACCTCTCCCGCCAGCATGCGCCGGTAAAGCGCGCGCGCGCTGTCAATATCAATATCCCGGGCATGATTTTTACCGCGCCCGATCTCTTTTATAATCTTGTTAAGTTCCATGCGTTCACTCACTGAATAAGGTTAGCGCCTGCGGCGCGGCGGCGCGTTTCTTTTCGTCGCCGGGCTTACCGGCTTTGGTCGCTCGCCTTCCGGCATAGGTGGCTGTTCGATGGGAAACACCGGCAGCGCCCCCAGCAAACGTGCGCCGTAGCTTTTGCTCAACAGCCGCCGGTCGTAAATCACAATCTCACCAAAGCAGTCGTGGCTGCGGATCAGTCTTCCCACCTGTTGAATAAGATTAAACGAGGCGCTGGGCAGGCTCTGGACCTCAAAAGGATAACGCTTCAGGCTTTTCAGCCATTCGCCCTCGGTCAAAATAACCGGACTGTCCACCGGGGGGAAAGCGATTTTGTGGATATGGACCTGGGAAAGCAGTTCTCCTTTCAGATCCAGTCCTTCCGCAAATGACTGCAAACCGACCAGCACGCTGGTTTCCCCGCGCTCAACGCGCTGGCGATGCAGTGCCACCAGCGCCGGGCGCGGTTTATCGCCCTGCACCAGCATCATTAAACGCAGTTCGGGCAGGTAAGCAATAAACTGCTGCATTGCCCGGTTGCTGGCGAACAGCACCAGCAATCCTTTATGATGCCCAAGCTTAATCTGATGGCGGAAGAAGTGGGCCATTTCTGCCAGATGCACCAGCTCATTGGCCAGCAGCGGCTCATGCTCCATCTGCGGGATAATCAGCTTGCCCTGTTCCACGTGATTAAACGGCGAGTCCAGCGCCACAAAACGATCGTCTGCCTTTTCACTCAGCCCGGACATCTCCTGTAGTCGCTGGAAGCTGTTCAGCGATCGCAGGGTGGCGGAGGTCAGTACCACATGGGGAATTTTACGCCACAGCAGCTTTTCCAGCTGATCGCTGACGCGGATCCCGGCGCATTGCAGCATCAGATGAACATTCCCCTCGCGCAGCTCACGAGTGACCCACTTTGACACCGGCGCACCGGAGGTCTGTTCCAGCGCCGCCAGTCGCCACAGCTTACTGCTGGCTTCAAACCAGCCCAGCGCGCGGTTCATTTGCAGCAGTGTCCGGTGCAGGCGAACCACGTCGTACTGTCCACTTTTTTCACTGAGGTCGTTAACCAGCCCCTCCGCCAGCCCGCGCAGCGCATCGCTGAGTTTGAACAATCTGCCGCAGAGGGTCATGATCTCCTCCGGCAGTTGCCCCATCTCAAACCGGTACTCACCCTCCTGCCCCTCCGGCGGCAGATAAAGCCCAAGGATCTGCGACAGCATTTGCAGCTGCTCACGCACCTCCTCGCAGTGCGCCTTAAGACGCTCCGGATTAGCCAGCGGCGGCGGGCGTTTGGGCCTGAACTGGGCCATGCACTGTTCAACCAGGCGGCCAAACAGATCGAGCTGAAGCGTATTCCAGCCCGGCGTGATTTCGCCGCTCATTTCCAGTGCGTCGCGCGCGACGTCCGGCAGATGATGCCCTTCGTCCAGCACCAGCAGCAGATTTTTTGGCGGCGGCAGGACCGATTCGGTTTCCAGCGCCGCCATCACCAGCGCGTGGTTAGCCACCACCACATCGGCGTTTTCGATCTCGCGCCGCGCCACATAGAACGGGCATTCACGGAACCAGTGGCAGCTGCTGCCGAGGCAGTTGGCCTTGTCGGTGCTGATACGCTGCCACAGCGAATCTTCAATATTGTCCTTGCAGTGATCGCGCAGGCCATCCCATTCGTAGCGATTCAGCGCCTTTTCCAGCGTAGAGCAGATCGCCCGCTCCGCTTTGCTGGCGGTCATCTCCTCATCAAGGAACAGCAGCAGATCGCCCTGCTTCTCTTCATCCGTCGCCAGCGCTGACAGATTACGCGGGCAAACGTAGCGCCCGCGCCCAAAGGCAGCGGTAAAGGTGAGTTCGGGGATGATTTTCTTCAGCAGCGGCAGATCCTTACTGTAAATCTGATCCTGCAACGCCACGTTTGCGGTGCTGACCACCAGCGGCTTTTCTTCTGCGCGGCTGACCGCGATGCCGGGGATCAGATAGGAGAGCGTCTTCCCCACGCCGGTCGGTGCTTCAATCGCCAGATGGCGCCCCTCTTCACCCGACAGCGTTTTCGCCACTTCAGCAATCATCTGCCGCTGCGGTGCGCGCGGAATAAAATCGGGGACTTGCTGTTGCAGGGCTTTATACCACCCGGCAATTTGCGCTTTTAACGCCGCAGTTAACGCCATGACAACCCTTAGCAAAAAATCAGGGCTGTATTTTTACACAGTATCGTGCTGACGTCAGCCTGCGGATGCCAATCCCGCCGGGAAAAGCGCTCTTCCGGCATCACCGCGCTGTTCAACACGTTTTGTACATCAACGTGGTGGCATCCAGCCTCCCTTCTGTTGAACAGGCATAGTGTGGAATGCTGCCTGCCATCTGCCAACCCAGCGAGCGGTAGAGTGCTTCCGCCGCATCCCCGCTGCGGGTATCCAGCACCAGCAGCGTCCGGCCAGCCTCTCTGGCGCGGGCCTCTGCCTTCAGCATCAGTTCACGGGCAATCCCCCGTCGCCGGGCATCGGGATGAACCAGCAATTTGATCACCTCAGCGCGGTGCGAACCGTTAGGCGGCATGGCTAATACCACCATCACCGTTGCCACAATGCGGTCGGCCAGTCTGGCGACCAGCAGTTGCTTATCGCCGCAGGCGAGGCTGTATACCACATCCTGCCAGAAGCGGGTAAAGATCTGCGTATTGCAATTCACAAAACCAACGCTGGCACCCTGCGCCACGCAGCTGTGCAGTACCCGACACAGCGCGGGGAGTTCATCGCGCGCCTGCTGTGCGTCAAGCCATTCGTATTCAACCTGATTCATGGTCGCGCCACCACCAGCGCATAGCGTGCGCCTCCGGCTTCCGGTGCGCTGAATGCGGTGCGGCCAAACAGATGAAAACGCAGACAGTCGCCCTTTTCCAGCCGCCACTGCTGTTCATTCATGCGGAAAATCAGCACGCCTTCCAGCATCCAGATATGCTGCTCAAGCCCGGCCAGCGGCGGCAGGTCGTACTCAATCAGCGCACCCTGCTCCAGCTGTGCCTCCACCAGTTCGGCGTGAAACGCCTGCGCGGGGGGGGACACACTGCGGCGAAGATAGCCGCTGCTGGCATCACGCCAGACGTTCTGCTGCGACGGCCGCAAATGCTGCGGGCCGCTCTGCTCCACTTCACTGAGCAGGCGCGACATGGTCAGCCCGTAGGCACTGCACAGCCGGTTGAGCAGTGCGGCGGTCGGGCTGTTTTCCCCGCGTTCAATACGCGACAGCGAAGCGCGGCTGATGCCGGTCATCTCTGCCAGCGTCTCCAGCGACCACCCCTGCTCAATCCGCAGGTCAGCAAGCCGCTGGGCCAGCCGTTGTTCGGTCTGTTTCTGGTCCATTATCATCTCATTTAAGGGAAAATATCTCATAAATGAGATTTACCGCAGAGTGACTCGCAGTTCAAGTTGTACAATCACAAATAATTTGTACAGCATGCTAATATTGGATACGGTTGTATCAAAGCTGAGAGCGGATGAGGTGAGAAATGACGTTGTACAGCATCGGCGATGTTGCTGAGCGCTGCGGGATTAATCCGGTAACACTGCGCGCCTGGCAGCGCCGCTATGGCCTGTTAAAACCGCAAAGAACCGAAGGTGGTCATCGCCTGTTTGATGAGGACGATATTCAGCGCATCGAGGAGATCAAACGCTGGATGAGCACCGGCGTGCCGGTGGGGAAAGTGAAAGCGTTGCTGGAAGGCGAAAATATCGAGATCCACGACGGCTGGATGGCACTTCAGGAAGAGATTATGACCGTGCTGCGCCACGTCACTCCATCCAGACTGAGAGCGAAAATTGCCACAACCGGCCGTGAACACCCGGTCGATGCGGTGATCGACCACGTTATACTGCCAATTCGCCAGCGGCTGAGCCTGGACCAGAATACCGCCCGCGCCATGTGCAGCCTGCTGGACGGCGCGCTGATTGACTATGTCGCTTTCTGCCTGACCGGCTCACGCAAAAAAGCGGGTAAGGATGCGCTACTGATTGGCTGGGGTAATGAGGATCGTACCCGGCTCTGGCTGGAGGCCTGGCGGCTGTCGCAGCAGGGCTGGCGTATTGATGTGCTGGCCGAACCGCTGGAGCAGCCGCGTCCGGAGTTATTCCCCGGACAGCAGCTTTTCGTCTATACCGGTAAACCGCTATCCCGGCGTCAGCAGGAACAGCTGGCCCACTGGCAGGAACAGGGGTTCACGGTCACCGCGCACGGCTGCTGCCCCGCCGACAGAAAACAAGAAAGACCACTTCAGGGTTAATATTCTTCAACGAAGGCGCTATAATCCGCCTTCTTTAAAGAAATCGGGTTATCTTATGAACTGGCAAAAAATCAGTGTAGTCATTATTTTTCTGTTGATGGCCCTGGGTGGAATTGGCGGCGTGATGCTGACCGGCTATACCCTGATCCTGCATTCCTGATAACCGCTTTTCGCTCCCCAGACAGCATCTTCCTCCGCTGCCGCCGTCATCAGCTTTCATTTTATTATCTGACCCGCTGGCATTTAACTCCGCCAGCCAGGTCGGTACTGCCGTAGCCCTGAATCAAATGTCCACCATCTCCTTCGGGCCGGTCTGATGAAGAAAGGATTTATACGCATCCGGAATACGGGTAAAGGTGTGCAGAAACCAGGGGGTAAAACGCTCGGGTTGCCGCTGAATTTCATCCTGAATCTCAGCCAGCGAGGCATAGCGCCACGCATCGGCCTCTTCGGGATTAAGCCGGGGTTGTTCATCGCTGATGGCAAAAAAGACATGACCGTACTCATGTTCGGTTAAATCGTTGCTGACCGGCAGATTGTAGCTCAGCTCAAACACCGGCAGCAGCGTCAGCCGCATCCCCATCTCTTCAAACAGACGACGCTCGGCGGCGTGACGGGTTAACTCCTGTGGACAGGGATGACCGCAGGTGGTATTGCTCCACAGGCCGCCGCAGTGGTATTTTCCACTGGCGCGCTGCTGGAGCAGCAACTGATGGTCAGAGTTGAAAACGTAAACGGTTATCGCGCGATGCAGTAATCCCTTCTGGTGCGCTTCCAGCTTTTCCATCCTGCCGGTGGCGCGATCTTGACGATCGACAAGGATAACTTCAATAGCTGCCATGCATACTCCTCAGGTCATTTCCCAGCTATTCTGGCATATCCGTACAGTAATATACTTTACAGAATAGTGCGCACGGCCTAAATGTCTGCACAACCGCCCTGACTTTTCGTCGCCAATGCGGAAAACATCACTCGCCCGCTTCAACGACCTGCTGACGGGCACGGAAGATGTGTCCCGCGCCATACTGCAACAGCCGTGCCACCAGCTGATAGCCGCCGTTCTCTTCCGCCTGTGCAAATTCGCGCTCCGGCTGCGTCACCGGGGTTGCCCACAGCAGATTCACCTGCTCTTCATCAAATCGCGGCAGCGGAAACCGCCCGGCTTCACGACCCAGCGCCCCGGAGAGGATAAAGCCCTCAAATCCTACCGGTGCCATTGAGGATGAGAGCGTATGCCCTTCGCCCAGCCAGCTCAGACGATCCCAGGGCAGATGGGCAAAACCGGCCAGCGCACTGGCCATCTGCACGGCATTTTCCTCAGTCATCACTTCTGCATCAATCGCCAGCGCCAGCTCGGTTCGGCGGTATTGCGGAGCCAGATCGTTATAGAGATAATCCACCCACGGCATTGGTCGAATGCTCATACCCAGGGTCAGAAAATACCAGTTGCCCTGATGATAATGCTGGGAAATGGCCATCGGCGGCCAGCTGCCACGATCGATGGCGTAATACTTTATCGACTCACCAAACTGTTCGCTGTAGCAGTCCAGCATCTTCTTCTGGAACGGCTCCCAGCACTGCCCTTCCTGCCAGTCACGCCAGAACTGTCGGTGCTGCTGCGCGCGGGCGTAGTGCTGGTTGGTGGATGCCGAGCCGAGCGGTGCGGTGAGTCGGTTAGCTTTGATGCAGCCTGCCGAATAGCTGATCTGCTTTTCCTGATAAAGGCTCCAGCCGGGGATCACCGCCAGCAGCTGTCCCTGATACCACAGGGCGGCACCGTCATCGCTGGGTTCCCAGATAATCTGTAAACCGGCGGGGTCAAACATCGGTTCAGCCTGCAGCGTGCGGCAGAATTCGGCGCTCAGCAGCGGGGCTCTGCCCTGCTCCATGGCGATGGTGTCCTCCTGCGTCGGTGCGGGTAGCAGATTGCGCAGCCAGCAGCCGCGCACGGGGAACTGGCTGCGGAACGCTTCCGTTGGCCAGATATAAAAATAGGCTGTGCGCTCATCCTGTTCGACCAATGCGATCAGCGTCTGCTGTTGATTGGTGACTTCAGCAATCTGATAGGGCTCTGTCATAACGCCTCGACCTTGTCTGGAGGGATCCTTTTTCCCGGAGTGTAGAGCAGGATGACGGGTTACGCTCTGTCATAACAAGGGTATTTGTCTCAAAAGCCGGTCGGTCAGCGCCCCATGCGCGCCATCGCCCGCTGGTAAGCCCCCTGGCGGATAGCCCAGCGCAGCAGCCCGGCGATAAGATAAATCCGTCCGTTGATCAGGCGGCGGCGTAACGGTGAGTAGTGTAAATCAAAGGATTGCAGCGCCCAGTCTGGCAGCAGTGCCACACCCGCCTGCAGCATACTTTGCATCGCCGGACGGGCCTGCCAGCTGGGTGCCGGCGCATTCATCAACAGCGACAGTACCTCACGCGTGCGCTCATCGCAGCGCAGCTGTGGCCGCATCTGGTGCAGATAGGCTTCAACGGCCTCAACGCTTTTCGGCACCTGTTCAGCCCCCAGCGCTTCCGCCACCCGTGCAGCTTCAGCATAGTAGCGATCCTGTTCAGGCAGGCTGAGGTGGGGATTTTTATAACGCAGGTGGGCAGCAAGAAAACAGCGAGTCTCAGCAACATGTACCCAGGTCAGCAGCGCCGGATCGCTGGCGGCATAGGGAACACCGTGAGCATCGGTACCGGTAATCTGCAAATGGATGCGCTTGACCCGTTCGATCAGGATCTGTGCATCGCGGTGGTTTCCAAAGGTGGTAACCGCGATGAACTGGCTGGTTCGCCGCAGCCTGCCCATCATATCCTGACGAAAGGTCGAGTGATCCCAGACGCCCGCCAGCGCCAGCGGATGCAGCATCTGCAACAGCAGCGCCGCTATGCCGCCGCACAGCATCGAGGAAAAATCGCCGTGAACCCGCCAGATCACGCTGTCCGGCCCGTAGAGGCCGGGATCGCCCGGCGGTTGCGAAATATCAAATTCATTCAGCGACAGGCCGTTAAGGCGAAAAACCTGCTGCTGAATTCTGTCCCGTATTCCCGACATAATTTCCTGCCTGCACACGGGGCAGGCTGTCCTGCCCCCGTCCTTAGAGGTAATCGAACTCCGCGTTCTCAGTGCGCACGGAATCCAGGCCAATCATGACGGTGAATTTACCCGGCTCGGCTACCTGCTGCATTTTGGCGTTCCAGAACATCAGCGCACTCACATCGATCGGGAAGGTCACGGTCTGTGACTCCCCGGCTTTCAGCATGATACGTTGAAAGCCCTTCAGTTCTTTCACCGGGCGGCTGATGCTGGCGACCTGGTCACGCAGATAAAGCTGCACAACCGTGGCACCGTCGCGCTTGCCGCTGTTGGTCACCGTCACGCTGGCATTTATTTTGCCATCGCGCGGCAGAGTGGCAGAGGAGAGCTTCACCGGCGACAGGGTAAAGGTGGTATAGCTTAAACCGTAGCCAAAGGGATAGAGCGGGCCGTTAGCCTCATCGTAATAGTGCGAAG
>CAJYIY010000056.1 GCA_913775305.1 uncultured Erwinia sp. | reverse complement strand
TGGCGATGCCGGCCCCCAGCGCGGCAAACACCGGGCGCACGGTACCCCAGAAAATCGGATCCCCCACGCCCGCCAGCGGTCCCATCAGACCCACTTTGATACCGTTGATAGCCGCATCGTCAATCGGTGCGCCGTTGGCACGCTGCTCTTCCATCGCCATGGTAACGCCCAGCACCGGGGCCGCCACATAAGGATGAGTGTTGAAAAACTCCAGATGGCGTTTAATGGCCTGTTTGCGGTCATCGTTATTTTCAGGGTACAGACGGCGGATCACCGGCACCATTGAGAAGCAAAATCCCAGTGCCTGCATGCGTTCGAAGTTCCACGAACCCTGGAACAGGTTTGAGCGTAAGAACACGCCGCGGATATCACCGGGAGTCAGTTTCTTTTGCGTTGTTGTCTCAACCATTTTTCTCACCTTTCCTTAATCGAGTTCGTTACCAAGGTCGTTGTTTGCCGGTCCCGCCGCCTGGGCTCCGGCAACGCGGTTATATTTGGGGGCCAGCTGGATGTACAGGATGGCCATCACCACACCGATCACACCCAGCGCCACCAGGTTGAAGCTGGTGAACGCTGCGGTGACGAAGCCGAGGTAGAAGAACGGCATCAGGTAGCCCGCGCGCATCATGTTGATCACCATCGCATAACCCACAACGACGATCATGCCACCGGCGATGTTCAGGCCATTGGTGACCACTTCTGGAATTGAGCTCAGCAGGTCGTGGACGACGCTGGTGCCGACCGAAATCGCCACAATTAATGCAGGAATAGCGATACGCATCGCCTGCAGAACCAGCGCCGACACGTGGATCCAGGATATGGCGGTCAGGTTCCCTTTTTCAGCGGCTTTATCCGCTGCGTGCTGGAAGGCGACGGTAATGGTACGAACAATAATCGTCAGCACCTGTCCTGCCGCCGCCAGCGGGATCGCCAGTGCAATACCGGCCCCAACGCTTTGCCCACCGGCAACAACCAGGATGGTTGAAATGATCGAAGCCAGAGCCGCATCGGGGGCCACCGCCGCCCCGATATTCATCCAGCCCAGCGCGATCATTTCCAGCGTACCACCGATGATGATCCCGGTTTTAATATCGCCCAGCACCGCACCGATTAACGTACAGGCCACCAGGGGGCGGTGAAACTGAAATTCATCCAGTATCGAGCCCATGCCCGCGATACAGGCGACGATAAAGATCAGAATAATTTGCAGCGTGGTCATATCCATTACACTTCTCCTCTTTGATACAGAACGGAGTTCAACCTGAATTTTCAGGCCACGGGCGACTGATTAAGGCGGGCAATCAGGTCCATCATTTTCAGTTTTTGATCGCTGGAAACCTTACGCACTTCCAGTTCAATTCCCCGCGCATGAAGTTTGTTAAACGCCTCGATATCTTTTGCATCAACCGATACGGCATTGTTGACCTGGGTTTTCCCCTGGCGGAACGCCATACCGCCAATGTTGACGCTGGTGATCTCAACACCGTCTTCCACCAGCCTTTCCACATCGGTCGGGTTAGTAAACAGCAGCATGACCTTTTCACCGGCGTATTTCGGGTTATTCCACACGCGGACCATTTTGGCGACATCCACCACGTGAGCTGTCACGCCGGGAGGGGCAACCTGGGTCAACAGCGTTTTGCGCACGTTGTCGGCAGCCACCTCATCACTGACGACAATAATGCGCGTGACGTTCGTTTCCTTGGTCCAGCGCGTCGCGACCTGGCCGTGGATCAGGCGGTCATCAATACGCGCCAGGCCAATCACCATATGCTCGCCGGGTTTCAGCGGGGCGGAGGGGGGTGCGGGAGCTTTCACGGCGGGGGTGGGGGCTGGCTGCATCGGTTTGGCTTTCAGGGCCTTCACCCCTTCACGGCCGGTTTCTACCGCCAGTGCGACCAGATCATCGAAGGATGGGTTGTCATCGCGGGCCATCAGCACTTCGACCAGCATCGGGATATTGACTCCGGCAACCACGTCGTGATGCTGTTGATCAACCACCAGGCGACTGGCGGCGTTAAACGGGCTACCGCCCCAGGTATCCACCAGAAACAGCACGCCCTGACTGACGTCAAGGTCGTGCATTCGCGCCTGATACTTTTCGATTAACGTTTCTGCATTTTCTCCCGGGACAAAGTCGATCCAGCCGATGTTATCCTGTTCACCCAGGAGCATTTCGGCCGTTTTCAGCAGCTGTTCCGCTGCCCAGCCGTGTGTGCCGATGATAATAGCAATAGTCACTTGCTACTCCTTATCCAGTTGGCGACGGCTCTCTGGAGTTCAAGCCGCGCGAGACTCAGCCGATCGATACTGTTCCGATCCGAAATTTCATCTGCCTACTCCGGATACTTCAGGAAACTGCATGATCCAGCATGAAAGAGGTGATACTGTTATTGGACCTCGTGCCAGGTAAGCCACAATGACACGCTTAATTCAACGCTTGTCGCGAATTATTTTAGTACGTGAAAAAATAAATTATGTGACATTGCTCGGTAATTCAGACCGACATCTGAAAAAGCCGAATTCAGCTAAGCGTAAAGTTCTGCAAGGAATTCTTGAAGGTGTAAGAAACCATTTTGACAGCTATCCTTCTGCTGCTAGAGTAGAGATCCTTTTTTAATACAGGAGTAACGGGCCTCAGCCCTCCCTATGGACTGTCACCGAAGTTGCTTAATCATGCAGCCGGGCTATCCGGAATCGCTTTCAACGTCTTCTGACGTCATCTCCGCCTCCATTCGTTATTATCTCTGCCGCACGTTCAGCCGAACGTCTGCTGCGTTTTCCCGTTCCTTTTTCCGGAGTCTGTCATGGAATTTCTTTTAGACCCCTCAATCTGGGCGGGTCTGCTCACGCTGATTGTGCTTGAAATCGTACTGGGCATCGATAACCTGGTCTTTATTGCAATCCTGGCTGACAAACTGCCGCCTAAACAGCGTGATAAAGCGCGTCTGATCGGGCTTTCGCTGGCGCTGATTATGCGTCTGGGCCTGCTGTCACTCATCTCGTGGATGGTGACATTGACGCGTCCGCTGTTCAGCATCGGCGAGTTTAGTTTCTCAGGACGGGATTTGATCCTGCTGCTCGGGGGACTGTTCCTGCTGTTCAAGGCAACGATGGAACTCCATGAGCGGCTGGAAAACCGCGGACATGATGAGGGTGCCAATCGGGGATACGCCAGTTTCTGGGCGGTTGTGGTCCAGATCGTGATCCTTGATGCCGTCTTCTCGCTGGATGCGGTGATAACTGCTGTGGGTATGGTGAATAACCTCGCGGTGATGATGACGGCGGTCATTATCGCCATGGGCGTCATGCTGCTGGCATCGAAACCGTTGACCAACTTTGTGAACGCGCATCCGACGGTGGTGGTACTGTGTCTGAGCTTCCTGCTGATGATTGGTCTCAGCCTGGTGGCAGAAGGCTTCGGTTTCCATATTCCGAAAGGCTACCTGTACGCGGCGATTGGCTTCTCCATCCTGATTGAGCTGTTTAACCAGATTGCCCGGCGTAACTTTATGCGTCATCAGGCCAGAAGGCCGATGCGTGAACGGACTGCCGAGGCGATTCAGCGCCTGATGGGGGGCCGCCGCCGCAGTGAGAGCAATGGGGGGGATAGCCATGAGGTGGCTGCGGCTCTGCCGCAGGAAACCTTTAAGGATGAAGAGCGCTATATGATTAACGGCGTTCTGACGCTGGCTTCCCGTTCTATTCGCAGCATCATGACCCCGCGCGGTGACATTTCGTGGGTGGACATTGAACGACCGCTGGAGGAGATTCGCATCCAGCTGCTGGATACCCCGCACAGCCTGTTCCCGGTGTGCCGCGGCGAGCTGGACGAAATTGTCGGCGTGGTCAGGGCCAAAGAGCTGCTGGTGGCACTGGATCATGGCGTAGATGTGGCAACGTTTGCCGCCGCGACTCCGCCGATTATCATTCCGGAGACGCTGGACCCGCTCAACCTGCTGAGCGTGCTGCGCCGCGCCAAAGGCAGCTTTGTGGTGGTGACCAGCGAGTTTGGTGTGGTTCAGGGGCTGGTTACGCCGCTTGACGTGCTGGAGGCGATTGCCGGTGAGTTCCCGGACGAGGATGAAACGCCGGACATTATCGCCGACGGTGACGGCTGGCTGGTCAAAGGTGCCACCGACCTGCACTCGCTACAGCAGCTGTTTGACACGCAGGAACTGGTGCGTCCGGAAGACGATCACGCCTCACTGGCGGGTCTGTTGATTGCCCAGAAGGGCCAGTTGCCAAAGGCGGGTGAGATCTTCGATATGCCGCCGCTGCGCTTCCAGATCGTTGAAGCGACGGACTACCGTGTTGACCTGGTGCGCGTGACGCGTGAACGCAACGAGCACGACGAAGAAGAAGGGTAACCGCATAAACTGACCGGGGAAACCCGGTCTTTTTTTTATGCCGGACAGAATGCCTGATGATTGGCCAGCCAGGCCGGGAAATCGCCCAGTGGCATTGGCCGCGCGTAATAATAACCCTGCAGTACATCCACTCCCCGTTCGCGCAGATAGTCTGCCTGTTCTGCCGTTTCAACCCCTTCCGCGACCAGCCCGATATTCAGCTGCTGGGCCAGTGAAATCACCATATCGGTAACCGTAGCGTTAATCGCATCGGTGCCTATGGCGGCAGTAAAGACTTTATCAATTTTCAGCACGTCGGGGCTGAGTGTTTTCAAATAGGACAGGGAGCTGTGTCCGGTACCAAAATCATCAATCGCCAGCTTCACCCCAAGTTTGTGCAGATGAGAAACCACGCGCCAGTCGACAACCGGCAGCGAATCCCGCTCGGTCAGCTCCACGACCAGCTGAGGTCGTGGGTTAGCGGGCCACCACAGGCGTTGCAGATCGTCGATGATCGCCCGGTTGTGGAAGTGGCTGGCGGCCACGTTAATGGCGATGTGGAATGAGGAGCGCAGTGGCAGGAGGGGCAGATGCCTGACCGCTTCACTGATGACAAAGCGGGTCAGAGGGGCGATCAGGTTCTGGCGCTCGGCCAGCGGAATAAAGACATCCGGCGGGATCCAACCCTGGCGCGGATTGTGCCAGCGCAGCAGCATCTCAATCCCGTCGCACTGGCCGGTATGGGCATTGATCAGCGGCTGGCAGTAAACCATAAATTCCCGCGAGGTAATGCCGTAGCTAATTTGCCACGACAGGCTCATGCGGTTTGCCGTTGCCAGCCAGACAATATAGCCCATCAGCAGACTGAGCAGCAGTGCCAGCGGGAGCTGGGAGGGTACGTTCATCAGCGCCAGTTGCGACGGCGAGGGGCCGAACAGCGTGATGGAAAACGGATAGCGCAGGGAGGATTCTTCGATGCTCACCTGGTCTTCAGCCGGCGTGGCCGGTTCAATCAGTGGATTGCCGTACTCCAGGCTCTGGTTGCCGACGTTGAGTATGGCACGTTCAACCCAGGGTAGCGCGGGCTCCAGCAGATAGCTGGTCATCAGCTCAATATTGATTACCTGTAACACCCCGGCGCGATTATCTTCCTGTCGCGGTGTCCAGAACAACAGAATCGGTGAGCCCTTGAGCAAGTGTTCATCCACCGCCAACTGCATCCGCTGATTTCCATCCGCCAGCTCGGGATAGTTGCTGCTGAAGGGCAGATCTAACCGATCAAAGATACTTGAGCAGTAAATGCGATCGTTGTCGACCAGCAGGATCGATCTGACGGTTTGCAGCATTGCCAGCTTTTCAATCAGCTTAAAGCGAAGGAGCCCGCAGTCGGTACCGACCCAGGCAAGGGCTTTATCGGCGGCCACATCAAGCGGGGAAAACATCCGGTCGAAGCGCTGGATGGCATGATTAGCAAAGCTGTGAGACTGCTGCGCTATGCGGTTCTTTTCTTCTACAAACCTGAAGGTCAGGGTCAGGATGAGCACCAGTGCTGCAACAACCGCAGCGATAAGCAATCGCTTACGGCGAAATTGTCCTGAGAATTCCTGGGACATTTGCATGAGTTACCACCCTATGAGCCAAACCCGTATTCAGAGATTGAATACCGTTAATGACCAAAACAAATTTTAAGTTTAGTCGCGCAGAAGAGAAAACGGAGTGCCTCAAAACAGGAACTTACACTCATTTAACGTGCGAGGATACTCTAGCCGTTTCCTGAATGCGGGGATAGCTGCCAGCAGAACTATTTTGATGTACAGAAAAGAAAAAGCGCCATTGGTCAGATGGCGCTGAGTCAGTCAGGAGGGTGATTTTGACAGCTGGTGATACAGCGGATCAGAACCGGGCATGATACGCTGAAGTTAAGCCTGATTAGTCACACTGAACTTTAATTGCCAGACCGCCGCGTGACGTCTCACGGTATTTGGCGTTCATGTCTTTGCCGGTTTCGTACATAGTTTCGATCACCTTATCGAGCGACACGCGTGCTTCGCTGGTGCGTCGCATCGCCATACGGGCAGAGTTGATCGCTTTCACCGAGGCAATCGCGTTACGCTCAATGCACGGTACCTGCACCTGACCGGCAACCGGGTCGCAGGTCAGCCCCAGGTTATGTTCCATACCAATTTCCGCTGCCACGCAAACCTGTTCCGGGCTGGCACCCAGCAGCTCGGCCAGACCGGCCGCCGCCATGGAGCAGGCAACGCCGACTTCACCCTGACAGCCGACTTCAGCACCGGAAATTGAGGCATTCATTTTATACAGAATGCCGATAGCCCCGGCCGCCATAAAGTAGCGGGTAAAAATATCCGGACTGACCGATTCAATAAAGTGATCGTAATAGGCCAGCACCGCAGGCACGATGCCGCAGGCGCCGTTGGTGGGTGCGGTAACCACGCGTCCACCGGCGGCATTTTCTTCGTTAACCGCGAGGGCAAACATATTTACCCAGTCGATGACGTTCATCGGGTCGCTGGAAAGCTTATCGGAGGAAACCAGCAGGCGGCGCAGAGCGGAGGCACGACGCGGCACGCGCAGCGGACCGGGCAGCACGCCTTCGGTATTCAGGCCCCGGTCGATACAGTCGCGCATGGTTTGCCAGACAGCAGAGAAATACTGTTCAATGTCCTGACGGCTGTGGATCGCCAGCTCGTTTTTCATCACCATTCCCGACAGGGAAAGACCGGTCTGATGGCAGTGATTCAGCATCTCTTTCGCTGAGTTAAACGGATAGGGTACCGAAACTTCATCCAGCACGGTTTTGCCAAAGTTCTCTTCATCTACGATAAAGCCGCCGCCCACCGAATAGTAGGTTTTGCTGTAGATTTTCAGATCGCCGGCAAACGCATGGATGCTCATGCCGTTTTCATGCAGTGACAGGTTGTCGCTGCGGAAAACCATGCCGCCTTCACGTGGGAAGTCGACCTCGTGGGCACCGTTGGCCAGCAGCAGGCGCTGCCGATCTTCAACATCACGAATAAATGCCGGAATGCTGTCGATGTCGACGCTGTCCGGTGAGGCGCCTGACAGGCCCATGATAATGGCGATATCAGTGTGGTGGCCTTTACCGGTCAGCGACAGAGAACCGTAGACGTCAACCGCAATACGCGTAACGGAATAGAGCTGGCGGCTGGCCAGCAGATCGTCAACAAACTGTTTGCCGGCTTTCATTGGACCCACCGTATGGGAACTTGACGGGCCGATGCCGATCTTAAACATGTCGAAAACGCTAATCACGCTATACGCTCCTTAACAATATTACGCACTGGACGATGCTCAAAAAAATGATGAATTGGGTGAAATATAAATGAAAAGCCGCTGAGTTGCAGTGATTTGGATCGTTATCCTGCAAAATAGCAGTCAAAAATAAGGCGAAGATGAGTTTTTGGTCGCTTTTTGTTGATATTTTAGCCGCTTCGTGCGTATTTTTCCACCTGAAGACTCAGCCGGCGAATGATCCCGGCAGTCATTCCCCAGATAAAATAGTCATCGAACCAGGAGAGCCAGATGCGGTGATGAAGCCCGTTGCGATGCACATCCAGCGGCGCGTAGCGGCCAAGGCGCAGCGCCTCTTCCAGCGGCATTTCGAACACCGACTCAACCTCTCCCTCATTCGGATACCAGCGCAGCCCCGGCTGGATAATACCCACCACCGGCGTGACCTGGAATCCGGTACTGCTGGTCACCGGAGGCAGCACGCCAATCACCTCGACGGCCTCAGGTGGGATGGCCACTTCTTCCTCAGCCTCGCGCAGCGCGGTAATCACCAGAGATTCATCTTCGGCATCGCGCATACCGCCGGGGAAGGCAACCTGACCGGCATGCTGACGCAGGGTAGCTGAACGCCGCGTCAGCAGCAGCGTGGGGCAGGGATGTGCAACAATCGGGACCAGCACCGCCGCCTGACGGTTCGGCAGCGCAACATTTTCCACCAGCGGCGGCTGCAGAATAAAGCGTGATAAAAAGCGTTGCAGAGGGGAATTACTGCTGCTCATCGCTCGCCTCCTCCAGGCAGGGTAAAATGCGCTTCACCTTATCGAAGGTTTCCTGATACTCGGCGGCTTCGTCGCTGTCGGCCACCACCCCGCCTCCGGCCGCACAGAACAGATTGCCCTGTTCGGCAATCAGCGTGCGGATGGTGATGCTGGTATCCATGTTTCCACAGGCGCTCAGATAGCCAATGCTGCCGCACCAGGCGTTGCGCCGCTGTGGCTCCAGGGCTTCGATGATTTCCATGGCGCGAACCTTCGGCGCGCCGGTTATCGATCCGCCGGGAAAGCTGGCGCGCAGCAGATCGCAGGCCGTAAGCCCCGACTTCAGCCGTGCGGTAATCGTGCTGACCAGATGATGTACCGCCGGGAAAGGCTCAACCGCAAACAGTTCTGGCACCCTGACGCTGCCCGGCACCGCGACCCGACCAATGTCATTGCGCAGTAAGTCCACGATCATCAGATTCTCACTGCGATCCTTAGCCGAGTTGGCCAGTCTGACGGCCTGCTGCCGGTCTGCCTCCGGGTCCGCAAGGCGCGGCAGCGTGCCTTTAATCGGGCGGGTCTGAATGTCGCCATCCTGCAGCCGGATGAAGCGCTCCGGCGAAAGGCTGATAATAGCGCTGTCGGGCAGACGAATAAATGCGCTGAACGGGGCGCGATTGGCGCGGCAAAGGCGAGTAAATGCCTGCCACTCACTGCCCTGATAGCGGGCCTGAAAGCGCTGGGCCAGATTGACCTGATAGCAGTCCCCGGAGAGCAGCCACTCCTGTACCTGATGGAATTTTTCGCCGTACTCTTCGCGCGTCATATTGGCCTGCCAGCGGCTGGTCAGGCGGAACGGTTTCTCATCCGCAGGTTGTTGAGCCGCAAGCCAGCTGAGGCGTTGCTCAAGGTTACCCCAACAGACCAGCGTCAGCCTGCGCAGATGGTGATCGGCGACAAGCGCCCAGTCATAAATGCCAACGGCCATATCCGCCGTGGTTAACTGCCTCCCGGCGAGTACCGGTAGCGTTTCGAACCGGCGGCCAAGATCGTAGCCGAACAGGCCGAGTGCGCCGCCCTGAAACGGTAAGTCGTCACGCGGTGCGGCCTGCATGGCCGCACGTTCCAGCTCGGCTGCCAGCAGGCTGAGCGGATCCTCCTCAGAATGTCTGACTGAGCCATTTTCAGCGATTTCAGTCTGATCGCCGCGTGTAGTCAGGGTAGAGCGCGGGTCTGCCACCAGAATATCGAAGCGATTATCGCTGTGATCGGCAAAACCGGAATGCAGCAGCATCGCCCAGGGCAGATGGGCCAGAGCGGCAAACTGATGCTCAACGGCATCCGGCGTATACTTCAGAGAATGTAAAACAGGCAGCATAATTCTTCAGCAGGGTGGTTCGTTACAGGAGGTCAAGCCTGGCATATTTTTCTGCTGCTGGCATCTCTTTGTCACCCGTGAAATAATCCGCGCCGTACGAACACCCAGGAGCCACTATGTTTACAGGATTACCCGCGCTGTCACATGAACAGCAGCAGCAGGCCGTAGAACGCATTCACCAGCTGATGTCCGAAGGACTCACCAGCGGTCAGGCCATTGCGATGGTGGCGGAGGAGATCCGCAGCACCCATACCGGCGGCCACGTTGCAGTGATGTTTGACGATGAAGACGACGACGATCGCACTGATGATCGGGATGATGAAGAAGACGACGACGAGTACTGATCTGAACCCCTGCCGCCAGGACAGGGGCGCTGATTACCTGGCCGCCACGACTTTGATTTCAACCAGATACTTTGGATTCATCAGCCCGGCGTGAACGGTACAGCGCACCGGCGCATTCCCCGGCGACACCCACGCATCCCATGCCCGGTTCATCGCGGCAAAATCGTCCTTATTCACCAGGAAAATCGTGGCATCCAGGATGCGGCTCTTGTCTGAACCCACGCGCGTCAGCAGTCGATCGATCACCGCCAGCGCGTTTGCCGTCTGCGCCTCGGCATCCTCATCCAGATTTTCCGGCACGCTGGTGTAATACACAATGTCATTGTGAATGACGGCTTCCGACATGCGGTGTTCAGGATCGATACGTTCAATAGCCATGAGTGTTCCTTTTTACACAATAAATTAAACCGACTTTAGCCTGGCATAAACGCCGCTGGGAGTCATCCGGCGCAAGGGATCTTTCAGGGAAATAAATGATATTTAATAATCTATCCGTGTTAAGGTGGTGGTCCTTAAAATAAAAAGTGAAGGTCTGTATCTACAATTTCAAACTTATCTGCCCATCGTGCTTCAGCGTCCAGTACCGTTTTTCTCATCTTGATATCACAAAGCTGAATCCCTATGGCGCTAAATGCATATTTTGCAAGTCAATTATGACCACCCGTCCGTAAGCGTTACTGCTTCTAATGAGTGATAAACCCCGCCCGGGTTGCCTTTCGCACTGTTGTCCAATCGGATGACGGCGTTGCGGATAAGCATCATCCCGTTCCGCTCAATCCGTCTGGTTATTCCCGTCCCTGCACGCTGAATCTCAACGCGACAGCGCAGGGCGTGCCTGATAAAAAGGGCGCCTGAACGACCTAAAGTTTGTGGTTCTGCGCCTTAAACTGACATAATTACCCAAGTTTCATTCCGGCAGTGAGGATTTGTGGCAGACGATTTTGCAGCGGACGGCGCTCTGGCGCAGGCGATACCGGGTTTTAAACCGCGTGAACCCCAGCGGGTCATGGCCGCAGCGGTGGCTAAAGCCATCGACAGGCGCGGTGAACTGGTTGTCGAGGCCGGGACCGGTACAGGAAAAACTTACGCCTATCTGGCACCTGCACTGCGCTCCGGAAAAAAAGTTATTGTTTCTACCGGTTCGAAAGCCCTGCAGGACCAGCTCTACAGTCGCGATCTGCCCACGGTAGCCGGGGCCCTGAATTTCAAAGGCACGCTGGCACTGCTTAAAGGGCGCGCTAACTATCTCTGTCTGGAACGGCTGGAACAGCAGTCTATGGCCGGAGGTGAACTCGCGGTGCAGGCGATGAGCGATCTGGTTCATCTGCGCGGCTGGTCCAGTGAAACCGTGGACGGCGATATCAGCACCTGCGGCGGCGTGGCGGAGGACAGCACCATCTGGCCGCTGGTCACCAGCACCAACGATAACTGCCTGGGCAGCGACTGCCCGCAGTATAAAGACTGTTTTGTGGTGAAAGCGCGGCGCAAAGCGATGGATGCGGACGTGGTGGTGGTTAACCACCACCTGTTCCTGGCCGACATGGTGGTGAAGGAGAGCGGATTTGCCGAACTGATCCCGGAAGCCGACGTGATGATTTTTGATGAAGCACACCAGGTGCCGGATATTGCCAGCCAGTATTTTGGTCAGCAGCTTTCCAGCCGTCAGCTGCTCGATCTGGCAAAAGACATTACCATCGCTTACCGCACGGAAATTCGTGATGTCCAGCAGCTGCAAAAATCAGCTGACAGGCTGGCGCAGAGCGCGCAGGATTTTCGCCTGGTGCTGGGCGATACCAGTTTTCGCGGCAACCTGCGTGAATTGCTGAGCGATACCCAGGTTCAGCGAGCGCTGCTGCTGCTCGATGATGCGCTGGAGCTGTGCTACGACGTGGCTAAACTGTCGCTGGGGCGTTCGGCCCTGCTGGATGCGGCATTCGAGCGCGCGGCGCTCTATCGCGGCAGACTGAAGCGACTGAAGGATGTCTCGCAGCCGGGATTCAGCTACTGGTACGAATGCCACTCCCGCCATTTTACGCTGGCGCTGACGCCGCTTTCTGTCTCTGAACGCTTCCGCGAGGTGATGAAAGAGCGCCCGGCCAGCTGGATCTTCACCTCGGCCACGCTGGCCGTCAACGAACAGGTCACCCACTTCGTTGAGCGGCTGGGCGTTGAACAGGCAGAAACGCTGATCCTCGACAGCCCGTTTGACTATGCCAGCCAGGCGCTGCTCTGCGTTCCGCGCAACCTGCCATCCCCTAATCAGCCCGGTGGCACGCGTCAGCTGGCGCGGATGCTTCGACCGCTGATCGAAGCCAACAACGGACGCTGCTTCTTCCTCTGTACCTCGCATCAGGTCATGCGCGATCTGGCCGCTGAATTTCGCGCCACGCTCACCCTGCCGGTACTGCTGCAGGGGGAAACCAGCAAGGGGCAGCTGCTCAAGCAGTTTATCGCCGCCGGTAATGCGCTGCTGGTGGCAACCAGCAGCTTCTGGGAAGGCGTGGACGTGCGGGGTGACACGCTGTCGCTGGTGATTATCGATAAGCTGCCGTTTACTTCGCCCGACGATCCATTACTAAAAGCCAGGATGGAAGACTGCAAACTGCGCGGCGGCGATCCCTTCGACCAGGTACAGCTTCCCGACGCGGTGATCACCCTCAAGCAGGGTGTAGGCCGCCTGATCCGTGACGTTGACGATCGCGGCGTGCTGGTGATTTGCGATAACCGACTGGTGATGCGGCCCTACGGTGCAGTATTTTTAAACAGCTTGCCGCCGACGCCGCGTACGCGGGATATTGCCCTGGCGGCGGCATTTCTGAAGCCCTGAGGTGGTACTCATCAAAACGGCGTGCAGTGTGATATGATGCGCGCCGAAATTTTTCTCCCTGAGGTTGCAATGTCCACGCGAATTTTAGCCATTGATACGGCCACGGAAGCCTGCTCGGTTGCTCTGCTGAATAATCAGCAACGACTGGCTCACTTTGAACTCTGCCCGCGGGAACACACCCAGCGTATTCTCCCGCTGGTGCAACAAATCCTGCAGCAGGGTGGTATTAAGCTTAATGATCTCGATGCGCTGGCGTTTGGTCGGGGCCCCGGCAGTTTTACCGGCGTTCGCATTGGTATTGGTATTGCTCAGGGCCTGTCGCTCGGCGCAGCGCTGCCGCTGATTGGCGTTTCCACCCTGAAAACCATGGCGCAGGGGGCGTTTCGTCTGCACGGTGCCACGCGGGTGCTGGCGGCGATTGATGCCCGCATGGGCGAAGTCTACTGGGCCGAGTATCAGCGCGATGAGCAGGGGATCTGGCAGGGTGAGGAGAGTGAAGCCGTGCTGAGTCCTCAGGCCGCCGCCGAGCGTATGGCAGCATTAAGCGATGAGTGGGCCTGCGTGGGCACCGGCTGGAAAGCCTGGCCCGAGCTGGCTGAAAACAGCCCGCTGACGTTAACGCTGAGTGAGGTGGAGCTGCCCGCCGCTGAGGATATGCTGATCCTCGCCGAGCAGGCGCTGGCAGCGGGAGAAACCGTTGCTCCGGAGCAGGCAGAGCCGACTTATTTACGCAATGAAGTCACGTGGAAAAAATTACCGGGCCGCGAATGAGTCGCAGCAACTATTTCGCCATGGTGCAGTCAAATCAACAGTACCTGGGAGAACTTTATGCGTAAATTTCGTTTGTGGCAGTTAAGTAGTCTGTTATTAACGTCCTTATTTCTGTCAGGCTGCATGACCGTGCCTGATTCAGTGAAAGGAACATCGGCAACGCCTCAGCAGGATTTGGTGCGCGTGCTCAATGCGCCACAGCTCTATGTCGGGCAGGAATCGCGCTTTGGTGGCAAAGTGATTGGCGTCAGCAATAAAAGCAACATGACGCGCCTTGAGATTGCCGCCATGAGTCTGGATGACTCCGCGCGCCCCATTCTGGGTTCGGCGACAATGGGGCGGGTGTACGCCGATGTGAACGGATTTGTTGACCCGATCAATTTCAATAACCAGATGGTCACCGTTGTCGGGCCCATCACCGGGATTGAAAAGGGCAAGATTGGTGATGCGAACTACAACTTTGTTGTGGTGCAGGTGACAGGCTATCAGCGCTGGCACAAGGTACAGCAGGTGATTTCCGCACCGCAGCCCATCGACCCGTGGATCTGGTATGGCCCGGGTTACGGTCGCCGTCACGGTCACGGTCACGGTGGCTACTGGGGTCCACCACCCTGGGGTTACTATCCACAGGCACCGGCGCAGGTCCAGACTATTCTGACTGAATAGTGCCACAGAACCATTTTTCACGGCATATCCGCTGTGTTCCAGCGGGTATGCTTTTTTTTGGCTTAATTTCCCACTACAACAAATTTTTAGTGATGGGCTTCGCAACCTTAAAACGGGGAACGCTGCAAACTGGTACGCTGAGTTAAAATAATGTTAATAAAACCAGGGGCTGAGCTGCGATGACTACACATACTCATTTTCGAGGTGACTCCTTGCAAAAAGTCTGGCTTAACCGCTATCCGGCCGATGTTCCGGCTGAAATTAATGCGGATCGTTACCGCTCCCTTATCGATCTGTTTGAACATGCGGTACTGCGCTACGCTGAACAGACCGCGTTTATCAATATGGGGCAGAGCCTGTCGTACCGACAGCTCGACATTCGCAGTCGGGCGTTTGCCGCCTATCTGCAACAGGATCTGGGGCTGAAAAAAGGCGATCGCGTGGCGCTGATGATGCCCAACCTGCTGCAATACCCGATTGCCCTGTTTGGCATACTGCGTGCCGGGATGACGGTGGTCAACGTTAACCCCCTCTACACCCCTCGCGAGTTAGAGCACCAGTTAAATGACAGCGGTGCCCGCGCCATTGTTATTGTCTCTAATTTTGCCCACACGCTGGAAAAGGTGGTGGCGAAAACCCAGGTGGAGCAGGTGATCCTCACCCAGCTGGGAGACCAGCTGTCAACGGCTAAAGGAACACTGGTTAATTTCGTCGTCAGGTACATTAAAAAGATGGTACCTCGTTACCATCTTCCGGGGGCGATTTCGTTTCGTCAGGTCCTTCAGCGCGGGGCGAATCTGAATTATACCAAGCCGGACGTCATTAACGATGACCTGGCGTTTTTGCAGTATACCGGTGGCACCACTGGCGTGGCGAAAGGTGCGATGCTCACCCATCGCAATATGCAGGCGAACCTTGAACAGACTCGCGCCACCTACGGCTCGCTGCTGAAAGAAGGGCAGGAGACGGTGGTCACCGCGCTGCCGCTTTACCATATTTTTGCGCTGACGGTAAACTGCCTGCTGTTTATCAATCTCGGTGGCGCCAATCTGCTGATCACTAACCCGCGGGATATTCCGGGCATGGTTAAAGAGCTGGCGAAATATCCTTTCACCGCGATTACCGGGGTGAATACGCTGTTTAACGCCCTGCTGAACGATGACGGCTTTAACCAGCTGGACTTCTCCAGCCTCAGTCTCTCTGCGGGAGGCGGCATGGCGGTGCAGAAGTCTGTTGCGGAGCGATGGGAAAAGCTGACCGGCCACTACCTGCTGGAAGGCTATGGCCTGACGGAGTGCTCACCGCTGGTGTCGGTTAATCCGTATGATATCCAGTGCCATAACGGCAGCATCGGTCTGCCGGTGCCATCGACCGACGTTAAGCTGGTTGACGACGAGGGGAATGAAGTTGCCCCCGGAGAGCCCGGCGAGCTGTGCATTAAAGGGCCACAGGTGATGCTGGGTTACTGGCAGCGCCCGGACGCGACGGATGAAGTTTTAAAAAATGGATGGCTTCACAGCGGCGATATTGTTACCGTTGATCCCGAAGGGTTTCTTCGCATTATTGACCGCAAAAAAGACATGATTCTGGTTTCCGGTTTTAATGTTTATCCGAACGAAATCGAAGATGTGCTGATGCTTCATCCGAAGGTGCGGGAAGCCGCTGCGATCGGCGTGCCCAATGACGTGGCCGGTGAATCAGTTAAGATATGCGTGGTGAAGAAGGATTCGTCCCTGACCAAAGAAGAGCTGATTGCGCACTGCAAAAACTATCTGACGGGGTATAAAGTCCCGAAAATCGTTGAGTTTCGCGAAGAGCTGCCGAAAACCAACGTCGGAAAAATCCTGCGTCGTGAGCTGCGTGATGAAGCAATTAAGGCGGCGCAAAAACCGGCGCTCTGAGGTTTATGCTGCGATCTATCGCCATCCCCGTTCAGACCGGCTGTGCAAACGTTGTGGCCGGGACGACGGGGAACAATATGCCGGGATGTCCCCGGCATTATTATTTCTAACGCCTGCAGAGGCAGGCCGTAAAGTGCCTGCGATAAGAGACTGTTATTTTGAATTACACCATGATCACCACCAATGAAGCGCTGGCTGAGGTTTGTCAGCGCGCCCGTCAGGTTTCCGCCCTGGCGCTGGATACCGAGTTTGTCCGCACGCGTACCTACTATCCGCGCCTGGGTTTGATCCAGCTTTTCGACGGTGAGACGATTTCGCTGATCGACCCACTGACGATCGGCGACTGGGAACCATTCCGCGCACTGTTACAGGATCGAGAAATTATCAAATTTCTGCACGCTGGCAGCGAAGATTTGGAGGTGTTCCTGCACGAATTTGGCGTGCTGCCTGACCCGATGATCGATACGCAAATCCTTGCAGCATTTTCCGGACGACCCCTTTCCTGTGGTTTTGCCACCATCGTTGAATCCTTTACCGGCATCGCGCTGGATAAGAGCGAATCCCGCACCGACTGGATGGCGCGTCCGCTGACGGAGAAACAGTGCCAGTACGCCGCTGCGGATGTTTATTATCTGCTGCCGATCGCGCACAAACTGATGGTCGAAACGGAAACCGCCGGCCAGATGGCTGCCGCGCTGGATGAGTGTCGGCTGCTCTGTCAGCGGCGTACCGTGCAGCTTGACCCGCAGGAGGCCTATCGGGAAATAACCAACGCGTGGCAGCTGCGTCCGCGTCAGCTTGCTGCTCTGCGTCTGATGGCCGCCTGGCGGCTTGAGACAGCGCGCGAAAAGGATATGGCGGTTAACTTTGTGGTGCGTGAGGAGAACTTGTGGAAGGTCGCACGCTATCTGCCGGGGTCGCTGGGCGAGCTTGAGCACCTTGGCGTACCGGGGCAGGAGATTCGATTCCATGGACGTGCACTGCTGGCAATGGTATCCAAAGCCGAAGCGATGGACGAAAGTGAACTGCCTGAGCCGGTCGCCAATCTGATTGACCAACCGCGCTACAAGTCGGTATTTAAAGCGATTAAGGGGCTGGTGGCAGTCAGCGCGGAACAGCATGGCGTCAGCCAGGAACTGCTGGCTTCACGGCGTCAAATCAATCAGCTGTTGAGCTGGTACTGGCAGTTGAAACCGCGCGACCGTAAACCGGAGCTGATCGATGGCTGGCGAGGGGCGCTGCTGGAGGCAGGGATTAACGACATCCTCAGCGCGAACTGATCCCGGCAATTTTCCCCTGCTTCAGTGCAGGGGAAAATGATGAGCAGGCAGGGATCATTTATCGGGTTCTTCCGACTCGGGCAGCGTGACATTCAACTCAAGAATAGAAATATCACCCTCTTTTTGATCCAGCTTGACGCTGAGCATCTCCGGATCGATTTTGACGTATTTGCAAATGACTTCCAGAAGATCCTTCTTCAGTTGCGGCAGATACTGGGGTTCACAATCCCCCCTCCTGCGTTCTGCCACGATAATCTGTAGCCGTTCCTTGGCTATGTTAGCTGTGCTCTTTTTTCGGGATAAAAAGAAGTCGAGTAAGGCCATGGTTTATCCCCCAAACAGGCGTTTCAGAAATCCCTTCTTCTCTTCTTCAATGAAGCGGAAGGGGCGTTCTTCTCCAAGAAGGCGGTCAACGGTATCAGCATAGGCTTTGCCTGCATCGGATTCAGTATCCAGGATGACAGGCTCACCCTGGTTTGAGGCGCGGAGTACGGACTGATCTTCAGGGATCACGCCGACCAGTGGAATGCGCAGGATTTCCAGCACGTCTTCCATGCTCAGCATATCACCACGGCTAACGCGGCCCGGGTTGTAACGGGTCAGCAGCAAATGCTCTTTAATCGCATCCTGTGAATTTTCTGCACGGCGAGATTTCGACGACAGAATGCCGAGGATACGGTCGGAATCACGGACGGAAGAGACTTCCGGGTTGGTCGTGATCACCGCTTCATCGGCGAAGTAGAGCGCCATCAGCGCGCCGGTTTCAATACCTGCCGGTGAATCGCAAATGATAAAGTCGAACGCCATGGCGGCAAGGTCGTTCAACACTTTTTCCACGCCTTCGCGGGTCAGTGCATCTTTATCACGGGTTTGTGAAGCGGGCAGGATAAACAGATTTTCAGTGCGCTTATCTTTGATTAACGCCTGATTCAGTGTGGCATCGCCCTGGATCACGTTGACGAAGTCATAAACAACGCGGCGCTCACAGCCCATTATCAAATCGAGGTTACGCAGGCCGATATCAAAGTCGATAACGACCGTCTTTTTTCCTTTTTGCGCTAAACCGGTAGCGATGGCCGCGCTGGACGTGGTTTTACCAACGCCTCCTTTACCCGATGTAACAACAATTATGCGTGCCATATTATAATTTCCTTAGAAAAGAAAAGGCTTGCGAGCATGGCTCAGTTTAATGTCTGGATAGTCAGCTCACCGTCTTTAAGACAAAGACGTGATGCTTTTCCGAAGAACTCGTTGGGGATCTGGTCCATAATCCAGTAAACGCCGCCTATGGAAACCAGCTCCGCTGATAAATTAGTGCAAAAAATCTGGCTGCTTTGATCGCCGCCCGCACCGGCGAGGGCACGGCCGCGCATCACGCCGTAAATATGAATGTTGCCATCCGCAATCAGTTCGGCACCCGCACTGACATGGCTTGTGACGATCAGATCGCAGTTTTTGGCATAGATTTGTTGCCCGGAACGCACGGGAGTTGAAATCACCCGGGTTTTCTCGATCGAGGGTTCAGCCGCAGGGACGGCAGGTGTTAAAACCGGCGTTTCAGGTTGCCTGTCGTCCGCGGGTTTTTTTTCTTTCCCTTCGGTGAGTAACGGCAGCCCTGAACGTGAGATTGTGCGCTTTAACTGTTCGTCTTTGCAGCCGCTGACGCCGACAATATGCAGGCCTGACGCGACGATCGCCTGCTGCATCTGCCGCCAGTTAACATCGCGGGTTAGGGTTGAAACATTCACAACGACGGGCGCATTTCTTAAAAAGGCCGGCGCCTGGCTGACCTTCTCCGCCAGCGCCTTTCGGACGGTGGCAGGGTCGGTATGGTGCAAATGTAGAACAGAAAGTGTAAAACTGCTGCCCTTTAACTCAATTGGCGATTGTGGCATCTGTCCCGTTCAGTCCTGTTATTTATCATCCTGTCTGAAATAAGCTGCACACTGTGCGGGTTAATCAAAGCAGGACAATATTCCGAAGTTCTGCAAGCATGTTATAGTTACTGTAATATCCAGGCAAGCCACCTTCCAGGTTAATTCGAGTAATAAATATGTTTTGTGTGATCTATCGAAGTACTAAACGCGACCAGACTTATCTTTATGTCGAAAAAAAAGACGATTTCTCACGGGTCCCCGAGGCGTTGATGAACGGCTTCGGCAAACCGCAGCTGTCGATGCTGCTGCCGCTGGACGGCAGTAAGAAGCTGGTGGGGGCAGATATTGAAAAAGTGAAAGCGTCATTACGTGATGAAGGCTTTTATTTACAAATGCCTCCGCCGCCGGAAAGTTTGTTGAAGATGCATCTGGAAAACCATAAAAAAGCTTAACCAGGAATCGTCTGTAAATATATCTTCCGCGCCGCATTGAGCATTTAAATCCGGCGCGGGAGAAGTGATTAAAGGATGCCTGCATGAAATTGCCACGTCTGACCACGCTGTTATCTGTGCTGTCGATTTCAGGCTGCATCAGTTTAACGCACGCTGCCATCCCGCCCGTGGCATCGCCTTCCCCGGCCAGCACAATGTTGTCACAGCAGGGGCGCGACCCCGCACAGTTCCCCGCCTGGGTGGAGCAGCTGAAAGCCACCGCCCGCCAGCAGGGTTTTCATCAGGCGACCATAGATACGGCCTTTACCGGCATTCATTTTGTTGATCGGGTGATAAAATCCGATCGCGGACAGCTCGAAAACAACATTACCCTCAATGACTATCTCAGTCGCGTACTGACCTCCGGTAAAATCGAGAAGGCGCGGGACAAACTCAGCCAGTACCGCGCGCAGCTTGATAGCGTCGCGGCCGCATCCGGCGTGTCGCCTGCGTTTATCATCGCGCTGTGGGCGATGGAGAGCCAGTTCGGCACCATCCAGGGGAAAGAAGAAGTGATTTCCGCGCTGGCAACGCTGGCCTTTGAGGGACGTCGTGAAGCGTTCTTCACCAAAGAGCTGATGGCCGCGTTGCGCATCATTCAGCAGCAGGGCCTGGCGGCGGATGCGTTGAAAGGATCCTGGGCCGGAGCGATGGGGCAGAGCCAGTTTATGCCCAGTTCGTTTCTGAACTACGGCAAAGACGGCGACGGCGACGGAAAAATTGATATCTGGAATAATGTCGATGACGTGTTCGCCTCTGTAGCTAACTATCTGCAGAAAGAGGGGTGGAAAGCCGGGCAGGGATGGGGAACGGAGGTCAGTCTGCCGCCAGGCTTTGATGCCAGTCTCAGCGGCCTGAAAACTGCGCAGGCGAAAACGCCCATGGCGTGGCAGCAGCTTGGCGTTGTTGTCAACGCTGCACCGCAGGGAGATGTACCGGATCGGGCATGGATCGTCACGCCAGAGGAGGGTAACGGACGTTCATTTATGGTTTATGACAACTTCCGCACGCTAATGCACTGGAATCGATCTTATTATTTCGCCATCAGTATCGGCATGATGGCCGATGCTGTCGCACGGTAAAATGGGGCGATTCCGAGCTGTAGTCGGAGTTGCCGTGGAACTCAGCAGGGGAAAAACATGTATCAGCACCATAACTGGCAGGGCGCATTGTTAGATTTTCCGGTCAATAAAGTGGTTTGTGTTGGCAGTAACTACGCCAAACACATTAAAGAGATGGGAAGCGCAACCCCGACCGAACCCGTACTGTTTATTAAACCGGAAACCGCGCTCTGTGATATCCGTCAGCCGCTGTCCATTCCGCAAGGGCTGGGTGCCGTGCATCATGAAGTGGAACTGGCGGTACTGATTGGCGCGACGTTAAAACACGCCAGTGAAGCGCACGTTGCTCAGGCAATTGCCGGTTACGGCGTTGCGCTCGATTTAACCCTGCGCGACGTGCAGGCCGGCTGTAAGAAGGCTGGCCAGCCGTGGGAGAAAGCAAAAGGATTTGATAACGCCTGTCCGATTTCGGGTTTTATTCCGCCCGATCGGTTCGACCCGCAGAACGTTGAGCTGAAGCTGGTTGTTAATGGCGAAGTTCGCCAGCATGGTACAACCGCTGATATGATCCACCCCATCCTGCCGCTGATTGCCTATATGAGTCAATTTTTCACCCTGCGTGCGGGCGATGTTATTCTGACCGGTACGCCTGAAGGCGTCGGGCCAATGCTCTCAGGGGATCGGCTGGAACTGTCATTTGGTGGCTACGGCATTGCAACCCGGGTTCTGTAAAACTTGCATACTCAGCCCAAACCCTTTATAAGGTGCGGGTTTTTACTTTTACCGGACCCCGACATGACTGAGAACCCTTTCTGGCAGCAAAAAACGCTGGAACAGATGAGCGATGAAGAATGGGAATCCCTGTGCGATGGCTGTGGTCAGTGCTGCCTGAATAAGCTGCAGGATGCCGACACGGATGAGATTTACTTTACCAATGTTGCCTGTAACCAACTCAACATTAAAACCTGTCAGTGCCGCAATTATGAACGCCGATTTGAGCTGGAAGAGGACTGCATTAAGCTGACGCGCGACAATCTGCCGACCTTCTCCTGGCTTCCAGCCAGCTGTGCCTATCGCCTGCTGGCAGAAGGCAAAACGCTGCCGATCTGGCATCCGTTACGCAGTGGTTCTCGTGCGGCAATGCATGCGGCAAGGATCTCAGTGCGTCATATTGCCGTGCCTGAAAGTGAAGTGGTGGACTGGGAAGATCACATCATTAATCGTCCACGCGGACGCGGTAACTGACCGTCAGTGCGTCGCAGGAAGACAACAAGGCCAGCAATTTGCTGGCCTTGTTGTTTATCGCGAGAACAAATCGCGTTTTTTAGGTTTGAACGCCTGGGCAATCAGCACCAGCACGGCCACCAGCAGGTAGGCGGCAAAAATCCCCAGCAGCCACTGCGGCATACTCATATTCAGCAGTGTCCATGAACGTTCAGCGCAGTCGCCGCTGGCCACAAAGACTGACGGCAGCCATTTGTCCAGCGGCAGCCAGGACGGGAAGCGGGCTGCAAAGTCGCAGGTCACAAACGGTGACGGATGCAGCTGAAGCTGGGTATGCTCCCAGGCGAGTCGTACCCCTTCCCATGCACTGTACAGCCAGATCAACACAGCAGCCCAGCGTAGCGGCGTTTTCGGTGCGACAGCGCCAACAATCCCGGCACCCATAATGCCAAACAGCGCGCAGCGTTCGTAAATGCACATGACGCAGGGTTTAAGCAACATCACGTGCTGAAAATAGAGCGCCGTCAATTCGAGGGCTAAAGCCGTAAACGCCATTAACAGCCAGGCCCCCCGACCGTAAGAACAGCGATTCAGGTATCTCAACATAAGTCTATCCGTGTGGTAAGCGTTGATTCGGCAGTGTAAACCAAATGCCGCTGTAATCCACCTCAGGACAAGAAAAAATTTAGGCAGTAAAATGACTTAAATTAACTTAACGACGAAAATAGCCTCTGGCACAGACCCGCGTGCGATTTAAGCGGGAAAAAAGAAAAAATGCCGGATAAAAGCCAGGATAAAGCGTATTTTTTTGCTGGCGATCGACATTTTCCTCCTGCCGCGAGCTAGGTGAAGCCTGGGGCCTCTGATATGATGAGACCAATTTTTGCAGTTATAAACGCTACGGAAACATTAAGCTTATGGTCATCAAGGCACAGAGCCCTGCGGGTTTCGCGGAAGAGTACATAATCGAAAGTATCTGGACAAACCGTTTTCCCCCCGGCTCGATACTGCCTGCTGAACGTGAACTCTCAGAGTTAATCGGCGTGACGCGCACCACGCTACGTGAAGTGCTGCAGCGCCTGGCTCGTGACGGCTGGCTGACCATTCAGCACGGTAAGCCAACGCGGGTGAACAACTTTTGGGAGACATCAGGACTCAGCATTCTTGAGACGCTGGCGCGGCTTGACCATGACAGCGTACCTCAGCTGATTGACAACCTGCTTTCCGTGCGCACGGATATTTCCTCTATCTTTATTCGCCGCGCCATTCGAAACTATCCGGAAAAAGCCCGGGCAGTGCTGGAAACGGCTAATCAGATTGACGATCACGCTGAAGCCTACACTGAGCTGGACTACAGCATTTTTCGCGGTCTGGCCTTTGCCTCCGGTAATCCCATTTACGGCCTGATCCTCAATGGTCTGAGAGGGCTGTATACCCGTGTTGGCCGGCATTACTTTTCCAACCCCGAAGCACGTCGCCTGGCGCAGGATTTCTATCAGCACCTGCTGCATATCTGCCACACGAAAGAGTACGACCAGATCAGCGAGAGCGTGCGAGATTATGGCCGCCGAAGCGGTGAAATCTGGCATGCGATGCAGGTCAGTATGCCAACGGATCTGCCGCCGCCGCGCCGCTAGGGTCTTGTTAAAACGCCCCCGGATAAGGTGTCTGTCCGGGGGCGTTTTGATTTCAGATTCTGCAAGCCTTACACGCTCTCAAAGCGGAGTGCCGGGGCGCGGCGGGCAGCGATCCAGGATCTCGGTTGTGCCATCTTCATTCTGCTGCTCAAGGGTGACGTCGAAACCCCAAAGGCGGTGAACGTGCTTGAGCACCTCTCGGCGGCTTTTATCCAGCGGTGCACGATTGTGCGGCACATAGCGCAGCGTCAGCGAACGGTCACCGCGCAAATCCACATCGTAGACCTGAATATTCGGCTCCAGGTTGCTCAGGTTGTACTGCGCGGAAAGCTGCTGACGAATGGCCCGGTAGCCCGCTTCATCATGAATAGCGGCAATCTCCAGATAGTTATTGCGATCGTCATCCAGCACGGTGAACAGACGGAAGTCCCGCATCACCTTTGGTGAAAGGAACTGGCTGATAAAGCTCTCATCTTTGAACTCGCGCATGGCGAAGTGCAGGGTATCCAGCCAGTCTTTGCCGGCGATATCAGGGAACCAGTATCGGTCTTCTTCCGTTGGATGTTCGCAGATACGATTGATATCCTGGAACATCGCAAAGCCCAGTGCATAAGGATTAATGCCGTTATACCACTGGCTGTTATACGGGGGTTGATACACCACGTTGGTATGGCTGTGCAGAAACTCCAGCATAAAACGCTCGGAAACTTTCCCTTCATCATACAGATGATTAAGAATGGTGTAGTGCCAGAATGTCGCCCAGCCCTCATTCATCACCTGAGTCTGTTTCTGCGGATAGAAGTACTGGCTCACTTTCCTGACGATGCGCAGGCATTCGCGCTGCCACGGCTCCAGCAGCGGCGCGTTTTTCTCCATAAAGTACAGCAGATTTTCCTGCGGTTCAGACGGATAGCGGGCGGCTGAATACTGTGTTTCCTCGCGTTCACGACGCGGCAGGGTGCGCCACAGCATATTGACCTGGCTCTGCAGATACTCCTCGCGGCTTTTCTGCCGGGCTTTCTCTTCCTGCAGAGATATCTTTTGCGGTCGTTTATAGCGATCGACGCCGTAGTTCATCAGCGCATGGCAGGAATCAAGCAGCCGCTCCACCTGCTCCAGCCCGTAGCGTTCCTCACATTCGCTGATGTAGTTGCGGGCAAAAATCAGATAGTCAACGATTGAGCTGGCGTCAGTCCAGCTGCGGAACAGGTAGTTATTTTTAAAGAAAGAGTTGTGCCCGTAGCAGGCGTGCGCCATCACCAGGGCCTGCATGGTCATGGTGTTCTCTTCCATCAGGTAAGCAATACAGGGGTTAGAGTTAATCACGATTTCATAAGCCAGCCCCTGCTGACCATGCTTATAGCGCTGTTCAGTTTCGATAAATTTCTTGCCGAAGGACCAGTGCGCATAGTTGATTGGCATCCCTACGCTGGAGTAGGCATCCATCATCTGTTCTGAGGTAATGACCTCAATCTGATGAGGGTAGGTATCCAGCCGGTAGGATTTTGCAACCCGATCGATCTCCTTCAGATACACGTCAAGCAGGTCAAACGTCCAGTCTGGTCCATCATTGAGTCGTTTGCTGTCCATAGCTGGAACGTCAAAGATCGTTGTCATAGCGCACCCCTTTTTATAAAACCGGTTTCTGACGATACCGCATACGTAGCGACAAAATATCCGTTTTCATGTCAACCCACCCCCGCCGTGGTGCTGCGTGGGTAAGCCTGGAATAAAAGCCAATATCTCAATGATAGTTCACTGTCTCTTATCCCTCTCGTGAAAACAAATGAAATCTTTGGCAGAAAATAGAGCGCGTGGTGAAAAAAGATTTTTACGTGATGGGAAATGCCCAAAAACAATCAATTTTTAGGATTAAATCCTGTTTATAACCAAAAGATATGATGTAACAGGTTTGTGCTGTAAGAGGGCGTTTTATTCCAAAAAAGCTTTTTAAGATGCTGCCATTATTAATAAATAAGAATTTATCACTGAATTTGTAGTGATATCTTGTTTTTATTCGCTGGCTGGGTGAAAAATATGTGAAATTCCTCGGCGCAGAGTAAGCAATGTTTATGGTGATTTGCTCGGTAATAAACGCGCTATCATAGTGTAATGTTCTTTTGTAACCAGGTGAGGTTCGGTATGCGTGTAGTCATTCTCGGTAGTGGGGTGGTCGGCGTGGCCAGTGCATGGTATCTGGCGCAGGCAGGGCACGAGGTTACGGTTATCGATCGCCAGCCGGATGCGGCGCTGGAAACCAGTGCCGGCAACGCGGGACAAATATCGCCTGGCTATGCCGCACCCTGGGCAGCGCCGGGTGTGCCGCTGAAAGCGGTGAAGTGGATGTTCCAGCGCCACGCGCCGCTGGCAATCCGTCTTGACGGCAGCCGCTTCCAGCTGGAGTGGATGTGGCAGATGCTGCGCAACTGCGACATCAGCCACTACCAGCAGAATAAGAGCCGTATGGTTCGCCTCTCCGAATACAGCCGCGACTGCCTGAAAGCATTACGTCAGGAAACGGGCATCGCCTATGAAGGCCGCCAGGGCGGTACGCTTCAGCTGTTTCGTACCGCGCAGCAGTTTGAGAGCGCAGCAAAAGATATTGCCGTACTGAAAGAGGCGGGTGTGCCGTACGAACTGCTGGAAGCGGCGGAGCTGGCGCGCATCGAGCCTGCACTGGCCACGACCCAGCATAAACTAACCGGCGGTCTGCGCCTGCCGAATGATGAAACCGGGGACTGCCAGCTGTTTACTCAACGCCTGGCGAGAATGGCGGCAGAAGCAGGGGTGAACTTCCGTTTTAACCTGCAGGTGGATGCGCTGCTGGAGGAAGGGAATCAAATTCGCGGCGTGAAGTGCGGCGATGAGGTGATTGTGGCCGATGCCTACGTGGTGGCCTTCGGCGCGTTCTCCACTGCGCTACTGCGCGATATGGTCAAAATTCCGGTTTACCCGCTGAAGGGCTATTCGCTTACCGTCCCGATTACCGACGAGCACGCCGCGCCAGTTTCCACCGTGCTGGATGAAACTTACAAAGTGGCGATCACGCGCTTTGATAATCGTATACGTGTCGGCGGGATGGCGGAAATAGTTGGCTATAATACAAAATTATTACCGGCCCGCCGCGGTACGCTGGAAATGGTGGTTCGCGATCTTTTCCCACACGGCGGCAATGTAGCCGAAGCAACGTTCTGGAGCGGACTGCGTCCAATGACCCCTGACGGTACGCCAATTGTGGGCCGTACCCCATTGAAAAATCTGTACCTTAATACCGGTCATGGTACTCTTGGCTGGACGATGGCCTGCGGCTCGGGTCAGCTTCTGGCGGATATAATTACCGGCAAAACGCCGGCAATTATGGCGGAAGATTTGTCGGTAATGCGCTATCTGCCGGGCTATGCCCCCACGCCGACCCGCCCGCTGCGCGGTGCCACTATTCGTTAATCAACCTGTTGAAGTACGAGGAGAAAGTATGTCGCGTCCGATTGTCGCAACGATCGATACCGCCGCGTTGCGGCAAAATCTGGCCGTTGCCCGTCGGGCAGCGGGCGGTTCGCGCCTGTGGTCGGTAGTGAAAGCGAACGCCTATGGCCACGGCATTGATCGTGTCTGGCAGAGCCTGCAGGAAACCGACGGGTTTGGACTGCTGAATCTTGAAGAGGCGATTCTGCTGCGCGAACAGGGATGGAAGAAACCTGTCCTGCTGCTGGAAGGGTTTTTCCATCCGGAAGATCTGGCGATCCTCGATCGCTACCGCCTGACCACCAGCGTGCACAGCAACTGGCAAATTCAGGCGCTGGCAAAGGCCAGGCTCTCTGCTCCGCTGGATATCTACCTCAAGATGAACAGCGGCATGAACCGGCTTGGCTTCCAGCCCGACCAGGTACACAACGCATGGCAGAAACTGCGTTCGCTGCCGAACGTTGGCGAGATAACCCTGATGGCTCACTTTGCCGAAGCGGAAACGGCAGAGGGCATTGTTGAACCGCTGAAACGTATTGAACAGGCGGCTGAAGGACTGCACTGTCCGCGCAGCCTGGCCAACTCTGCCGCCACGCTGTGGCATCCCCAGAGCCACTATGACTGGGTGCGCCCCGGCATTATTCTTTACGGCGCGTCCCCCAGCGGCCGCTGGCAGGACATTGCCGGAAACGGGCTGAAGCCGGTGATGACCTTAACCAGTGAAATTATCGGCGTGCAGCAGCTGAGCGCGGGTGCAAAAGTGGGCTATGGCGGTCATTATCGCGCGCGTGAAGCACAGCGAATTGGCGTGGTGGCCTGCGGCTATGCCGACGGATATCCGCGTATTTCACCAACCGGTACGCCGGTAATGGTCGATGGGGTGATGACTCACATCGTTGGCCGCGTTTCCATGGATATGATCACCGTTGATTTAACCCCTTGTCCACAGGCCGGCATCGGCAGCGCGGTGGAGCTGTGGGGTAATCACATTAAGATAGATGATGTTGCCGCAGCATCCGGCACCGTTGGCTATGAGCTGATGTGCGCGCTCGCACCGCGAGTGCCGGTGGTGGTGATTTAATATCAGAGCGCGGTCAGCGTACCGCGCACTTTCTTACTGCAGCGCCAGGCGATAAACGCCAGCAGCGCACCCGCTACCATCATCAGCGCCAGAGCCGATTTTTCTGCCAGCGGCAGCATCATCACTAAAAGCCCCGCCGACGATCCTCCCGCCATTTGAATAAAGCCTGCCAGCGCCGACGCTACACCGGCCTGCTGTTGATAGGGTTCCAGCGCGTAGCTGGTAGCCGGGCCTACGGTGAAAGCCAGTCCGGCAACGGACACCGCCACAGGCAGCATGTACAGGGTCCAGTGCGTCTGCCAGGCCTCCGGCAGCAGCCAGACTCCCGCCATCAGCATCACTGCTCCTGCAGCCATTGACAGTGCGCCCATCGCCAGGCAGACCGGTCGGCCAAGCTTGCGGATCACTTTATTGGCCAGCACGCTGACCAGCATAATCCAGAAACCGTTCGCGCCGAAGGCGACAGAAAACTGCAGGGCAGACAGACGGCCTTCGGTCATCAGCACGTTAGGGGCCAGCGACACATAGGTGAGCACCATGCCCAGCGCACCGGCATTAGCGAAGGCAAACGCCAGGAAACGCGGCTGACGCAGGATTTGCCAGTACTGGCGCAGCGGCAGCCCTTTCACTTTTTGCGTATCCGCCGGGCGGGTTTCCGGCAGGAAGCACACCACCAGCAGACCGATAAACAGCGCATAAAGGGTAAGGAACCAGAACGGCGCGCGCCAGTTAAAGGCTTCCGCCAGCAGCCCGCCAAGCAGCGGAGCCAGCGCAGGAACAATATTCAGTGCGCCGTTCAGAAAGCCGTAAGCCCGCGCGGCATCATCACCGTTCAGACGATCGCGAACGCCGCTGAAGGCCACCACTGCGGTACAGCAGACGGCGCAGCCCTGGATAATGCGCGCGGTGAGGAATTGCAGCCAGACGTCAGCGGTGGCCGCCATCACGCTGCCGATAACGTAAAGCAGCAACCCGACGATCGCGACAGGTTTACGCCCAAGATTATCCACTAACGGCCCGGCGATAATCTGCCCAAGGCCCATAACCAGCAGAAACAGAGGGATGGTGGTCTGAATACTGGCCACGGGAGTCTGTAATCCCACGGCGATGTCCGGCAGCGTGGGCAGATACAAATCGATGCCCAGCGGGGCAAGCAGAACCAGGCTGAGCAGCAGCAGGGTGAATTTTTGCATGACAGAAGTGAGATCCAAATTAAAGCAAGCCGTACAGGGTAGAGACTACCCAGGGAAAAGAAAAGCATAAAGTGTCAGGAGGCAGACGAATTCACCTCTTACACCGCGAAACTATTCTTTATCCTGCTGCATACGGACCCCAACTTTGACAATTTCGTTGTCCTCTTTTTCCGCCACGGTCCAGATCATATTTTTCCACTCAACCTGATCGCCGACCACCGGAGCACCGCCAATGATCTCTGAAACCAGTTGCCCCAGCGTCTGCTGTCGGCTCTGCTCTTCATCAAGTTCGATGCCATAGATTTCAGACACATCCTGCAGGCGGGCATCGGCCTGCAGGATAAAGTCGCCAAAGAATCGCTGATCGAGCTCCACCGGCGGTGACTGGCTGAACAGCTTACCCAGTGCTGGCAGATCGCGCTCACGCCCAATCACGCAGAGGATATCGCCCTCGCGCAGCCGGGTGTTACCCGTTGGATGCAGCAGCTGGTTATTGCGGAACAGGGCGGCGATACGCGTTTCTCGCGGCATACGCAGATCGCGCAGCGCAGCACCGACACACCACTTATCCTCGCCGAGCTGGTAAACAAAATGCTCCCACGGATTATCCGGATGAATATCCAGGCCAATACGCGAGATCGGCGACGCCGTAGGCGGCACGATCACCCGGGCTTTACGCGCAGCAAAGCCCAGCGAGGTGCCCTGGACAATCAGCGAGACCAGCACCACGAAGAAAGCAATATTGAAGAACAGGGAGGCGTGAGGCAGACCCGCCATCATCGGGAAGACGGCCAGGATAATCGGTACCGCGCCGCGCAGGCCAACCCAGCTGATGAAGAAGCGTTCACGAATATTGAAGCCGCGGAACGGCAACAGTCCAATGATTACCGACAGCGGGCGGGCCAGCAGGATCAGCCACAGTGAGAGAAGCATTGCCGGTACGGCGATATGCCACAGGTCGAGCGGATTAACCAGCAGTCCTAACACCAGGAACATGCCGATCTGGCTGAGCCAGGCCATACCGTCGAAGGTTTGCAGAATGCCATGGCGGCTGCGGATCGGGCGATTGCCGAGCACAAAGCCGCAAAGATACACCGCCAGAATTCCGCTCCCCTCCAGCGCGGTGGTCAGGGAAAACACCAGAATACCGCCGCTCAGCGCCAGCAGCGGGTAAAGTCCGCCGGGGAGCGAGATGCGGTTAATCAGCTGCATCAGTCCCCAGCCGCCGCCGATACCCAGTGCGATACCCAGACCAAACTGCTGGATCAGATGAACCAGGAACATCATGTCCAGCCCGGACTGGCCTTTCTGAATCATCTCAATCAGCGTAATGGTTAAAAACACCGCCATCGGGTCGTTGCTGCCTGATTCAATCTCCAGCGTTGCGCTGACGCGTTCATTGAGCCCCTTACCACCCAGCAGCGAGAAGACCGCCGCCGCATCGGTTGAGCCGATAATTGCGCCGATCAGAAAACCATTAATCATATTCAAATCAAACAGCCATGCGGCGGCCATACCGGTCAGACCGGCGGTGATCAGTACGCCGACCGTTGCCAGCGACAGCGCAGGGCCGAGGGCCACTTTGAAGGAGCTGGCTTGGGTACGCATGCCACCATCCAGCAGGATCACCGCCAGCGCGAGGTTACTGACCAGATAAGCGGCCGGATAGTTGTTAAAGACAATACCGCCAATGCCGTCTACGCCCGCAAGCATACCGAGCGCCAGGAAAATAACCAGAATTGGGATACCCAGTCGGGAGGAGAAGGAACTCAGCAGAATGCTTGCGGCAACCAGCACTGAACCAATAATGAATAAACTGTAAATCGCGCTGGCTTCCAAAAGATGTTACTCCCGACAGGTTAAATAAAAGACTTTTTACAGAGTTTGCACCAGGGTGCAAAAAACACTAACCGAGCTCACTCGATTGAATTCAGAAGGTAAAATAGCGTAAAAAACACCGCGGTGAATACCGCAGAGTGCGTAAAAATGAATTTTTCTGCCAATTGACACTAAAGGTGCCCGAAAGAGGGCATAAATGACAGTTAATCCTGTGGCCTGTACCGATAGCAGGGCGCTACCGGTACAGGTGGGATCAGTAATTTTCCTCAACCTGCTTCTGGAACAGGGCGCGGAACACCGGATAGATATCTTCAGGTTCGCGAATATGCTGGATAGCAAAGTTGTCGAACCGGGATTGCAGATTTTCGTACTCGCGCCACAGCGTTTGGTGGGCCCGCCGGGTTATTTCGATATAGCTGTAGTAGCGCACCATGGGTAAAATATGCTTTGCCAGCAGTTCATGGCAAAGGGGCGAATCGTCTGCCCAGTTGTCGCCATCAGACGCCTGCGCGGCATAAATATTCCACTGCGCCGGGTCGTAACGCTCTTTTACCACCTCATCCATCAGCTTCAGCGCGCTGGAAACGATAGTACCGCCGGTTTCCTGTGAATAGAAGAACTCCTGCTCATCCACTTCTTTTGCCTGCGTATGGTGGCGAATATAAACCACGTCCACGTTTTTATAGGTTCGGCTGAGGAACAGGTAAAGCAGAATATAAAAGCGTTTCGCCATGTCCTTGGTGGCCTGATCCATAGAACCGGAGACATCCATCAGGCAGAACATCACCGCCTGGCTGGAAGGCTCCGGGCGTTTTTCAAAATTCTTGTAGCGTAAATCGAAGGTATCGATAAACGGCACGCGATTGATGCGTGCGCGTAGTTCAGCGATTTCCTGACGCAGCTGCTCCTCTTCCAGGAGCTGCGCCGGCTCACTGTTCTCGACGGTTTTCAGCGTGTCTTCCAGCTCGGCCAGCGTGCGGCGCTTGCTGGCCGTCATCGCCGTACGACGCGCCAGCGAGTTCTGCAGCGAGCGAACCACGCTGATATTGGCAGGAACGCCGTTAGCGGTGTAGCCCGCACGGTGGGTTTTGAACTCATTGAGCTGGCGATGCTGGTTTTTTTTCAGATTCGGCAGGGCCAGATCTTCGAACAGCAGGTCGAGATACTCATCTTTTGAAATATTGAAAACGAACTCATCCTGGCCTTCACCGTCCTGGCCGGCGTTGCCCTGACCACCGCCACTGCCGCCGCCGCCCTGCGGGCGTTCCACGCGGTCATTCTGCACAAAGTGGTCGTTGCCCGGATGCACCCGGTGACGCAGGCCACCGCGCCCCTGATGAAAAGCCGGCTCATTGATATCCTCAACGGGAATTGAGACGGATTCGCCGCTATCTACGTCGGTAACCGAACGCTTATTGATGGCCTCGGAGATCGACTTTTTGATTTGCGACTTATAGCGGCGTAAAAAGCGCTGTCGGTTTACCGCGCTCTTGTTTTTGCCGTTAAGACGCCGATCGATAAAATAGGCCATAGCTCCCCCATACTACGTTGCAG